>CAOJVE010000086.1 GCA_948444865.1 uncultured Lachnospiraceae bacterium
GCAGTTGTCGTCGGGGAAATTTTGTTTTTGCAGATGGATCTTTTCTGTTCCGGCGGCGATTGCCGTTTCGTAGTACTGGCATTTGTGGTTAATCGTGTCCAGGATTTCCTGCAGTTTGGCTATCTGCGCTTCCACGATTTGCTTGCGCTCCAAAAACATTTCATACCTTTTCTGCAAAGAGGCGTCGCCCTCTTCCAGCCAGCCGCTGAACTGCCGGATTTCTTTCAGCGGCATTCCCGTCTTTTTCAGACAGTTGATAATGCGCAGCGTCGCCACGTCTTTTTTGGAAAAAATCCGGTACCCCGATTCCATTCGTTTCACAAAAGGAAGCAGTCCCTCTTTGTCGTAATAGCGGATCGTGCTGGCGGGCACATGCATCATAGCGGCCACTTCTTTGATCGTATATTTCGCTTCTTCCATTTCGTTTCTCCTCTTATGTATCCCACAAAATTTTTTGAAAAAATGCCTTGACTTTAAACGCAGCTTTAATGTTAAAGTATAACCAACCAAAGGTCAATAAAAAATTGGTCGGAAAAACGAGCAAGAAGGAGGCTATAAAGTGAAAAAATTAAGAATGATTCTCGCGCTGCTTCTGGCGCTGTCTTTGGCCGCGTGCGCAAAGAGTGAAAATCCGAAGTCCGACGCGCAGCCTGCACAGGAAAATGCGTCCGCCCAGGCAGACGTTTTAGTCGCGTATTTTTCAGCTACCGGGTCGACAAAAGAGGTGGCAAAGAAAATAGCGGCCATCACGGATGCAGATATTTACGAGATCGTCCCCGCCCAGGCGTATTCTTCGGAGGATCTGGACTACAACGACGATGACAGCCGGACATCCATAGAGATGAACGACCCAGAGGCCCGGCCAAAGATCGGGAGCGAAGCCATTTCACTGGAAGGCTATTCTACGCTGTATCTGGGATTTCCGATCTGGTGGGGAGGAGCTCCGCGCATCCTGAGCACATTCGTGGAAAGTTACGACTTTGACGGCATTACGGTCGTTCCATTTTGCACGTCGGGAGGCAGCGGCATCGGCCAAAGCGGCGACGATTTGGCCCGACAGGCGGGCAACGGCGTATGGCAGGCCGGCCAGCGGTTTGGCGCCGATGCGTCGGAAGCGGAGGTTCAGGAGTGGATAGAAGGATTGCAGTAGCAAACGAGAGGCCTTGTAAACAGGGAAACAATGGCTTGGGGAGCGGGCGTGAATAGTGGCAAGCCCATGGTGCATAAAATGTCATGGATTTTCACCGGGGAAAGGGGATTTTTATGACGCTCGACCAATATGAGAACTTAAATCAGAAGCGAAACGCACAGCGCGCAAAGAAAAAGGTGGCCGCCTACTGCCGCGTTTCCACGGACAGTGAAGACCAGGCGAATTCTTTTGAAAATCAGTGCACGTTTTTCAGGCAGTATATTGAACGCAATTCGGACTGGGAGCTTTATGATATTTTTGCCGAAATGTAAATTGCTTAGTTGATACAAAGGGTATGAACGGATTATTGGAAAAACTGCTGAAAACAAGGGCTTCCGGCACATTCGATGCGCGCGGAAGCCCTTGCAGGCTTTGAAGGCTCTTATCGGCGGCATGGGAAAACAGTGGTTGGCAGGGCATGGGGGTTCATATTTGAACCCTATTTAAAAATATCAAATGTCTACAGCGCTCGCAATCATGAGAAAGTCATGGAGAAATATTTTTAAAAATATCATGTCCGAAAACGGCGAGAATTAAAAATAGATATAAGCTATACTGATAGTGGAAGAAAAGGAGGGGCTGCCATGAAAGGATCAGATGATGCCTTTTATGAGGCATTTAAGTCTAAGGATACACGGTTTGACGGACGTTTTTTTGTAGGAATTTCATCGACTAAAATATACTGCCGCCCCGTATGCCGGGCAAAGCAGGAAAAACGGGAAAACTGTACATTCTTTTCTTCGGCAGCACAGGCAGAAGCGGCAGGTTTTAGGCCATGCCTCCTGTGCCGCCCGGAACTTGCGCCTGGAAATTCTGTGGCAGATGCACGCTCTATGCTTGCGCGTAAGGCGGCAGACTTTTTGGAAGAGAATTGCGGCAGCGGACAGAACCTTCCAGGAATCGCAGGACAGCTCGGCTGTACAGACAGGCATCTGCGGCGGGTTTTTATGGAAGAGTATCATGTTTCGCCGGTACAATATCTGCAGACCTGCCGGCTACTGCTCGCTAAAAATCTTTTGACCGACACCTGTCTGTGCTGGATGTGGCAATGGCATCAGGGTTTGGAAGTCTGCGGAGGTTAAATGAACTGCGCCAGAAGCATTACGGGCTTTCCCCGACTGCACTTAGGAAAAAGGCTGCGCAGCGTGCGATCCCAGGAGTTGAAACTGTAAAGGATGGATGCTATATGCGCACCGTCTGTGTCATAGACAGAAACGGGAGAAAAAACTGCGGGTGGGTATGCATCAAAAACAATCCAGAAAAAAACAGGATCATGGATACTCTCAGTGATACACTGGTTCCCGTCCTTCCACAGATACTGGCGCGCATACGCAGGATGTTTGATCTGCACTGCAGCCCGGATGCATAAATGAAACGCTGCAGTCTATGAACGATGTATCGCCCTGTCTTTGAGAGCCGGGGACACGTATCCCAGGCTGTTTTGACTCTTTTGAAATGTCCGTGCGTGCAGTTTTAGGGCAGCAGATCGCGGTAAAGGCAGCAGGCACACTGGCCGGAAAGATTGCCAGAACCTATGGAACGCCTGTCTCCACTGGCATTGACGGGCTTACGCATCTGTTCCCTTCGGCAGAGGATATTTCTGCTTTGAGTGATAACATAGAGGAACGTTTCGGAGTATTAGGGGTGATTGCGCCCAGATCAAGGTGTATCCTTGCGCTGGCACAAGCGTTGACAAATGGCAGGGATGCCTTTGGATGAAAAAATTGGCGTGAAGGAATGGGTTCCATGCGCCATATGGGATACGGATGAACCTGACTCAGCTATATGGTAAGATTGCCGAAGTATTTGAAAGGCTGAAAAATATGTGTTTGCAGATAAATGAAAATACTGGCAATTCAGAAGGGAGAAAATAAAATGCAGTACACAACAACTTATCAGTCATCCGTTGGCGGAATTCTGCTTGCCGCCGACGAAATCGGCTTGACAGGACTCTGGTTTAATGGGGAAAAATATTATGCGGACAGCCTTGACCCGGAGCATGAAGAGAAAGAACTTCCGGTTTTTGGAACCGCAAAAAGGTGGCTGGATATCTATTTTTCCGGTCGTGAGCCGGACTTTATGCCGCCTGTACATATGATCGGCACGCCTTTTAGGCTCATCGTATGGAAATTCCTGCTCCAAATCCCATATGGGAAAACAATTACCTACGGGGAACTGGCAAAAATGGTAGCGAAGGAAAAAGGGATCGCCCATATGTCTGCACAGGCGGTAGGCGGCGCCGTAGGGCATAATGAGATATCCATCGTTGTGCCATGCCACCGCGTGGTCGGTTCAGACGGAAGCCTGACAGGATATGCGGGAGGAGTGGATAAAAAAGAGAAGCTTCTTTCGCTGGAAGGCGCAGACATGGAAAAGTTTTTTGTCCCGACAAAAGGGACGGCGTTATAAGAGATGGGACAGTTTGCTGGCAGGATAGCTTCAGAAAAAGGGTTTATCCTTCAGATTGAACAGTTGTGTGAATGAATGCAAATACTGTTATGCCAACAAAAATACACGGGTTCCCCGTGAAAACTATGCCCAGCACGATTCGGATTCCCCACTCCCGATCGGATGCCTGAAACCGACGGACCGGCCGGAAAAAGGTTCACAGAAAACTTTTTGAAAAAGGAAAAAAGAGAAAATGAGATTAAAACTGATTGCCTGTAAAGCATTATCCAGAGAACTTTCTTACATTTTATCGTTATCCCCCAATATTGTGGATGTGACGTGGATTCGGCAGAGATGCCATAATACGCCGGAAATTTTACATGAACTTTTGCAAAAAGAAATCGACGCCATAGAATCCGGGGAGGATTTCCACACAAACAAACTGGGGATTGCGGGAAACGAAAATGAAAATACGTTTGACGCCATTTTGCTGGGCTACGGCCTCTGTGCCAATGCCACGGCCGGGCTGTGCGCCAAACGCCACAAACTGGTGATTCCAAAGGCGCACGACTGTATTACCTTGCTGCTTGGCCCCAAAGAGCGTTATCAGGAGTGTTTTGAGGCTTTTCCGGGTTGTGATTGGTACACGGCCAGTTGGATTGAAAATTCGGATATGCCCGGCGAAGAATACCAGAAAAAGCAGGAAGCCTATTATAGAAACCAGGATTACGATGAGGACACCCTTGATTATCTCTTGGAGGAACTGGACGGTTGGACCCAGAACTATAAAGACGCGGCCTATATCCGTATGCCGTTTTTTGACAAAAAGGAATACCAGGATTTTACAAAGCAGGCGGCTGCGTATTATCACTGGGCATTCCATCTGCTGGAAGGAAAAATGGAGCTTATGGAACGCTTTATTTCTGGAGAATTGAAAAGTGTATTGGATGTTCCGGTTTATATCCTTTCCACGGGATGTGAGATCTGTGAAACCTGTGTCTGTCCAGACTTTCCCTGCCGCCATCCAAAAGAACGGCTTATGGCTGTCGAAAGCCACGGGATCGTACGGATTCAGTTGGCAGAAAAAGTGGGTATGAATGTCCAGTACGGCGGAAAGATTGCAGTATATTTCCGTATGGTATTTTTTAGCGGCGATACAAAGAAAAATAAGGTTTCAGCAGAGAAAGGACAGAATTGCCATGCATGACATATGGAACCCCTGGCATGGATGTGTTAAGTGCAGCGAGGGATGCGACCATTGCTATATGTACTTTCTGGACAGGATAAGGGACCAGAACGGTTCCCGCATTTATAAAACGAAAACGGGATTCCGCAAGCCGATTCAGAAAGACCGGCAGGGGCGGTATAAAATACAGAGCGGTGAAACGCTGCGGGTATGTATGACATCGGATTTTTTTCTGGAAGAAGCCGACAGATGGAGGGATGAGGCATGGGATATGATAAGGCAGCGGAAAGATGTGGTTTTCTTTCTGCTTACCAAACGTCCGCAGCGGGTAAGGGAATGCCTTCCTCACGACTGGGGCAGCGGGTGGGAGAATGTGTTTTTTAATGTCACCTGCGAAAACCAGCGCCGGGCAGATGAGCGCATTCCGGTTTTTCTGGAGCTTCCCTTTAAACACAAAGGGATTATGTGCGCGCCTTTTATCGGACCGGTCAGTATACGGAAATATCTGGAAAGCGGCCAGATTGAACGGGTAAAATGTGGTGGGGAAAACTATGACGGCGCGCGCCCCTGCCATTTTGACTGGGTAAAATCTCTGCGCAGAGAGTGCATGGATTTTAATGTAACTTTCTGTTTTATTGAAACCGGGACAGTATTTGTGAAAGACGGCAAGACTTACCGTATGCCAGATAAACGGGTGCAGAGTGAAATGGCATATAAATCCGGGATGAATTTTCAGGGAAAGCCGATGGAATTTGTGCTATGTGATGACTGGGGCTATCCGATACCAGAAGGACACAAGTATAAGCCGCAGTTTCGGAAACAGTGCGATACCTGCGGGCAGCGGATGGTCTGCAATGGCTGCAGCAATTGTGGAAACTGTGAAAAGAAAAAAAGATGGTAAGAAAGGAGGGCATACGGCAATGGAGTGGAAAGACGGCAGGAAACGGTGTAAATGGGCAAATCCAAATAATGACGCTTATCTGCGTTACCACGATGAGGAATGGGGAGTTCCCGTCTATGACGACCATAAATTATTTGAAATGCTGATTTTAGAATGTTTTCAGGCAGGGCTTTCATGGGAATGCGTCCTGAATAAACGGGAAGCATTCCGGGAAGCGTTCGATGGATTTGACTTGGAGAAAGTCTGTGCATACGGGGAGGAAAAGATAGAGGAACTGTGCGGAAATAAGGAGATCATCCGAAACCGGCTGAAGATAAAAGCCGCCGTAAATAATGCCCGCGTGTTCCGGGAAGTACAAAAGGAATACGGCAGTTTTTCCGATTATCTCTGGCATTGGACAAAAGAAAAAGTCATCTATGAAAATGACGTGGTCAGTTCCCCTCTATCGGATTCTGTATCAAAGGACTTGAAAAAACGTGGGATGAAATTTGCAGGGACTGTCATTATCTATTCCTATATGCAGGCAGTGGGGGTGATCTATTCCCATGAGAAAGGCTGCTTTTTGGAGCATGGGAAGGAGGATGTGCATGATAAAACGGATACCTGAAAAACGGATACGGGAGCTGGTAAAGCGGTATGGCAGCTTTTACATATATGACAAGGAAATCATAGACCAGTACACAGGCCGGCTTCAAAATGATTTCGCAGGGATAAATTTTTTGTATTCGCTGAAGGCGAACCATAACCCGGATGTAGTCAGCTTTATCCTGTCAAAGGGATTCGGTGTGGATGCGGCCAGCCTTGAACGAGGTGCGGATGGGCGCGGCAAATGGGCTTGGCCGGAATGAGATTTATTATTCCGCTCCGGGTAAAACGGATGAAGATATCAGGGGCGCTATCCGAAATGCAGTTCTGGTTGCGGACAGTCTGGATGAAGTGGAGCGCATCAACAGGATTGCAGGCGAAGAAGGCTCATCCGTCCCTGTCGGCGTGCGGGTGAATCCGGATTTTTCATTTCATGGCAGCGGCGGGCATCCATCCAAATTCGGAATCGATACGGTTCAGGCGCTGGATGCTGTCCCTGCGTGGAAGGGCTGTGGGAATATCCGGGTTGCCGACATCCATGTCCATCTTAGGAGCCAGGAGCTGGATGCAGAAATCCTGGCAGGATATTACCGCCGGATGTTTCAGCTTGCGGATGAGTTTCAGACGGCTCTGGGACAGGAACTGGATTTTATCAATATGGGCGCAGGAATGGGCATCCAGTATTCCAGGCAGGATACACAACTTGATACAGAAAGCCTTGGAAAGGCAGTCAGGGAAATGCTGTCATCCTTCTGCGCAAAATTCAAGAGGGCAAAGGTTTTTATTGAAACGGGAAGGTATGCGGTGGGGAAAGCGGGATTTGAAGGGTTTATCCGGGCAGAGCGGTTCAGCGCCGTCCGGGAATATTCCGATGCTGAACGTGAACAGGCGCCGGAAGATTATCTGGAGTACACAGTGGCGGCGGCAGCCGTTTCAAAGACAGACTGTGTGCTTGAAGTGGCGGCGGGAACCTGTGCCACCGGGCGTGCCATGGCGCCATATGCGGCATCTGTGACGCGCCTGGACGTGGCGCCCGCTTTGATATTGTTATTTCCCGCCTTGCATTCCACCATTTCACGGATATACGGAAGCCTTTCAGGGAGATGGCGCGTGTGCTTCGGCCGAAGGGAAAGCTGGCGCTGATCGATATGGAAGCGGCGGGAGAACGCTTACGGGAGCGTGAGGATGAGATTGAAACATGGCGCGATTCCTCTCATGTGCGGAATCTGAGCAGGGAGGAAATACAAAGCCTGTTCCATGAACATTCTTTAAAGATTACAAAATGCAAAAGCACAAAAATCCCTGTGAACCTATGTGCATGGATGGACTTAACGAGAACACCGGATTTCATGAGGAAAAAGATCAGGAAAGATATGCAGGGTGAAATTGCCAGAAATTTGGAAACAGGTTTTTCGCCCTATCAAAAGGATGGGGAGATTTATTTTGATCAGCGCCTGCGTTTTTTTAGCGCGAATAGTGACAAGCCCGGCATTCATAAAATGACACAGGACAAAATAAATCTTTGTGTAGTGAAGAGGCGGTTTTTATGACAGATGCGCTAAGGACGCGGATTATACAGCTTCGGCGGGAGGGGCTCGGCTATACAGCGATTGGAAAAGAGCTTGGAATATCAAGGGATACCGTCAAAAGCTTCTGCCGGAGAAATGGGCTGGCAGGGAAGGCCATGAAGATTGAAAGATCGGATAAACAGCCCAAGGAAGGATTTTGCCGGGAATGCGAAAAAGAGATTCATCAGAGGCAGGGCGTAAAGAAAAAGATTTTCTGCTGCCGCAAATGCCGGGAAAAATGGTGGCATGAACATCCTGGCCATATAAGAAAAAGAGCCGTGTATACTTTTATCTGCGCCGGATGTGGGAAGGATTTCACGGCTTACGGCAATTCCAAGCGCAAATACTGCTCCCATGAATGTTACATAAAAAGCCGTTTCAAAGGCGGTGACGGTAATGGATGAAAAACAGTTCAGGGCGGAAAAAATGTACGGCGCATCCCTTTTTGTGGCCAAGTCCATGCTTAAAAAGGGCGTTATTTCAAAGGAGGAATATGAGAAAATAGATACGCTTCTGCTCGAAAAATACCGCCCGATGGTGGGCGCATTATTGGCCGGAAAATCTTTGACTTAACGCCTGAGTGATTTAAGAGTCGTTCGCCTCGCTGGCGGATAAAGGCCTTGCGCATCGTTTCAGGGAAGGAGGGACAAAGCCATGGCAAAAAAGGTGATTACGATACCCGCGACCAAAAGCAGATACACGTCGGAGTCGCTTGGCAGCGAGAAAAAACGCAGGGTTGCCGCCTACGCCCGCGTTTCCACCGACCACGAGGAACAGAAGAGCAGCTACGAGGCGCAGGTGGATTATTACATAAATTATATCAACGGCAGGGACGACTGGGAATTTGTGTCCGTTTACGCGGACGAAGGCATATCTGGCTGCAATACAAAGAAGCGCGACGGTTTTAACAAAATGATGGCGGACGCCCTTGCGGGGCGCATCGATCTGATCATAACCAAGAGCGTATCCCGTTTTGCAAGAAACACAGTCGACAGCCTAACCGCCATCCGCAGGCTGAGAGAAAATGGCGTGGAATGTTATTTTGAAAAAGAAAATATCTGGACGTTTGACGGCAAGGGCGAGCTGCTTCTCACCATCATGTCTTCGCTGGCGCAGGAAGAGAGCCGTTCCATTTCCGAAAACTGCACCTGGGGACAAAGAAAGCGTTTTGCAGATGGAAAAGTGACCGTGCCATTTAAAAGGTTTCTCGGCTACGACAGGGGCGAGGACGGAAATCTTGTGGTAAACGAGGCGCAGGCAAAAATTGTGCGCAGGATCTATGGGCTTTTCCTGCAGGGCCGTTCGCCTTATGCGATCGCCAAGATACTGATGGCGGATGGAATCCTCTCGCCGGGCGGCAAAAAGACATGGGCCTCCGGCACAGTGAAAAGCATTCTCACCAACGAAAAATACAAGGGAGACGCGCTTTTGCAGAAAGTTTACACGGTCGATTTTCTTTCCAAGAAGAAAAAAGTCAACGAGGGCGAGGTTCCGCAGTATTATGTGGAGGGCAACCACCCGGCCATCATTTCCCCGCGGGAATTTGACGCGGTTCAAAAACAGATGGCGCGCAGGCGTCCCGGGAAGAACCGCCAGAGCTGCGTCTGCGCTTTTTCAAGCAAAATAAAATGCGGCTGCTGCGGGGGCTGGTACGGCCCTAAAGTCTGGCATTCCACCAGCAAATACCGGAAAACCGTCTGGCAGTGCAATCATAAATTTGACGGCGGGGAGAAATGCGCCACGCCCCATCTGGACGAAGATGCCATCCGGGAGTTTTTTGTAAAAGCGGTCAATATCCTTCTGATCGAGAAAGAGGAGATTCTTGAGAGCTTTTGCGCCATCAAAGATTCGCTCTTTGATTTGCAGTCATTGGAGACGGAGCGGTCACAGCTTCAGGAGGAATTAAATGTGGCGGCGGAACTGCTGCGGCAGCGCGTCGGGGAAAATGCCCGGATTGCTCCTGAGCGGCAAGAGCTCCGGAAAAGATACAGCGGTCTGGAAAATCGGTTAGACAATGCACAGGAGCGGCTCAATGAAGTAAGTCAGGTTATTGCGGAAAAACAGGCGCACAGAGCAAAAATAGAAATGTTTCTTGCAGGGCTTCAGAAACGGGGGGATTTGGTTACTGAATTTGATGAGGGCTTATGGTACAGTTTAATTGAATATGTGGCAGTTTTTGATAAAGAAGATATACGCTTTACCTTTAAGGATGGAACGGAAATCAAAGTGTATTGAAAAATCAAAAAGTACAGGAAAAATCAAATTGTATCAAAGACGCCATTTACATGGATGAGGGAATCTCAGGAACGAACACAAAAAAGCGCAAAGCGTTTAACCGCATGATTGCGTGTGCAAAAAACGGCGAGTTCGATTTGATTGTGACGAAAGAAATTTCCCGTTTTGCGAGGAATACTCTGGACAGTATATTTTATACACGCGACTTAAAAAAGAACGGCGTGGGCGTTATTTTTCTGAACGACAACATCGACACTTTAGACGGCGACGCGGAGCTTCGCCTGGCGATTCTGTCTTCGATTGCCCAGGAGGAGAGCCGTAAAACTTCCGAGCGCGTGAAATGGGGGCAGAAGCGCCAGATGGAGCGGGGCGTTGTGTTCGGGCGCAGCATGCTGGGCTACGACGTGAAAGACGGGCGGATGTCTGTCAACGAGGAGGGGGCGAAAATCGTCCGCCTGATTTTTCACAAATTTGCAGAGGAGGGAAAAGGGACCCATGTGATCGCCCGCGAGCTTTTGGAGGTGGGAATTTCGCCTATGCGCGCCGAGAAATGGCAGAACACGGTGATCCTGCGCATTCTGCGCAATGAAAAATACTGCGGCGATCTGGTCCAGAAAAAAACCTACACGCCGGATTTTTTGTCCCATGAAAAGAAATACAACCGGGGGCAGGAGGAATTTGTGATTATCCGGGATCACCATGAGCCGATTATTTCCCGCCGGTTATTTGACAAAGCAAACAGCATTTTGGACGCCCGGTCTCTTTCCCAGAAGGGAAAATCGAAATACAGCGGCCGCTATCCGCTTTCGGGAAAAATCAAATGCGGCAGATGCGGCGCAGGCTATGTGGCCCGCTATAAAACCCGCAAAGACGGCAGCCGGTACAAAGCGTGGCGCTGCGGCCAGGCGGCCAGTTATGGCAGAGCGCATTTGGATGCGGCGGGAAATCCCGTGGGCTGTTCGGGCATGAGCATTCGCAATGAGGAGGCGATCCATATTTTGTCCATGGTCTTTGGGCAGCTTCCGTTTGAGCGGGAGAAGCTGGCAAAGCGTGTAATCCAGGCGGTTTCAAGAGTGATTTCCATGGAATTGGCAGAGGCGGGCGTTCTGGAAGAGGTGAAAAAAACAGTTGACGAGCTTTTGGGAGGCGTCCGGCTTGACGAGGAGTTTTATGGCCGGCTGCTGGATCGGATGGAGGTCAATGACAGGGAACATGTGGATGTGTATTTGCAGGGCATTTCTTTTAAATGGAGCTGCAGGGCCGCGAAAGCGCCGATTTCGTAGGAGGGAGCATTTCAGAGGCTTCTGTACCGATATCGTTTAGTATGCCCATGCACACGCGGTTGGGGGCGGTGAATCGCTGGGAGAGGTAGCGCAGGGATGCGTTTATTTCTCCGTCCGGTCCTCCGGAGCGCGGTTTCCTATAATTATTTATACAAAATCCAACAGGATTTTTGACTATCTCCTTATAAGTTTTTAAATGCCGCCAAGTCTTGATTTTTCGAGGGTTTGCGGCATTTTTGCTGCCAGCCTTTCCATTTCAGTCCTCGCGGAGGCGTAGGTTGCGTGTGCGTAATCGTTCAGCGTATACTGCAACGCTTTGGGGTTCATACCCGCATTGCCTAAGTTGGCGCAGAACGTGTGCCGGAGCGTGTGCGGCGTCATTACCTTTGATGCCGTCGTATCTTCCAGAACGGTATTTAGCGGGTTATGTAGCCGTCGTAATGCAGCAGCGCAAGCTCCATTGCTACGGAATCCCCGGCGCAAGCTGCGTCGATCACAGAATCTGGCAAAGGCGGCGGCGACAAGCGCATGATCGATATACAGGCTGCACCCATGCGACGAAAACACAAGGGGGATTTTTCGGTGGATACTCCCTTTCCGCTCATAAGGCAGATGGCGTGAAACGACAAAAACCGCCCGACAGGGTGTAATCCCATCGGGCGGCGGCTGTC
>CAOJVE010000087.1 GCA_948444865.1 uncultured Lachnospiraceae bacterium
GTTATAATATATTGATAGGGATTTAAGATATATTTGAAAAATATTTTGCCTCAAAGACAAAGCGAATGAAAAATACACGCAGACAAACAACAGGCAGATTACGGATTTAATGAAAGCGATTGACGAGGGAGAAGCCCAGCTTCCGGATTTTCAGCGGGGCTGGGTGTGGGACGATGGCAGAATCCGGGCGTTGATTTCGAGCGTTACCAGCGGTTTTCCCGTTGGGGCGGCGATGTTTTTGGCCTACGGAAATGACAATATTCGATTTAAGTATCGGACTGTGGAGGGCGTGGAGCCGCGCGGCGTGGCGCCTGCGGAGCTGATTCTCGACGGGCAGCAGAGGCTGACTTCGCTTTACGCGGCCCTGTATAGCCAAAAGCCGGTGCAGACCAGAACGGACAAGGGAAAAGAGATTTCCAGGTATTATTACATAGACATTGAAAAGGCGCTGGACGCGTCTGCGGATCGGCTGGAGGCGATTATCTCCGTCCCTGAAACAAAGATTGTCACATCGAATTTCGGCAGAAACATTGACCTGGATGTATCCGCCCAGGAAAAGGAATTTGAAAAAAAGCTCTTCCCGTTAAACATCGTTCTTGACTATGTAAAAATACAGGAATGGCAAAACAAATATTACGCCTTTTATGGCTACGACCAAAACATCATCCAGGAGTTTACGGAATTTAATAACCGTCTGGTGATGCCGACGATGCAGTATAAAATGCCAGTGATTTTGCTGGAGAAAGAAACGCCGAAAGAGGCCGTCTGCCAGGTGTTTGAAAACGTGAATACAGGTGGTGTGTCGCTTACAGTATTTGAGCTGGTGACAGCGGTTTTTGCGATGGATGATTTTGAATTGAGAAAGGATTGGGAAAAGAGAAAAGAAACGCATTTTGCCGAAGATTTAACGGAAGGCTTTGTGGAGGCGGAGAAATTTTTGCAGGAGGAGAGAATCTTCGTGAGCAGGGATCTGCCCTATTCCACCCAACTGATTCCGCTGGCCGTTCTGTGCGCATTGCTGGCTGAGGACAACCGAATCCGAGTGACCAAAATCAGGGATAAAATAAAGCAATAGTATTGGTGCGGCGTGTTCGGCGAACTGTACGGCGGCGTGGCGCCAAGCGCATATCTGGCAAAAATCGAGTCAAAAGGGCAGGTTTCCCCTGATGTATTGGATGGCTATCTGGCGTCCCATTTCCTGGATGTGCCGTGCTGCAGGGAGGATGATTTCGATCATTTTATCCTTCTCCGGGCGAAGGCGCTGCTGGATTGCATAGAGGAGATCACAGGCAAAACCATATCCGACAGGGACAGCGAAGAAGTCATTAAAGAATTTGGCGGGAAATTTGGATGAAAGCGTGGAAAAAAGAAGGTGACAAAAAAGCAAAGGGGCGTTAAAATAATGGTATCTAAAAACATACGGAGGTGTAGCGGGATGAAAGTATTATTGGTGAATGGAAGCCCTCACGCACAGGGGAGCACGTACACGGCGCTGCGGGAGATGCAGCAGGAATTTGAGAAGTCGGGCATCGACACAGAGATGATCCATGTGGGCAATAAAGACATCCGGGGCTGCGTGGCCTGCGGCTCCTGCAGGAAAAATGGCAAATGCGCGTTCGACGATCTGGTAAATGAAACGGCGCCTAAGTTCGAGGCCTGCGACGGCCTGGTTGTGGGAAGCCCGGTTTATTACGCTTCGGCCAACGCCACGCTGATTGCGTTTCTGGACCGGCTGTTCTACAGCGCGCCCTTTGACAAAACCATGAAAGTGGGCGCCAGCGTCGTGTCCGCCAGACGGGGCGGGCTGTCCGCGACCTTTGATGAGCTGAACAAGTATTTTACCATTTCCGGCATGCCGGTGGCGTCCGGTCAGTACTGGAACAGCATCCACGGAAACAACGCCCAGGAAGCGGCGCAGGACGAAGAGGGGCTGCAGATCATGCGGACGCTGGCGAAGAACATGGCGTTTCTGATGAAGAGCATTGCCCTTGGAAAAGAAAAATTCGGCCTGCCCCAAAAAGAACCAGGAAAGAAAACCAATTTCATCCGGTAAAAAGCCGGAGCATGTTTGCAAACCTCTTTATGTCGTGGTTTGCGCCGACTGAACGCGGGGCGAATATGCCGCAAAGCAGGGCGTACAGGTGATATGAATGAGCGTTTTGCAAACGTTTAGTAAAATGTTGATTAAGAAAGGAGAAAATCTATGAAATTTCAAAAAAAGTTTGCGGTGGCTGCTCTTACGTTTTGTCTGACGGCGTTGGGGGCGACGGCGTTTGCGGGGCCGGTGTACGCGAAAAAGATCACGAGCATGAAGCAGGCGGCGAATCTGGCGCTGCAGACCGTTAAAAACGGCGACATTGTGGAAGTGGACAAAGATTACGAGAAGGGGACGCTGATTTACGAGGTGCAGCTGCTCAAGGGAAAGAAGGAATACGATGTCACCTACCGGGCGTCCGACGGGAAAATGCTGGCCTACGGCTGGGAGGAATACCGTGTTTTAAGAGGCAGCGGCAAGAAGACGATCAGCAAGGCGAAATGCCGCCAGCTTGTGGCAAAAGAGGTCCCCGGCGGAAAGATCTTAAGTCTGGTGAAAAAGTACGACGACGGGATTCCGGTCTATAAGGCGAAGGCCGATAAGGGCAGCAAGCGTTATACGCTGAAATACCATGGAAAGACCGGAAAACTGATCGAATATGAATGGAAGCTGACTGCAGTCAAAGGAAGCGGAAACGCCCAGGGCGGCAGCGGTTACATCGGCATAACCAGGGCGAAGCAGATCGCTCTTTCTAAGGCGCCGAAAGCGACGGTCATAAAAGCGGAATTTGACTGGGACGACGGAGCGCCGGTTTATGAGCTGGAGCTGATTCGGGGCAGAGTGGAATACGAGTTTAAAATTCACGCTAAGACCGGGAAGATCTTGAAGATGGAGAGGGACTATAACGGCGGGTGGTAATTTGCGTGTCGGGCAGGTTTGATTTTCACAACGCCTGCCCGCTATTCATGCGCCGCCGATTGGGCAAAGGAGGAGAACATGAGTTTAGAGAGAAAGAAGCAATTCGTGGAAGTTGCTTACAATATACTAAAAGAAGAAGGGCCCGAAGGGGTGAAGATCCGGAGAGTGGCCAGAGAAATGAAATGCACCAGCACGGTTATCTACCGTTATTTTGACAACCTGGACCATTTGATTGCTCTGGCCTCTGTCCGTTTCTTTAAAGAATATCTTTTTGAGTTCAAAAGCATGGTGAATGACCCGCAGATTCTCACCGACCCTTACGGGCTGAATCTGAAGATGTGGGACTGCCTGGCCGGCTACGCCTTCCGGGACATTCCCATTTACGAAAATCTTTTCTTCGGAAAATACCAGCACGCGCTTGGGGAAATCATATTTGAATACTATCAGCTGCTTCCCGATGATTTCCGGCAGGATTTCGACGGCTATTCCGCCAGCATTCTGTTCAACAGCGATCTGTACCAGCGGGATTTTGTGCTGCTTAGGAAGGCGGCGGCCGTGGGTACAATCACTACGCGGGAGGCGGAGGATTTAAGCCAGATTGAGTGCCACATTTTCCATGGAGTTCTGCTGAAATACAAAGACGAATACAGGAATGCGGGCATCCCCGAAAGGGCGGCGGCGGAGTTCCATGAGCTGCTCTACAATCTGGCTGAAAAATACAAATAATCTTATGATTTCCCTTCTTTTTTCAATTCTTTAATCAGGTTGACGCAGATCAGCGCCATGATAAACGCAAAGGGAAAAGCAGCTACAATGGAGGCAATCTGCAGGGACTTGATGCCGCCGGTAATCAGCAGTACATAGGCAATGGCCGCCTGCAGAATCCCCCAGGCGATTTTCTTATGGCTGGGCGGGTTCGTGTTTCCGCAGTCGGTGAGCATGCCCAGCACGAAAGTGGCGGAGTCTCCGGATGTAATGAAAAAGGTCAAAAGCAGTATAATGGCGGTTATGGACAAAAGCGTCCCCAGAGGATATTCGTTTAAGATCACAAACAGGGCGGTTTCTGGCACGGCGGCGATTTCGCGAAGTTTATCCAGAGGAAAGGCCTGGGCCGCGTCTAAGGCCACGCCGCCGAACACGGAGAACCACAGGATGGAGGCGATGCTTGGCACGGCGATCACGCCCAGCACAAATTCACGGATGGTCCGCCCTTTGGAGATCCGGGCGATGAAAACGCCTACGAAGGGCGCCCAGGAAATCCACCAGGCCCAGTAGAAGACCCGCCAGTTCAAAACCCAGGAATTGTCCCCGAAAGGAGCCAATCCCAGGCTGTCGGTGACGAAATGGGCCACATAGTCGCCCACGCCGGACGTGAGGATTTCCAGGATGCGGCCGGAGGGTCCCAAAAGGAAAGCCGCCGCCAAAAAGACGCCTGCCAGGATCAAGTTGAAGTTGGAGAGAAGCTTCATGCCTTTATTCAGGCCGCTTACGGCGCTGACCAGATAGATGCCGCAGATGATGATAATGACCGTCAGCCAGACCGTGGCGTTGTTGGGCAGATCGTACAGGTAATTTAAGCCGGCGCAGATCTGAAGGGCGCCCATGCCTAAGGAAGCGGCCACGCCGGCCACGGTTACGATCGCGGAGAAAATATCGATGGCTTTTCCCGCCGGGCCTTTTACGCCTTTTTCGCCCAGCATCGGCGTAAAAAGAGAGCTGATAAGCCCGGGGCTGTTTTTGCGGAACTGGAAATAGGCCAGTCCGATGCCGACTACCCCATAGGCGGCCCAGGGATGCACGCCCCAGTGCATGAAGCTGGAGCGGATGGCAAACTCCGCCGCCGCTTCGCTTCCCGGTTGGATGCCGGCGGCCGGGGAGGCGTAGTGGGACAGGGGCTCGGAAATGCCCCAGAAGACCAGGCCCACGCCCATGCCGGCGCAAAAAAGCATGGCGAACCAGGAGAGGACGCTGTGTTCGGGCTCGCAGTCGTCGGGCCCTAGGCGGATGGAGCCGAAGCGGCCAAAGGCCAGCCACAGGCAGAATACCACGAAAGCCAGCATAAAAGCCAGGTATATCCATGCGAAGTTTTCGGATATGAAGTTTAATAAAAAGTTGGTTTTTTCGGCGAATGCCTTTTCGTGCAGCGCTCCTGCCAGAACGATAAAGAGGGAGATTGCCGCAGATATATAAAATACGTACTGTTTGTTTTTCTTTCTTTTTTCTTCGCTCATGTGTTTTTACCTCTTTTTTTAAAACGACGCTGGAAGAAAGCAGACCGACAGGGCCAATGGTAAACTGGTCCTGTCGGTTATGAAAATTGACGCAGTTGCTTACATATTTTCCAGCTTGTCAATGAGTTCCTGGGCAACGCCGCGGGAGAGAAGGATTTTCTTTATTTCGCTGTGGATATCGCGATCCAGTTCAGGCTGTACATATGCGTCCAACATAGCGTCGATTTTCCGCTGTATGTTGTTTTCCAAAGCCGTGCCAGGCTCTTCTGCCGTGCCTCTTACGGATATCTCCGGAGTCAGAGGCTCTGTGCGGCAATATTCAAAGGTGTGGTCTTCGGTTAAGTAAACGCCGTCCTGTCCCACTTCGTCGATCAGATCTTCCGGGATGGTTTCCTCGTTGATTTCAAAGCGGCGGCAGTATCTGTTCACGTAGTCGATGACTTCAAAGTCCACGATCAGCTTTTCATAGGACATGCTGGCATAAGCGTCCATAATGCCGGCGGCATGGATCATGAAGTTGATGTTGGCGTCCCGGCAGGCCATGAAGGTCATCATGGATTCGTATCCGGCCTGGGCGTTCACCTTCTTGGCGTCGGACAGACATCCGCCTGCGCGGCTGGGGATGCCGTAGAAGTCGGCCATTTTCCCGGTGTGGTTGTAGCAGATGGCGCCTTCCGGCGAACCGATGGCCGTTGCGCCGCTTCGCATGTCGGCAGTGGTGGTTTCGCAGCCGTACACGACAGGCGTGCCCGGGGAAATCATCTGGCAGAGGGCGATGCCGGCCAGGATCTCCGCGTTGGAGATGGCCAGGGAGCCGGCCAGGGTGACGGGGCTGGTGGAGCCGGCCTGGGCCAAAGAGCCGATCACAAGCGGCTGGCGGTATTTCACGAACTGGAACAGGCTTTCGGTCATCACGTTGGTCAGCTGCAGAGGCGTAACCGTGTTGATCAGCGTAATCATCCGCGGATACTTTTTCAGCTCTTCCTCTCCGCCGAACACAAGCTTCGCCACTTCCATCATGGCCTCCACCTGTTTTTCATCGGCGGTTCCGGTCAGCAGAACCTTGTCGGAATATAAAAGGGTCATGTAGAGCATCAGCAGCGTGGCGTTGTCCACGGGCAGGTCGTCCGGCTGCACGATGATGCCGCCGTTTACGTCGAAAGACGGCTGCTGGTGGTAAAGCTTTAAGAATTTTACAAAATCTTCGGTCATGGCGGGATGCTGCTCCCCGTCCGGGTCGATCACGAAAGGACAGCCGTATCCGGGGGCCGGATTTAAGTGATCGCCGCCTACGGTGATGTTGTGTTTGGGATTTCTCGCGTACATGGTGAAGGCGTGGGGCGCCTTATTCACCCAATACATAAGCTGTTCTTCGGTGAAGCGGGCAACGCCGTCGTCGTCCACGTCGATGCCGTTTTCCTTTAAGACTTTTACCGCTTCCGGGTACTCGAAACGCATGCCGGTCCGGCTTAAAATACGCATGGATGCCTCATGGATTAATCGTTCGTTTGATTTCATTTTAAAATTCCTCCTACATTATTTTTTATTATTGATAAGCCCTTCGTTTTTCGCGTCTTTGGACAGCGTTTTATAGATGGAAACACACATGAGTATCATGATAATCATGTATGGGAAGGCTGCTACGATGGATGTGGTCTGTAAAATCTGCAGGACGGAGGTTCCGCCCACCACAATGCAGATGATGGTCACGGCGCCCTGGGCGATGCCCCAGCCGGCGCGCAGCTTCTTGTCCGGGTCCATGTTTCCGTGGTCGGTGAGCATGGACAGCACGTATGTGGCGGAGTTGGCCGAGCCCAGGAAGCTGAACACGATCAGGAGCAGGGCCAGAGGCGCCGTGATGGCGAATAAGGGCAGTTCTCCCAAAAGGGCGAACAGTCCGGTGGTGTAGTCGGCGTTCACCGCCTCCAGGATTTTGCCGCCGCTGATTTCGTTTAAGTTGAATGCGGCTCCCCCGTAAATGCCCAGCCAGACGAAGCTGAACAGGGCGGGCAGGACGCTGACGGTTAACAGGTACTGGCGGATGGTGCGGCCTTTGGAAACCCTGGCGCAGAACTGTCCGCAAAACGGCGCCCAGGCAATCCACCAGGCCCAGTAGAAGACCGTCCAGGCGGACAGGAAGGATTTGTTTTCCATCCAGAGGCTTTTTCGCACGATGTCGGCTAAGTATCCGCCCAGCGTGTTGGTGAACAGATCTAGGATAAAGACGGCGCCGCCGAATACGAAGATGAAAATCATGAATCCGATGGACAGCCAGATCTTAATGTCCGCGATCAGCTGAATGCCTTTTTGCAGGCCGCTGATGGTGGCCAGGGTGAAGCATACGGTGATGATGGCGATGATGACGCAGGTCAAAAAGGTTCCCGCTTTCACGCCATACACGTGGCTTAAGCCGCCCACAATCTGTGACGCGCCAAGGCCTAAGCTGGTGGCCACGCCGAAAATGGTGGCAAACACGGCCAGGATGTCGATGGCCTTGCCGATGGGGCCTTTCACCCGCGCTTCGCCGATTAACGGCTCGAACGCGGAGCTGACCAGGAAGGGCCTATCTTTTTTAAAGGAAAAGTATCCCAGCGCCAGGCCGCCGATGGCGAAGATAACCCACGGGTGGAAGCCCCAGTGGAAGAACACCGTCTGCATGGATTCGTACATGGCCGCGGCGGTTTCCGGGTCGGCGGAGGGCGGCGCGGCAAAGTCCATCAGCGGTTCCGCCACCGAGTAGAAGACCAGGCCGATGCCCATGGAGCCGCCGAACAGCATGGTAAACCACTGGAAGTTGGAAAACTCCGGCTGATCGTCCGGTTTTCCCAGCTTTAATTTTCCCATGGGGCTCACCGCGATGAAAACGGCGAAGATAACCATCAGGAAAACGGTAATCAGGTAAAACCATCCGAATTTGTCGGTCAGCGCGGCGAAGATAAAGTTAGCGGCGGCTCCCAAAAGCTCCGGGAATGCAGCGCCAAACGCCACAAAGATGGCCACAATTATAATGGAAATAACCAGAACCGGGTTTATAGGTTTCTTAGGCGTCATAAACGCACCTCCTTTTAAAAAAGTTATCATGTTATTTTTCAAAAACCATACATGGGCAAAAATACCCCTGAATCCCCTGGAAAATAAAGGGACAACTCGGAAATATTGTGACTATTATGAAAATGCATTTTCTTTTTTCTGTGTTTTTGTGTTATCATGATAACATCGAAAGGCCGCATTTTCAAGACACAATATTTGACAAATTTCTGCATATATATTTGTCGATTTATTATAGCGCGTGGGGGTTCTGTTTTTTGTCGGGATCGCATAACATGATAACAACGCTTATGGGAGTATGGAATGTTGAAGGAAAGACTGAAGTGGATGGCGGCCTGGATGGCAATGGTGCTGATGACGATCGGCGCCATCCGTTATGTGCCGGAGGTTGTCTCGGTCAGCACAGGCGTGGACGGCCGAGAGCTGCCCATCTGCTGCGTGGATGCCGAGAAATCCCAGGCCGCCCTAAGCATCGATGCGGTTTGGGGAAATGATAATATACTGAAAATACTAAAAGTCCTGGCGGACCAAAAGGTGCAGGCGTCTTTTTTCGTAACGGGAAAGTGGGCGGAGGAATACCCGGAAGATGTAAAGGCGATTTGTGAAGCGGGCCATGATCTGGGAAGCCTTGGGGAAAATTATAGAGATATGACGAAGCTTGACCGGCAGGAACTGGACGAAGAGCTTGGCCAGTCCCATGCGGCGCTGAAAAAATGCGCCGGCGTGGATGTGGAGCTGTTTCGGCCGCCTTACGGCGCCTACAGCGATGAGATGGCGCAAAGCGTCAGGGAAAAGGGGTATTATGCCATAGCCTGGTCGGTGGATAGTCTGGACTGGAAAGATTATGGGGCGGACGCGATCGCGGAGACGGTCTGCAGCCATAAGAATCTGGAGAATGGGGCGATTATTCTCTGCCATGCGGGGGCCAAATACACCGTCCAGGCGCTGGAGTCCATGATCGACGGACTCCAGTCCCAGGGGTACGAGATCGTTCCGGTTTCCCGGCTGATTTACAGAGAGGATTACCACATGGAAGCCGGTGGAAAACAGACGCTAAACTGATTTGGCCGCTCTTTTTCTCTCCCGGGAATCCAGGATCTTTTTGCGGATGCGCAGGCTTTTGGGCGTGATCTCCAGAAGCTCGTCGGAATTGATGAACTCCAAGGCTTGCTCCAGGCTTAAAATCTTCGGAGGCGTAAGCTTTAAGGCTTCGTCGGCGGAGGAGGAGCGGGTGTTGGTCAGATGCTTGGTTTTGCATACATTTAACTCGATGTCCTCGGCTTTGCCGTTCTGGCCGATAACCATGCCGCTGTAGACTCTTTCGCCGGGGCCGATGAAAAGCGCGCCGCGGTCCTGGGCGGAGAACAGCCCGTAGGTGACGGCCTCGCCCGCCTCAAATGCGATGAGGGAGCCCTGCTTGCGGTAGTCGATGTCCCCTTTATAAAGGCCGTAGCCGTCGTAAATGGTGTTTAAGATTCCGTTTCCCTTCGTTAAGGTTAAAAATTCGCCGCGAAATCCAATCAGGCCTCTGGCGGGGATGTGGAATTCCAGGCGGGTGGAGCCGTCGCCGGCCAGGCTCATGCCCTGCAGCTCACCTTTTCGCTCGCTTAACTTGCTGATGACCGAGCCAGAGGACTCTTCCGGCACGTCAATGTAAGCCACTTCCATGGGCTCCAGCTTGCGGCCGCGCTCGTCTTCCTGGTAAAGAACTTCCGCTTTGCTGACGGCGAATTCATAGCCTTCCCGGCGCATGTTTTCGATGAGCACCGACAAGTGCAGTTCGCCGCGGCCGGAGACTTTGAAGCAGTCGGGGGAGTCGGTGTCTTCCACCCGGAGGCTTACGTCCGTGTTTAATTCCCTTCGCAGCCGATCCCGCAGATGGCGCGAGGTAACGTATTTTCCCTCTTGACCGGCCAGGGGGCTGTCGTTTACCATAAAGTTCATAGCGATGGTCGGCTCGGAAATCTTCTGGAAGGGAATGGGGTCTGGGTTTTCCGGGGAGCATATGGTGTCGCCGATGTGGATATCCGCGATGCCGGAGATGGCTACGATGGAGCCGATCTGCGCCTCGTTTACTTCCACTTTGGAAAGCCCGTCGAATTCGTAGAGTTTGCTTATTTTCACCCGTTCCTGCTTGTCCGGGTCGTGTTCATTTACCAGAATCACGTCCTGGTTTACGCGGATAGAGCCGATGTCCACCTTTCCGATGCCGATGCGGCCCACATACTCGTTATAGTCGATGGTACTGATCAGGACCTGGGTGCCGGCCTCCGGGTCGCCTTCGGGCGCGGGGATGTATTTTAAGATGGTTTCAAATAAAGGCTGCATATTCTGCGGAGAGTCCGCCAGATCGAGGACGGCGTGGCCGGCTTTGGCGGAGGCGTAGAGGAACGGGCAGTCCAGCTGCTCGTCGGAAGCCTCCAGGTCCATCAGAAGCTCCAGCACCTCGTCGATGACCTCGCTGGGACGCGCCTCCGGGCGGTCGATTTTGTTGATGCAGACGATTACGTGCAGGTCAAGCTCCAGGGCTTTTTTCAGCACAAATTTGGTCTGGGGCATGGCGCCTTCAAAGGCGTCCACCACCAGGATCACGCCGTTGACCATCTTCAGGACGCGCTCCACTTCCCCGCCGAAGTCGGCGTGGCCGGGGGTGTCGATGATGTTGATTTTTGTATCTTTATAGTAGACGGCGGTGTTTTTGGAGAGTATGGTGATGCCACGCTCCCGCTCAATGTCGTTGGAGTCCATGACCCGTTCCTGGACTTCCTGATTTTCGCGAAATACGCCGCTTTGTTTTAAGAGTTCGTCCACCAGGGTGGTTTTGCCGTGGTCTACGTGGGCGATGATTGCTATATTACGGACATCTTCCCGTTTGGTTTTCATATATTCATCCTTTCTAATTACTCATGCACAACTTAATAGTTTAACATATTCTGGGAAGATTGCAAGGAAAATAAAAATTCATTTTTTTGGTTCTATTCAAAGCCACGGGCGCATAAACATGATATAGACAAACTACCACAAAGAGGAAGGGGAACTATCATTCATGGCAGATAAGATTATTGAAAACAACCAGGTATCTATTATGGGCAAAATCGCGACGGACTTTACGTTCAGCCACCAGGTGTTCGGCGAGGGCTTTTACACCATGGAGCTTTTGATCAAACGTCTCAGCGATTCGGAGGACCGAATTCCGGTTATGATCTCGGAACGGCTGATCGATGTGAATCAGGACTATGTGGGTGAGTACATCCAGGTGCATGGCCAGTTCCGTTCCTATAACCGGCACGAGGAAAAGAGAAACCGGCTGGTGCTGTCCGTGTTCGCCAGGGACATCAGCTTTGTGGAGGAGGAAGACGACTCCATGCCGGTAAACCAGATTTTCCTGGACGGCTACATCTGTAAGCCGCCGGTTTACCGCAAAACGCCGCTGGGACGGGAGATCGCGGATCTTTTGCTGGCGGTGAACCGGCCGTATGGAAAATCGGATTACATACCCTGCATATGCTGGGGCAGGAACGCCCGCTATGCGTCCGCCTTTGAAGTGGGCGGGCACGTGCTGGTCTGGGGACGCATTCAGAGCCGGGACTATATGAAGAAGATCGGCGAGAATGAGACAGAAAAGCGGACGGCCTATGAAATTTCAGTGAGCAAGCTGGAATATATGGAATAATCTTGCATTCTTTTGGAAAGTGGTGTA
>CAOJVE010000088.1 GCA_948444865.1 uncultured Lachnospiraceae bacterium
TTTAATGTAAGTATTAATATTCATAATTTATTGTCCAATTTTTTACATTACAAAATATTTTAAAGGAGGAAAAATGATTCCAGTCAAAAAAGACGCGCCAGGCGGCCGCGCATTATCCGCAGCGGCAAAATCCAGCGTCCATGTAACCTGAAAAGCGCTATAATAAAAAAAGGAGACGATTTATGATTCATTTAAAAATAAACGGCATTCCCGTGGAAGTAGAGCAAGACACTACCATTCTTGAGGCCGCCAGAGGACTGGGCATTGAAATCCCAACTCTCTGCCACCTGGAAGACGCGATGCCAAACGGCGCCTGCCGCATGTGCATCGTGGAGATCACCAACAACGGCCGGACCAGGTACAGCTCGGCCTGCACCCTTCCCTGCTCGGAAGGCGACGAAGTGCAGACCATGTCGGAAAAAGTAATCGAGTACCGGAGACAGACCCTGGACCTTCTGCTCTCCGACCACCGGGTGCACTGCTTTTCCTGCGAAGCCAACGGCGACTGCAAACTGCAGGACTACTGCTACGAATACGGCGTGGACGCCACAAGCTATGAGGGCAAGCGAAACGACGACCTTCCCATCGACGACTCCAACAAATTCTTTACATATGACCGCAGCCTGTGCATTCTGTGCCGCCGCTGCGTGAACACCTGCCAGGAACGGGTCGGCCGCAGCGCCATCGACGCTCTGCACCGGGGATTCGACACAAGAATCGGCGCCCATGAGATGGAAAGCTGGGGCGAGGGAATCTGTGAGTCCTGCGGAAACTGCGTGCAGGCCTGCCCCACCGGCGCCCTGTCCATGAAGCGCAGGAAGAACTACCGTCCGTGGCAGATCGATAAGAAAGTCCTGACCACCTGCCCTCACTGCGCCACCGGATGCCAGTATTATCTGCTCGTAAAAGACGGCAAAATCGTGGATACGGAAGCCTACGACGGCCCGTCCAACAAAGGTCTGCTCTGCGTCAAAGGCCGCAGCGGCTCCTTCGATTTCGTGCATTCACCGGACCGCATCAAATATCCGCTGATTAAAAACAAAGAAACCGGCGAATTTGAACGGGCAAGCTGGGACGAGACGCTTGACCTGGTGGCCTCTAAATTTATGGAAATCAAGAAACAGTACGGCCCCGATTCCCTGGCCGGCTTCGCCTGTTCCCGTTCCCCCAACGAGGACGTTTACATGGTGCAGAAAATGGTGCGCACATGCTTTGGAACCAACAACACCGACAACTGCGCCCGCGTCTGTCACTCCGCGTCCGTAGCGGGCCTTGCAATGACGCTGGGTTCCGGCGCCATGACCAACCCCATCGGAGACATTACCCAGAACAGCGAGCTGATTATGTTGGTGGGCTCCAACCCGGAAGAGGCGCATCCAGTGGTGGGCATGCAGATACGCCGAGCGTTAAAACGGGGCTGCAAGCTGATTGTGGCGGACCCCCGTGACATCGGCCTTGCCAAAAAAGCGGACATCCACCTGAAATTAAAACCAGGCACCAACGTGGCGTTCGCCAACGGCATCATGCACGTCATCATCGAAGAAGGCCTGCAGGATGACAAATTCATCGCCGAGCGCACCGAAGGATACGAGAAAATCAAAGAGATCGTCAAAGACTACACGCCAGAAAAAGTGGCCGAGATCTGCCACATCGACGCGGAAGATCTGAAAAAAGCGGCGATTATGTACGCAAAAGCAAAAACCGCGCCCATTATCTACTGTCTGGGCGTAACCGAGCATTCCACCGGCACAGAAGGCGTTATGTCCATGTCCAACATGGCGATGTTAGTGGGCAAATTCGGCCGGCCCGGCTGCGGCGTGAATCCGCTGCGCGGACAGAACAACGTACAGGGCGCCTGCGACATGGGCGCGCTTCCCACGGATTTCCCCGGATACCAGAAAGTCACCGCTCCCGGCGTTGTGGAGAAGTTCGAGAAAGCCTGGGGCGTGCCATTAAGTCACGAACCCGGAACCCATGCCACCGACATTTTCCCGAAAGCCATCAGCAAAGAGGTGCGCGGACTGTATATCTACGGAGAAGACCCGGTTGTCACAGACCCGGATACCAGCCATATCATCAAAGCCCTGAAAAGCCTGGACTTCTTCGTAATCCAGGAACTGTTCATGACCGAGACCGCCCAGTACGCGGACGTGATCCTTCCGGGCGTAAGCTACGCGGAAAAAGAAGGCACGTTCAGCAATACCGAACGCCGCGTGCAAAGAGTGCGTAAAGCCGTGACCTTAGACGGCGAAATGCGTCTGGATACCGATATCATCATCGACCTGATGAACCGTATGGGCTACAACCAGCCGCACCTGACCTCCGCGCAGATCATGGACGAAATCGCCTCCGTGACCCCAAGCTTCGCAGGCATCAGCCACGAACGCCTGGACAACGAGGAAATCGGCGGCAGAGGTCTGCAGTGGCCCTGCCTTAACAAAGAACACCCGGGAACGCCGATTATGCACGTGGGCAAATTCACCCGCGGCCTGGGCTGGTTCTACCCGGCAGAATACGTTCCGTCCGCAGAGCTTCCCGATGATGATTATCCGATTATCCTGATGACCGGACGTATCCTGTACCACTACACCACCCGGGCTATGACCGGAAGGACGCCGGAACTGATGGAAATCGAAGGAAAATCCTTCATCGAAATGAACATCCAGGACGCAGAAAAACTCGGCGTCGCAGACGGCGACAGCGTAAAAATCTCATCCCGCCGCGGCTCCATCGAATCCACCGCCCGCGTGGGAACCAAGACGTCCCCCGGCGAAACCTGGATGCCTTTCCATTTCCCGGACGGCAACGCCAACTGGCTGACTAACGCCGCGCTTGACAAGTACGCCCGGATACCGGAATACAAAGTATGCGCCGTTAAAATCGAAAAGGCTTAAAGCTTTTAAGCAGGGGATTCGGACCGTCTGGACGAATCCCCTGTTTTTCCGGGCAAAAATATATTTACTTTTTCCCCAAATTATGATATGATTTTCGACAGAGCCTGTTTCGATTTTCAAACACGCTCCAGACATTTTTACGGGGGTAGCTGGGCGCTGGTGTGCCTCTCGGTCTTCAAAACCGCTGTGAGTGGTTAAGAGCCTCTCGGGTGAGTTCGATTCTCACGTATCCCCGCCAAAACAAAAAAGCAAAAGGAATGAATTTAAAATATGGACAATAAGAAGGAGAGGCTGCGTTCTCTCTACAAGGTCGATGAGGCGCTTCAGGATGAGTGTCTTATTTTTTTTAAAGAAAATCTCCCCTACCCTCTGGTGGCCGACTGCGTTCGCAGCGAGATCCGCCTGCTAAGAGACGCCATTTTAAACGGGGAAGAATGTCCGCCCGCGCTTACCAACCGACGGCTGTTTTTCCAGCAGGTGATAAAGCGCATCCAGGATAAATCCGCGCCCAGCCTGCAGCGGGTCATCAACGCCACCGGAACGGCGCTGCACACCAACCTGGGCCGCTCCCCTTTGAGCCAGACAGCCGCCAGGCGCGTAATCGAAACTGCCTGTTCCTATTCCACTTTGGAATACAACGTGGCCGAAAAACGGCGGGGCTCCCGACAGGACCATGTGGAGTCGCTGCTCTGTAAAATCACCGGAGCCGAAGCCGCCTTTGCGGTCAACAACAACGCCGCCGCCACGATGCTGGTATTGTCCAGCATGACAAACGGTCGCCCGGTCATCGTTTCCCGGGGAGAGCTGGTGGAGATCGGCGGCTCCTTTCGGATTCCCGACATTATGGAGCTCAGCGGCGCGATTCTAAAGGAAGTGGGAACTACCAACAAAACCCGCCTTTCCGATTACGCCGACGCCATCGACCCGGAACGCACCGCCGCGCTCATGAAAATACACACCAGCAACTACCACATCGTGGGTTTCACCGAGGACGTGCCGCTGCGCCCGTTAAAGGAGCTGGGAGAAAAATTTTCCCTGCCGGTCATCTATGACATTGGCAGCGGCCTCCTTCTGGATCTGAAGGAGCAGGGCATCCGGGAACCCACGGTGCCGGACGCGGTAAAAGCCGGCGCCGATGTAATTTTGTTCAGCGGCGACAAACTGCTGGGCGGCCCCCAGGCCGGCATTATCGTCGGCAAAAAAACTTACATTGATCAAATGAAAAACCATCCGCTGGCAAGGGTCGTGCGCATAGACAAAATGACGCTCAGCGCACTGGAGGCCGTGCTTTTTGAGTATCTGGATCCAACGAAAGCCGCCGAAAAAATTCCCGTCCTTCAAATGCTCACCTGCTCCCCGGAAAGCCTGCGCAAAAAGGCCCTGCGCCTGAAAGAAAAGCTGCCAAAGAAAACGCCTTTTCACATAGACATTGAACCATGCGAAGACTGCGTGGGCGGCGGCTCAGCCCCCAATGCCCGCTTAAAAGGCTATGCGCTGACCCTGCATTCCGATTCCATCTCCGCCCAGCAGATGGAGCGCCATTTTCGGAAAAACAACCCGCCCATTATCTCCCATATCAGCCAAGATAAAGTCTGGCTGCATATGCGCACCGTCATGGAGCGGGACATCGCCGACATCGCCGCAAGCGCCGCGTTGCTTAAATAACGCTGCATTCATTGGAATTTGCGCAATGCAGCGCCAGTGTACTGTACCGTTCAATTTTAGCCAAATCACGCTGAATAAATTTTCAATCGGAAAGGCGTCTGAATGAGGCGATGCGGCGGCATCGTTGACCGAATCCAACACGGCAAATGGAAATTCAGGCTACAGCGCACGAACATCTCAAATCTGAAAGGACCGTGATTTATGCAAAATATAATTATCGGAACCGCCGGCCATATTGACCATGGAAAAACCTGTTTAATCCAGGCGCTCACCGGCACGGACACCGACCGATTAAAGGAAGAAAAAGAACGGGGCATCACCATCGAGCTGGGATTCGCCAAGCTGGAAAGCGGCGACCCGGACATAAACATCGGCATCATCGACGTGCCCGGCCACGAAAAATTCATCAAAAATATGCTGGCCGGCGTAGGCGGCATTGATTTTGTACTGCTGGTCATCGCCGCCGACGAAGGGATCATGCCCCAGACCAGAGAGCACATGGATATTTTAAAATTGCTGGACATGAAATATGGCTTTGTAGTTCTGACGAAATGTGACAAATGTGAAGAAGACTGGCTTGAGCTGGTGGAGGAGGAAGTGGCCGACTATCTGGCCGGCAGCTTTCTGGAGAACGCGCCCATCTTCCAGGTATCCTCCCACACCGGCGACGGCATTGAAGCGCTGCGCAAAGAAATCCTGAAAACCGTAGCCTCCCTTCCCGCCCACAACGACGACCCGTCGCTTTTCCGCCTGCCCATCGACCGGGTTTTCACCATGAAAGGCCACGGCACCGTCATCACCGGAACCTTAATCGAGGGAAGCTGCGCTGTGGACGACCAGATCACGCTGATGCCCGCAGGCCTTCCCGCCCGCATCCGCAGCATCCAGGTTCACGGCCAGGACACCCAAACCGCCTATGCGGGACAACGCACCGCCCTGAACCTGACAGTAAAGACCGAGGAAATCCAGCGGGGATTCGTGGCCGCAAAACCAAACGCCATGCTTCCCACCTACATGGTCGATGTGCGCCTGTATCTGCTGGAAAGCTCCCTGCGCACCGTGCGCAACAACAGCCGGGTGCATTTCTACTACGGCTCCGACGAGGCCCTGGGCAAAGTCATTTTACTGGACAGGGACGAACTGCGCCCCGGCGAGACGGCCTACGCACAGATCCGTTTTACAGAGGAAATCGCCCTCAAGCGGCTGGATTATTTCGTCATCCGCTTCTACTCCCCGGTGGAAACCATCGGCGGCGGCGTCATCCTGGACGCAATCCCCCGGCGGCACAAACGGAACCTAAAGACAATTCTGCGCGCCATGCAGATCAAAGACAACGGCACAAAGGAAGAGCTGGCCGAACAGTTTCTGGAGGAGGAAAGCCCGATTTTCCCGGACATACATCTGCTCTCCCTGAAAATAAATCTGCCGGAAAAGGAAACCCTGGCTATTTTCAAAAAACTAAAGGGGACGGGGCGCGTGCTGGAAATCGGAAAAAACGTCTACATCCACCAGAATTTTTACAACCGCGTCTGCCCCCACATCACGGAAATGCTGGAAGCTTTCCATAAGTCCAACGCCTTAACCGAAGGGCTTTCCAAGGAGGAGCTAAAAAGCCGGCTCAGCCAAAAGCTTCACAATCCCGCCGGCAAAAGCATTGACTTTTTCTACGACTATCTGATTCAGAAAAAAGTCATCAAGGAAAAGGACGGCCTGACCTCCCTGTACGCTTTCAAACCCAAACAAAGCGGCGAAAACAAACAGGAGTCGCAAAATCTGATTCGCATGTATCAGGAGGCCGGATTCGCCATGCCGAAAACGGACGATGTGATCCAGAAAAGTCCGAACGCCAAAACCACCCGACAGCTGCTGGATCGGCTTCTAAAGGACGCAGAGCTGGTAAAAATCACGCCTGCCTATTATATGCACAAGGACTGTTATGAAAATGCTCTGGAACTGTTAAAAGACCATATCCAAAAAAACGGCAGCATAACCCTAGCCGAATATCGAACGCTGCTGGACAGCTCCCGTAAATACACGCAGATGATCCTGGAATACTTCGACAGCAAGCATATCACAAAGCTTGCCAATGACAGAAGAACGCTTCTGTAAACAGAAAAAACTCAAGATTTTAGATATTGGAAAGTGGCAAAACCCGAAGGTTTCAGCCACTTTCCTTATAGAATGCCGTAAACAGGCTATTTTACATGCAGCTGGGCTTTCAGCGCTTCTTTCGCCCGTTCGATGTCTTTCGCCTCTAAAATTGCAATCTGTTCTGGTCTCTCCACATCGTAGAACTCAAACCTTCCCTTGTTGCAAAGACGGCCTTTATTCTCTGATTCAGGATCGGCGATCACATCCATGATCTTGTTATCCTTAATCAAAAGAATGCGTTTGCACTCTTTCTTACAATTATAGCAGGTAGATTCCACCTTCTTAACTTCCCATGGCCGATATTCTGAACGGTTCTTCGGCCGCAACGCCCCCACGGGACAAGCCTGCACGCAATTTCCGCAGAATTCGCATTCCATGTTGTCAATCCATTCGCCCCCGAAAGGCGCCGGCGAAACCATTGTGTCAAATCCCCTGTTTTCCAGACCGATGGCGCTGCGCCCCACCAAATGGGCGCAGGTGTTCACGCATCTGTGACAAAGGATGCACAGATTGGGATCGTATGTAAAATACGGATTGGAATCGTCAATGGGTTTCTTCTCCATTTTTCCCGGATAAGAGGTCTTCTCCACTCCATACTCACGGCACAATGTCTGGAACTCGCAGTCCCCATTGCCCGGACAAGCAAAACACTCATTGGGATGGTTGGAAAGGAGCAGATCCAGCGCCCCTCTTCTCGCCTCTATGACTCTCTCGCTCTTGGTAAGAATCTCATATCCATCCTCAATGGGGAATGAACAGGCCGTCACCAGCTTGGGCATACCCACGATCTCAACCATGCACATTCTACAGGACGCTTCCGGATCCATGAACTCAAGATAACAGAGCGTGGGGATCTTAATTCCAACGCTTTTGGCAGCTTTTAGAATCGTCATCCCGGCTTGCGCCTCAACTTCTATGCCATCTATTTTCGCATGGATTTTCTTTTCATAACTCATCTCGCACTCTCCTACACACGGTATTTCTTTTTTGCCTATTCAAATTTAGCAAGAATATCGTCCACCATGCCAGTGGTTAAACGTCCGTACACCTCGCCATTGATCATCATAACCGGCGCCAGACCGCAGGCTCCGATGCAGCGGCACGCTTCCAGAGAGAATTTGCCGTCTTCCGTGCACTGTCCGCCCTTGATGCCCAGAGAACTCTGCAGCTTGCTGTAGATGTCTCCAGAGCCTTTTACGTAGCAGGCTGTGCCCAGACATACGGAAATATTGTATTTTCCCTTGGGATACAGGGAGAAGAATGAATAAAATGTAACTACACCGTATATTTTAGCCAAAGAAACCTGTAATTCCTCAGAAATAAGCTTCAGGATCTTCTCCGGAAGATAGCCAAAAATTTCCTGCGCCTGCTCCAATATGGGGATCAGGGGTCCTTTTGTCCCTCTGTACTTGGTGATCAGATCCATTAACTGGCTTTCCTGTTCCGGCGTTCCCTTATAAGGAATGTTGATTCTTTCTTCAATCATTTTTCAAATTACCCCCTTAATTCCTAATACATTTTAGCCTTTTTCGGTACAATGTTCGGCGTTTCCATATACTGACAGCATTCCTTCTCTTCCACAGCCTTCTCCACGCGAACGGCCGTAACCTTGTATTCCGGCGTCTTAGAGAAATCATCCAAATGATCGCCCACCAGCCAGTTTGCATTGCCATCCAGGAAATGGAACGGCATCCAGACTTCGCCTTTTCCGGTCTTATCGGACACTTCCGCCCAGGACACGATCCGTCCTTTCGGAGAAGATACATAAACCTTGTCGCCGTTTTCAATTCCAAGTTCTTTTGCGTCGGCCGTGTTGATCTCAATAAAGGAGCGTCCGGCAATCTCATTGATCTCCGGCGTCTTGGCCGTCATTGCGCAGGCGTTGTAATGATACAGGATACGTCCGGTCATCATAATCATCGGATATTCATCCGACTCCTGCTGGGTGGACGGCTGGTACTGGGCCGGATAGAAATAGCCCAAGCCTCTTGCAAATTTGCCCACGTGCATAATCGGCGTTCCCGGATGATCCTTTCCAGTGCAGGGCCACTGCAGACCCCTGCCGCCAACTTCTTCGCTGTCCAGTCTCTCATGGCTGATGCCCGCGAAGGACGGCGTAACGGAAGCGATCTCGTCCATAATCTGCGCCGGGGTGAGGATCGGCTGATCGTATCCCATCCGCTGCATGATCAGTGAGAAAATTTCTGTATCCGGTTTCGTGCCGGGTATTTCAATGGCTTTGCGAACTCTCTGCACACGGCGCTCTGTGTTGGAGAATGTGCCTTCTTTCTCCAGATAGGAACGTCCTGGCAGAATCACGTCCGCGTATTTCGCCGTCTCTGTCATAAACAATTCATCCACAACCAGGAAATCCAGGCTTGTCAGCGCCTTGATTACATGATTGGTGTCGGGATCTGTCACCACCGGATCTTCCCCGAAGATAAACAGACCTTTTAATTTGCCATCAATGATGTCATGGAAACATTCCGTAGCCGTTCTTCCCGGCTGCAGATGCTTTAAGTCAACGCCCCATGCTTTCTCAAATTTCTCAGTCACAGCCGCATCCGCAACTTTCTGATAGCCAGTGTATACATTTGGCTGCGCTCCCATATCGCAGGCGCCCTGTACGTTGTTCTGTCCGCGGATGGGGTTCACGCCGCATCCCGGTCTGCCCAGTTTTCCAACCATCATAGCCATGTTGGAAAGTGACATAACGCCTTCGGTTCCTGTATGGTGTTCGGTAACGCCCAGACAGTACATAATGGGCGCACGGTCTGCTTTTGCGTACAGACGGGCCGCTGTCCTTAAGTCTTCCGGATCGATGTGGCAGATCTCGGCCACCTTCTCCGGCGTATAATCTTTTACAATTTTCTTTAATTCTTCAAAGCCTTCGGTTCGATTCTTGATAAACTCTTCATCAATCAGATTTTCTTCAATGAAAACGTTCATCATGCCGTTTGCGAAGGCAACGTTTGTGCCTGGTTTTAATTTCAGATGAACAGTCGCTTTTTTCGCGAGTTCTATTTCACGCGGGTCAACCACAATCAGCTTGGCGCCTCTGGCAACTGCCTGACGCACCTGCATGCCGATAACCGGATGAGCCGCTTCCGGATTGGAACCGCACAGCAGAATCACATCGGATTCATGTGTGATATCTTCGATGGTGTTTGTCATTGCTCCTGAACCTAATGTCATTGCCAGACCGGCAACAGTGGGAGCATGTCAAACGCGGGCGCAGTTATCGGTATTGTTGGACTCGAACGCAACCCTGGTCATCTTCTGAAGCATGTAGATGTCCTCGTTGGTTGAACGTGAGCACGCAAAACCCGCAAGCGCCTGACCTCCATATGTATTTTTAATCTCTGTAAACTTGGACGCTACTAAATCCAAAGCCTCGTCCCATCCTGCTTCCTCGAACTCCCCTGTCTCTCGGTTCTTGATCAGCGGCGTGGTAATCCGCTCATCGGACTGGGCAAACTCAAAGGAGGCGGAACGTCCTTTCACGCACAACAGGCCGCGGTTAGACGGACCATCTGCCGCTTCCACATCCACAACCCGGTTGTTCTTCACGTACACGTAGTACTGGCATCCGGTTGCGCAGTGCGGACAGGTGGTGAGAACTTTCTCCACTTCCCAGCGACGATAGCTTTTCTGCTTCTTCATCGTCAGCGCGCCTGTGGGACATGCCTGTACGCAGTTACCGCAGGATTCGCAGTTAGACTCGCTCCAGTCCATGCCGAAAGCGGGGCTTACCACGGACTGGAATCCACGCTGGGTGGTATCAATGGTTCCGCGGCATGTGCGCTGCTGGCATGTATTCACGCATCTGTGGCAGAGAATACACAGGTTTGGATTGTAAGTGAAGAACTTATTGGTGTCGTCAATGGGTCTTTCGATTCCCGCAAACGGCACGTCCTCCACTTTGTACTCAAAGCACAGATCCTGCAGCTTGCACATTCCGTTCTGCGGGCATGAGAAGCAGTCTGTCTTATGGGTGGACATCAGCAGTTCCAACGCAGTCTTTCTGGCCTTTACAACTTTCTCACTCTTTGTATAAACAACATTTCCATCAGCAGCCGGGAAAGAACATGCCGTAACCAATTTAGGCATTCCCTCAAGCTCAACCACACACATGCGGCAAGACGCTTCCGGCGTGACGTCTTTTAAATAACACAATGTTGGAATCTCTACGCCGGCAGCTTCTGCTGCCTGTAAAATGGTAGAACCCTCTTGGACTTCTACAGTGATTCCATCGATGGTCACTTTTATCATCTTACTTCCTCCTTATTTTTTTATGCTAAAACCAAACACACAATTATTAGATAAAAAGTAAAGCATCAGGACTCTATGGAATAGACTCCCTTGAAAACCGTTTAAACATCCATTCGCCCCCTTTCTTATATTATAGAATTACGCAGGTTCCCATCCAAGGCGCCAGTGCTTCCGGCAGGCGCACGCTTCCGTCTTCGGTCTGGTTCTGTTCCAGAATCGCCGCAAACACTCTGCTGGTGGCGATCCCCGAACCGTTCACGGTGTGCGCATAGCGCAGCTTTTTGTCCCGGCTTTTATATCGGGTATTTGTCCGCCTAGACTGATAGTCCCTGGCATTGGATATGGAACTGACTTCTTTATATCTTTGCTCTGCGGGCAGCCACACCTCAATGTCATAGGTCCGCGCCATAGCCGCGCTGCACCCCTTCGCCGCCAGTTTAACCACCCGGTAATGCAGCTTAAGCTTCTGCATCAGACGCTCCGCCTGCGCCAAAACCTGCCCAAACGCCTCCTCTGACCGGCCTTCAGCCGCAAACTGCGCCAACTCTACTTTGTTAAAATGATGGCCCCGGATCATTCCTCTTTCCTCGGGCTCCTTGCTGACCTCCCGGCGAAAACAAGGGGTATAGGCCGTATACCGAAGCGGCAGCTCGTCCTCCCGCAGAATTCTATCCCGATGAAAATTTGCCAAAATAGTCTCCGCCGTGGGAATCAAAAAAAGGTTCTGGTCCTGGATGCGGTAAACCTCGTCCCGAAATCGCGGAAACTGCCCCGCTCCGAAGCCGCAGTCCTCTCCCGCCACCGGCGGCAG
>CAOJVE010000089.1 GCA_948444865.1 uncultured Lachnospiraceae bacterium
CTTGCCATCCTCTGCCTTCACATAAACCTGATCCATCAGGCAGATTTCTTTTAACTCTTTATTAATACGTCCCATCACCATACCGTTAATGATCTTATCATTGGCATCTGGTTTTTCCAGTTTGGCCTGGGTTGTAAGAATTTCCTTTTCTTTGTCAATATAGGACTGATCCACTTCGCCTCTGTTGGTGTAAAGAGGTTTCAGGGCTGCTGCCTGCATAGCCACGTTCTTTGCCATCTCCATAACGGCATCGTTTACCACATCTGTCTCCACGTCGATGAGCACACCGATTTTCCCGCCCATATGCGTATAGGAAGCAACGAAACCGTTCTCCTCTTTCACCTGCTGGAATCTGCGGATATTCATGTTTTCGCCGATAATGGCAATTTGTCCGGCCAAAGCTTCCTGCATGGTCTTTCCTTCGTCAAATTTGCATGATTCCGCAAGGAATCCCTCTACATCAGACGCGCTGGTTTCCAGAGCCTGGGCAGCCACCTGATCCACAAAGTTCTGGAATTTTTCGTTTTTGGCCACAAAGTCTGTCTCTGCATTCACCTCAACCACAACGGCTTTCTTTTTGTCCTCAGACACCATTACTTTGCAAAGCCCTTCAGCGGCGATCCTGCCCGCTTTCTTTACAGCCTTTGCAAGACCGTTCTCTCTGAGATATTCAACTGCCGCATCCATATTTCCATCTGTCTGCGTGAGGGCTTTTTTGCAGTCCATCATGCCTGCGCCTGTCATTTCCCTCAGCTCTTTTACCATTGCCGCTTTAATAGCCATCTTTTAATTTCCTCCATCTCTATCCATCTGTTTTACAAAAAAGCCAACCATTACTCTTCTTCAGAAACTTCCTCTTCACCCTCGAAAATTTCCTCGTCGTCACTCTCTCCCTGGTTTGCCTCTATAACGGCGTCTGCCATCTTAGACAGAATTAATTTTACTGCACGGATTGCATCGTCATTTCCAGGAATGATGTAATCCAGTTCTTCCGGATCACAGTTGGTGTCACAGATTCCAATAAGAGGAATGCCCAGTATATGCGCTTCCTGCACACAGATTCTTTCTTTCTTTGGATCGACTACAAAGATCGCGTCTGGAAGTCTCTTCATTTCCTTGATGCCGCCCAAGTTTTTCTCCAGCTTCGCCCATTCTTTTCTCAGAGCGATTACTTCTTTCTTCGGCAACACGTCAAAAGTTCCGTCCGCTTCCATAGCTTCTATTTCTTTCAGACGTTCAATACGACTGCGAATTGTCTTAAAATTGGTCAACATGCCGCCCAGCCAACGCTCGTTTACATAGAACATGCCACAACGCTCCGCCTCTGTTTTGATAGCGTCCTGCGCCTGTTTCTTTGTTCCCACGAACAAAATGCTTCCCCCATTGGCTACCACGTCGGCTACCGCATTGTATGCGTCGTCCACCATGCCCACAGACTGCTGCAGGTCAATAATATAAATTCCATTTCTTTCCGTATAAATGTACGGAGCCATTTTCGGGTTCCATCTTCTCGTCTGATGGCCAAAATGTACGCCTGCTTCCAAAAGCTGTTTCATTGAAATAACACTCATTTGTTCATTCTCCTTTTTGGTTATTTGCTTCCGCATAATTCCCTTCCCGCAGGAACCAGACAACCCCGCCGGCACCTTCCATTGGAATCCTTATGCGTGCTTATTTATTACGACTTGTCCAGTATAGCACAGACGTTCTGGCAATGCAAGACTTATTTTCTAAAATTTATAATAAAATTTATTCGGAATATTTCTTCTCCTGCTTTTCCCGCCTCATCTGCGCAATCTTTCCCATAATTTGCAGGCTGACGAAGCACAACGCGCTAATTCCAATGAAAAATGCCACTACATACTTGGCCACATTCACATCCTGCGCTGCTTTTCGGGCAATGGCCATCCCATAAAAAACGGAAAAAAAGCCGGAGCAAATCACACTGAATAAAAAAGCCTGTCCCCTCGTCATGTTTTTCCCGCTTTTCTCCCATATGCCATTTTTCAGGCATCCAATCAGATAGACCAGCCCTCCGGCCAGAAATACAACCGTTTCACCGGCAACCGCCTGGAAATTTCCCAGTCCAATTAGCTGGGCCAATATAACCGCCGCGCCAGTCAAAAACATGACGCAAAAGCTGTGCGCTCCGATTCGGTCAACCAACTGTCTCTGCCTCTCATCCAATCCTTTTTTCATCTTTTTATTCCTCCTCCCAGAATAAATCATTCAGCGTTTTGTCCAGTTCCTTACAGATCGCAATACACAATTTCAATGTAGGATTGTAATCTCCCGCTTCAATCATCCCAATCGTCTGCCTCGTCACGCCCACGCGCCTGGCAAGCTCCGTCTGGGAAATATCTTTTTCCAGCCTGGCAAATTTGACTTTCAGGTTTTTCAGATTCATCACCTCCATGTTTGCATCATACTCCATTCCCCTGGTATTGTCAACTATATTTAACATAAATATTATATATTTTACTATAGTAAATAAAATATTGCGTATTATTTTTAAAAAAACTCTTGACATGTAAACAAGCGTTCGTTATAATGTAATGAAACCAATGACAGAAGATTCTGTCAAATCGCTTTTAGAAATGAAACAGGAGAAACATTTTATGAAAAAAATTCTATGGATGCCTATTGTGCGCTAACCGGGAGGTTTGCGTAAATACAGTCAATGCCAAACCTCCCAAAAGACATTTTCTGAAATATTTTTTTGGAGAGGTTCACATGAAAAAAGAAAACAAAAGAAACAAAATCTGCAACAACGACTTTACATGCATAGCATGCGGTCGCCTTGTGCGTTTTGCAGGCGCCGGAAGCGGCCACCGCAACCACTGTCCAAACTGCCTGTGCAGTCTTCATCTGGACATTTCGCCCGGTGACCGCAATGCGGACTGCGGCGGCGTTATGGAACCCATCGCCGTATGGGTTCGGAAAAACGGTGAATGGGCCATTATTCATCGCTGCAGCCGATGCGGCTGGCTTTCCTCCAACCGTATAGCAGCCGATGACAATCCCTTGAAATTAATGTCCATCGCCCTGAAGCCAGTTTCTTCCCCGCCCTTTCCCCTGGAAAGAATAGAGGAAATGACCAGGCAATCGTCTGGCGACGGCATTATAAGAAGTTAAAAATCAAAAAGCCGGAAATCCGTTCAAACATACAGTTGATACGGATCTCCGGCGCCCAGTGCAACTTATTAAATTTTATTCCACGTCCTGCAATGCAACTACGCCTTCTTCCCCGGTGCGCACTTTAACCACATTGCAGACACTGTACACAAAGATTTTTCCATCCCCGATGTGTCCGGTATAGAGCGCTTTCTTGGCGGCTTCTATCACTGCGTCCACAGGGATCTTGCTGACAACCACTTCCACCTTCACTTTCGGCAGAAGCGTAGCGTCCATTTCCACGCCGCGGTACATCTCGCCTGCGCCTTTTTGCACGCCACAGCCCATTACCTGGGTAACGGTCATGCCTGTCACGCCCAGATCGTTGATCGCCTTGCGCAGCTGATCGTATCTGGACAGTTTTGCGATAATTACCACTTTGTACAGATCGCTGCCCTCCAGAGGCGCCACAGCCGTTTTCACCGCTGCATTTCTCTGCGCCGGAGTGGCCAACGCATAATTATCTGTGCCCAGATCCGTGTTTTCATTGATCTCCATGGTCATGGAATTGGATACGTCCATAATGCTGAAACCTGAATAAACCGACGCAAGCCCGTGTTCGCAGGCATCCAGGCCCACAATCTCCTCTTCCTCTGTCACGCGCAGTCCCAGGCACGCTTTGATGGCAAGGAATGTAATTGTTATGGTAACAGCCGTCCAAGCGGCTACAGCGGCAATTCCTATGAACTGAAACCCTAGCTGCTCCAAACCGCCGCCATAGAAAAGACCTTCTCGGATGCCCGCCCGTTCATACGCCGGGGATGTAGACGTGGCGAACAATCCCACGGCAACCGTGCCCCAGACGCCGTTTAAGCAATGCACAGCCACTGCGCCCACCGGGTCGTCGATGCACAGTTTGTAATCCAGCAGCCAGACCCCAAAGATAACTAGCAGACCGGCCACCGCGCCGATTACAATGGCTCCAACGCAGTCTGTAACATCGCAGGAAGCCGTTATGGCCACCAGACCAGCCAGTGAAGCGTTCAGACACATGGAAACATCCGGTTTTCCATACTTCAGCCATGTGAAAATCAAACACACGACAGTGGCAATGGCCGGCGCGATGGTTGTCGTTACAAAGATAGAGGCAAGCTCATCCACCGACTGTGCGGCGGCGCCATTGAAACCATACCAACCCAGCCATAAGATAAATACGCCCAGACAGCCCAGCGGCAGATTGTGGCCAGGGAATGCGTTTACTTTGGTAATATGTCCGTCACTGTCTTTTGTAAATTTTCCGATGCGCGCGCCCAGGATTTTCGCGCCGATCAGGGCCGATATGCCTCCGACCATATGAATAGCGCAGGAACCCGCGTAATCATGGAATCCCATCTGTGACAGCCATCCGCCTCCCCAGATCCAATGCGCCTCAATGGGATAGATCAACGCCGAAATAACCCCTGAATAGACACAATAGGACAGAAACTTCGTCCGCTCCGCCATGGCGCCGGACACAATGGTGGCCGTGGTGGCGCAAAATACGAGGTTAAACACAAACGCAGACCAGTCAAAATCCGCATAATTTGTAATGATGTCAAATCCCGGCTTTCCAATCAGCCCCATCAGATCCTCGCCCAACAGCAGGCTGAAACCAATCAGAATAAACATAACCGTGCCGATGCAAAAATCCATCAGATTTTTCATCAGGATATTGCCCGCATTTTTTGCCCGGGTAAACCCGGTTTCCACCATGGCAAACCCCGCCTGCATCCAGAACACCAGCGCGGCGCCAATTAAAAACCACACGCCAAAAATTTCTCCGTTCACAACGCCTATAATTTCTTCCATACTTCTCTCCTCCTCCATAAAAAAAGTGAAGCAAAAATACCGTATCTCTACAAGCGTCTTTGCTTCACTTCTATGTTTACTTATACTTCAAAAATCAAATCGCCATAAGACGGCATTGGCCACATTTCTTTGTCCACCAGCATTTCCAGTTTATCCACTGGCGTACGAAGCGCGTCCATGGCAGGCATAATCTTATAGTAGTAGAACTCTGCCTGTTCTTTGCCTTCCTCCATGGCTGATCCTTGGTCTGCCAGTTCCATCAGCACATGCAGGTTGTTTTTCGTATCAACCAAAAGCCCAGAGCACTCTTCCAGCAATTCCCGCTGAACCGTCACATCCACATCGCCTGCGGATTTGATAATATTGATGGAATTTGCCAGTTTGGTCACGTATTTGATTACCGCAGGTATGATCTGCTTGCTGGCAATATCAATCATTACTCTGGCCTCAATGTTGATGGCTTTTGCATAGTGTTCATACATAATCTCCGCCCGGGATTCCAGCTCTGCCTTGGTGTACACGCCAAAGCTTTCAAAGAGCTTAATCGCTTTTGGCGTTACCAGTGACGGTATGGTCTCCACCATAGATCTCTGATGCGGCAGTCCTCTGCGTTCCGCTTCTTTTACCCACTCCTCGGAATAGCCGTTGCCGTTAAACACAATCCTCTGGTGTTCGATGGCATACTCTTTAATCAAATCATGGACAGCCATGTTGAAGTCTTCGGCTTTCTCCAGCACATCGCAGGCTTCTTTGAAAGCCTCCGCGATAATGGTGTTCAAAACGATGTTTGGAGACGCAATGGAATCTCTGGAACCCACCATACGGAACTCGAATTTGTTTCCTGTGAACGCGAACGGTGAGGTACGGTTCCTGTCTGTGGCGTCTTTTGCCAAATCAGGAAGGGTTTTTACGCCTGTCTGCAGCTTGCCGCCTTTCAGACTGTGGGTGGCCGTTCCAGTGCTGATCAGCTGCTCCAGCACATCTTCCAGCTGCTCGCCCAGGAAAACGGAGATAATTGCCGGCGGCGCCTCATTGGCTCCCAACCTGTGGTCATTTCCCACGTCAGCCGCAGATTCCCGCAGTAGGTCTGCATGAATGTCCACCGCTTTCAAAATACAGGTCAACACCAGCAAAAACTGGATGTTCTCATGGGGCGTCTTGCCCGGCTCCAACAGATTGATGCCATCGTCCGTGATGATTGACCAGTTGTTATGTTTACCGGAACCGTTCACCCCTGCAAAGGGCTTTTCGTGGAGCAGGCACTTCATCCCGTGCTGGCAGGCCACTCTCTTCAAGGTCTGCATCACAATGTGGTTGTGGTCCACCGCAATATTGGCCTGGTCATAGATGCTGGCAATCTCGTGTTGGGCGGGCGCCACTTCGTTGTGCTGGGTCTTGGCCGTTACGCCCAGTTTCCACAGTTCCTCATTGACGTCTTTCATATAGGAAGCGATGCGTTGGCGGATGGTTCCAAAATAGTGATCGTCCAACTCCTGGCCTTTGGGGGGCATCGCGCCAAACAATGTGCGGCCTGTGTAAATCAAATCCTTTCTTTGCAGGAACTTTTCCTCGTCCACCAGGAAATATTCCTGTTCCGGTCCTACAGAGGGGATCACTTTTTTAGAGGTCGTGTTCCCGAAAAGACGCACCAAACGCAAGGCCTGCCGGTTGATAGCCTCCATGGAACGAAGCAGAGGCGTTTTCTGATCCAGCGCTTCCCCGGTGTAGGAGCAGAAAGCTGTTGGAATGCACAGGATAGCGCCTGCCGCATCATGGCGGACAAACGCCGGCGAAGTGCAGTCCCAGGCTGTGTATCCTCTGGCCTCAAAGGTGGCCCTCAGTCCGCCTGAAGGATAAGAAGACGCATCCGGCTCTCCCTTAATCAGCTCTTTTCCGGAAAAGGACATCAGCACCTTTCCGCTTTCCAGAGGCGCCGTGATAAAGGAATCGTGCTTTTCCGCCGTCACCCCTGTCAGCGGCTGAAACCAATGGGAATAATGGGTCGCCCCTTTTTCAATGGCCCATTCTTTCATCTCATGCGCCACCACGTCCGCAATCTCCAGCGTCAGTTCCTTGCCCTCTTCAATGGTTTTCTTCAATTCTCTGTATACTTTTTTCGGCAGCCTCTCCTGCATCACGGAATCGTTAAACACATCCTGCCCAAAAATTTCGCTTACTTTAATTAAATCACCCATATTTTCCTTCCTTTCGTAGCCCTATAAGAAAAAAAGACATTCCACCCCACTGTGGAACGCCTTTGTCCTCTCAAGTTCGTCTAAAATTTGAATTCCAAACCTGCTATTAAGATACCGTATATTGAAGATAATTGCAAGAGTAATATTTCATAAAAGCGTTTTTTTATTCCCGGCTATCCTCGTCAATCTTTACAAAGATGCTTCTGTCCAGCAAGAAATATGCCCATAGCCTGTTTTAAATTCTCAATTTCCACTTGTTGATGGGTTCCCCCGTATTCGCCATCCAGCGTCCAAGGAATTTCCTCCCGGGATCGGATGGCTATCTGGCTGGCCTTAAAAGAATGGATCATGTCGGACCGATCCTCCGCCATCAGCAGGGACGTGATGATTTCATTCATTTCCAGGGGATTTTTGGGCTTGCGGATCAGCGTCACCTCGAATAAACCGTCATTCATATCCACATTTTTGCCCGTCAGGTGTTTAAACCCTCCCACTGAACGGGAATTCGTGATCATTCCGTAAATGAAATCGCCTTCCAGCGACCGGTCTTCCGCCTGTATTTCACAGTGATAGGATTTTATGTCCAGCAAACGCTTGACGCCTTCCAGGACATAGGCCACATGTCCCAGTATATTTTTCAAATCCTGGTTAGTCTCATAAGCCACATCGGTAAATAGGCCAAAAGCCGCGATGTATACGAACGAGTCGTCATTAAAACGCCCTACGTCACAGCGGTAAATGTCCCCCTGCGAAACGGCCTGAGCGGCTTTGAGCATATCCTTCGGTATAAACAGACTGTTGGCAAAATCATTGGTGCTGCCGGCCGGTATATAGCCCACGGGAACTTGGCTTTCGCAGGCCATCAGCGCCGAAACCACTTCATCCAGCGTGCCGTCACCGCCGCTGCAGACCACCGCATCCACCTGAGACTGGTACTCCATCACCCGCTCATAGCCATCGCCTTTGGACTGGGTGGGATACACAATGGTTTCATATCCGGCTTTTACGAAAATATCCACGATATCGGCCAGTTTCGTCTTCAGCAGCCCTTTTCCTGCCCTGGGGTTGTATACAAAAAATAACTTTTTATCCATACTCCTATCCTCCTTACCCCAGCGCAGCCCTGCAGCGGACCGCACTGACTCCTTTTACCTGCTTTCCATAAAAGCCTCGATCTCCTCCACAGTCTTGGGAATGTCCCCCGACAAAACCTCACAGCCCTGGCCCGTGACTAAAAGGGTATCTTCTATGCGGATGCCGATGCCCAGCTCCTTAAAATACAGCCCCGGCTCCAGCGTGAACATCATATCTTCTTCCAGAGGCGCATACTCATCTCCCACATCGTGGGTGTACAGGCCGATATAATGTCCGGAGCCATGATAATAATAGCGGGAAATCTCCTCTTTTTCCTGAATCATTCCCAGCTTGATCAGCTCCTTTGCCATCACATCCTTGCTGAGATTCTGCAGCTCGTTCTTTGGCTGTCCCGGCCGAGCATGGGCGATGGCCGCCTCCAGACCCTCCAGCACAACCTGGTAGAGATCTCTTTGCTTCTGGGTAAATTTTCCGCTGACCGGATAGGTGCGGCTCACGTCCGAGGCATAATAACCCCACTCCGCGCCCAGGTCAAACAGGATCAAATCGCCGTCCTGCAGCTTCCGGTCGTTGGCCACATAGTGAAGAATGCAGGCATTGGGTCCCGACGCGGCAATGGTGGGAAACGCATGGGCGGCGTTGCGGCTTTTAAGCACGAAATCAAAATACGCTTCCGCCTGACATTCATACATTCCAGGCTTTAAGTGTTTCAGCATATGACGAACCCCTTCGGAAGTAATTCGGCAGGCTTCTCTGTGCAGCGCAATTTCCTCTGGACGCTTCACCTGGCGGATCAGGCTCATCTCCTGGAACGTGTTGTGTATATGCATATACGGATAGCTGGACTGCACTTTGGCCGCGAACTGCTGGGCCGGATTCGGGTGGAATCCCTCTTCCCAGTTGGCGATGTCCACATATATGTTTTCAATTAAATTTTTTCTTCCAAAAAGCGGAATGCTGCTTATAAATTTTTCCAGATACTCCACCTGTTGGATCCCCGTCTCGGCGGCGATGCTTTCTTTTGTGTAAGAAATCCCCTCCCAACGCTGTTTTTTTTCATCGGGATGGTCGATGAAGAGAATCTCCTGGTAATTTCCCCGCTCTTTCACGGCCATGAAGATGGCTTTCGGCTGCTGAAAACCTGTCAGGTAATAGAAGTTGGCATATGGCGTAAAGGGAAACATCTGATCCCCCCGGTCTTCTTTTTGCTCTCCGGCGAAAACGAATCCTATCGAGTTGTCTTTTAGCAGCTCCCGATACAGCTGCCTTCTGCTTTTGTGAAATTCCTGACTGACCATACTGACCCTCCTTATACAAGTGAAAAAGGAACGCAGCTACGCCGCGTCCCAAATCTTCCTAATCTACACCAATTCCAACAAGACTTCCATAGCAGCGTCGCCTTTTCTGGGGCCAATCTTCACAATGCGTGTGTAACCGCCGTTGCGGCCCTCGTATTTTGGCGCAATCTCTGTAAACATTTTGTCTACCATGTCCACCTGCTTCGTATTTCTCTTTCTTCCGGCTTTTTCCAGTGGAACTTCTTTGACTGGATAGAATACTTTCAACATCTGTCTTCTGGCATGGAGTCTGGAAGGTAAATCTTTTTTGATCTCTTTTTGCACTTCTTCGTAAACAGTGACTTTCTTGCCGTCTACAACCTGTTTCTCTCTCTTGCCTTCTGCGTTCTTCTTGGGAACTTTTGCAGTGACAGTCACGGTTTCGTAGTTGTCTTTTTCTCTGACAGCCATCGCGATCAGGCCTTCCGCTATTTTGCGGACTTCTTTCGCTTTGCACTCCGTTGTAACAATCTTGCCGTGATACAATAAATTTGTCACCTGGTTGCGCAACAACGCTTTTCTCTGACTGGATGTTCTGCCTAATTTTCTATATTTTGCCATTTTCAAATCCTCCATCTGTGGGACAGCATACCACGCTCATCGGTCTTACTGATATGTGTCAGGCGTCCACTGTTTTTCTACTCTTCCGCAGGCTGAAGCTGCAGACCGAGTTCCTTTAATTTCGCCAAAACTTCTTCCAATGATTTGCGCCCTAAGTTCCTCACCTTCATCATATCGTCCGATGTGCGGTTGCACAGCTCTTCCACTGTGTTGATTCCGGCCCTCTTCAGACAGTTGTAGGAACGCACAGACAATTCCAGTTCGTCGATGCTCATTTCCAGCACCTTTTCCTTCTCATTGTCTTCCTTCTCAATCATGATTTCTGCTGTCTTGGCGTTTTCGGACAGATCGATAAATAGGCTCAAATGCTCACTTAAGACTTTCGCAGCCAGACTTACCGCCTCGTCCGGGTCCAATGTACCGTTTGTATATACATCAAGGGTTAATTTATCAAAGTCAGTAATCTGACCGACACGAGTATTCTCTACAGTTAAGTTCACACGCTCTACCGGCGTATAAATGGAATCGATTGCAATGACCCCGATCGGCATATCGTCTGTTTTGCCTTTTTCGGAACTTACGTATCCCCTGCCTTTTGTAATGGTTAATTCCATCACCAGTCTGCAGTCTTTGCCGCCGTTTAAAGTGGCAATCACCAGATCGGGATTCATGATCTCTATGTCCTGATCTACCTGGATATCCGCAGCAGTCACTACTCCTTTTCCTTCACACTCCACATAGGCAACCTTTGGTTCATTATCCGCACTTCTGTTGCGGATTGCGAGGCTCTTCAGGTTCATGATGATTTCCGTCACGTCTTCCTTCACGCCGGGGACTGAACTGAATTCGTGAAGCACCCCGTCGATTTTCACCTGGCTGACCGCAGCTCCTGGCAAGGAGGAAAGCATAATACGTCTAAGTGAATTTCCCAAAGTAGTTCCATATCCTCTTTCCAAAGGCTCCACTACAAATCTGCCGTATTTCTTGTCTTCGGAAATATCCGTAATTTCAATCTTAGGCTTATTAAAATCAAACACTATAAGACACCTCCTTGGGTGTTACCTATTATTTAGAGTATAACTCGACGATCAGCATCTCGTTCACGGGAACGTCGATGACTTCTCTGGATGGAAGTTCTTTCACAACGCCTTTTAAGGCTTCCTGGTCAGAATCCAGCCATTCCGGCACCAATCTTCCGCCGGTGATCTCCAGAACTTCTTTGTATCTGGCAGATCCTTTACATTTTTCTTTGATTTCGATCACATCGCCCGCTTTAATAAGGAAAGAAGGGATGTTTACGACTCTGCCGTTTACCGTCACATGCTTGTGGCCCACGATCTGTCTGGCCTCTCTTCTCGTCCTTGCGAATCCAAGACGGAAGATCACGTTGTCCAGTCTGCGCTCCAGAAGAATCATCAGATTGGAACCGGTCATGCCCTGCATTTTATCTGCTTTTTTATAGTAATTACGGAAAGGTTTTTCCAATACACCGTAAATGAATTTTGCTTTCTGTTTCTCCCGCAGCTGAAGGCCATACTCTGATACTTTGCGGTTTGCCCTGTGCAACTGCCGTGTTGACTTTTTATTGATTCCCAAATAAATGGGGTCTA
>CAOJVE010000090.1 GCA_948444865.1 uncultured Lachnospiraceae bacterium
GGTAACTCCCGGAATCTGGCTCAGCACTTCCAGCACTTCCTGGGAAACCGGAGCTTCCACGTCCACCAGCGTGTACGCGTTTTCTCCGCGGCTCTTGTTGGTCAGATCCGCGATGTTGATGCCCTCATCGCCCAGCGTCTTTGCCACTTTGCTGATCATGTTGGGAATGTTTTCGTGGATAATGGCAATTCTGCCTGCGGCTTTACAGATGCCCATGCTGCATGCCGGGAAGTTCACAGAGTTGTGGATATTTCCGTTTTCCATAAAATCACGCAGTTCTTTGACTGCCATTACCGCGCAGTTCTCTTCGGACTCTTCCGTGGAAGCGCCCAGATGCGGAAGCACAAGGGTTCCCTCGGCTCTGGCCACTGCAGGAGTGGCAAAGTCGGTTACGTATTTTTTCACTTTTTTGCTTTCCAGAGCCGCCAGCAGGGCTTTTTCGTCCACCAGGGAATCCCGGGCGAAGTTCAGGATCACCACACCGTCTTTCATCTGGTCAAACGCCTGCTGGTCGACCATCCCTTTGGTTTCTTCCAGAAGGGGCGCATGGATGGTGATGTAGTCGCATTGGCTGTAAATCTCGTCCCGTGTGTTGGCATGATGGATGCTTCTGGACAGATTCCAGGCGGCGTCCACGGAGATGAACGGATCGTAGCCGTACACGTCCATGCCCAGATAGGAAGCCGCGTTGGCCACCATAGAGCCGATGGCGCCAAGGCCGATGATGCCCAGCTTTTTGCCGCGGATCTCACATCCGGCAAATTGTTTCTTCTGCTTCTCCGCAAGTTTTCCCACGTCTTCTTTGTCGGCGTTGTCTCTGACCCACTCGATGCCGCCCACAATGTCTCTGGAAGCCAGCAGCATGCCGGCCAGCGCCAGCTCTTTTACGCCGTTGGCGTTGGCGCCGGGCGTGTTGAATACCACAATGCCTTTTTTGGAGCACGTATCCAGCGGAATGTTGTTCACGCCTGCTCCGGCGCGGGCGATGGCCGAGACGGATGCTGGAATCTCCATTTCCGTCATTTTGGCGCTGCGCACCAGCACCGCTTGCGCTTCCTCAAACTTCTCTGTTTTCTCATAATCTCCGCTGAATAATTCCAGCCCTTTGGCTGAAATTGGGTTTAAACAATGATAATGAAACATTTTTATAAATCCTCCTCGTCAAATGCATTTTCTATATTAGCGCCAGCCGGCACCATCGGGAATACCTTCAGGTCGCTGTCAATCTGGCAGTCCACCACAATGGGCCTTGGATTTTTCAAAGCCTTTTCAAGGGCGGGAACCACTTCCTCTTTGCTGGTCACGCGTATGCCGTCCGCGCCCATGGCTTCTGCGATTTTCACAAAGTCCACGCCGTCCTGGAGGATGGTGTGGGAATATCTCTCCTGATAAAACAGGGTCTGCCACTGACGCACCATGCCCAGCACGTGGTTATTTAACACCAGCTCCACCAGCGGCAGTCCGCAGCGCACCGCCGTGGCCAGCTCGTTCATGTTCATACGGAAACAGCCGTCGCCGGCGATGTTCACCACCGTTTTTTCCGGCATTCCCATCTTGGCGCCGATGGCGGCTCCCAGACCGTAACCCATGGTGCCAAGGCCGCCGGAGCTTAAGAACCTCCGGGGCTGGGGATACTGGTAGAACTGGGCGGCCCACATCTGGTGCTGGCCCACGTCTGTGGTAATGATGGCGTCCCCTTTGGTGAGTTCGTAGAGCTTTTCTATAATATAGGGGCCGGTCAGCTGGTTTTCGTCATAGCGAAGCGGATGTTTTTCTTTTAATTCTTTCACCTGCGCCAGCCACTGGGCGTGATCCTGTTTTTCCAGCTTCTCGTTTAATTTCCGCAAAATTATTTTCACATCGCCGATGACGCTGGCGTCCACCAGCACGTTTTTATTTACCTCCGCCCGATCAATATCCAGCTGCAGGATTTTGGCGTTCTTTGCGAAATTCTGGGTGTTTCCCGTTACACGGTCGCTGAATCTGGAACCTACGACAATCAGTAAGTCACTCTCGGTTACGCCCAGGTTGGACGCTTTGGTTCCATGCATGCCCAGCATCCCTGTGTATAAGTCGTCCGTTCCCGGAAATGCGCCTTTTCCCATCAAGGTGTCGCACACCGGCGCCTGAATCGTGTGGGCGAAATCTTTTAATTCGTCCTGCGCGCCCGCTATGGTGGCGCCGCCGCCTACAAAAATAAACGGCCTTTCGGAGTCCCGGATCATCTGAAGCGCCCGCGCAATGTCCTCTTCCCGGATATTTTCCACAGACCGGGGAATTGGCTCGAGCTTTTTGTATTCATATTCCGCTTTCGCGCTGGTGGCGTCCTTTGTGATGTCCACGAGAACCGGGCCCGGGCGGTGGCTCTTGGCGATCTGAAACGCTTTTCTTAGGGCGCCCGCCAGCTCATTTACGTCTTTTACAATATAACTGTGCTTTGTGATGGGCATTACGATGCCCGCAATATCCACTTCCTGAAATGAATCTTTGCCCAAAAGGGGTTTTCCCACGTTGGCGGTGATTGCCACCAGCGGCACAGAGTCCATATAGGCGGTGGCGATGCCGGTGACCAGGTTGGTGGCCCCCGGGCCGGAGGTGGCCAGGCAAACCCCCACTTTTCCGGTGGCGCGGGCATAGCCGTCCGCCGCATGGGATGCGCCCTGTTCATGGGAGGTGAGGACATGGCGTATCTCGTCTTTGTGCTGGTACAGGGCATCGTATATGTTCAGAATCGCGCCGCCCGGATAGCCGAATACGGTGTCCACGCCCTGCTCCTTAAGGCATTCGATTACAATTTCGGAACCTGTAAGCTGCATATGTTTTTTCCTCCTGTTAATTCACTTGCGTACTTTTCGGTATTTCCAGGATCGCCCCGCGGTTCCCGGAAGTGACCATGGACGCATAGCGGGCCAGATACCCTGTGGTTACCTTTGGCTGTCTGGGCTGCCATTTGGCTTTCCGTAAAGCCAGCTCTTCTTCTGAAAGCTTCACATTTAACTTCAGATTGGGAATGTCAATCAAAATGACGTCCCCTTCTTCCAAAAGCGCGATGGGGCCGCCCACCGCCGCCTCCGGCGATACATGGCCGATGGAGGCTCCTCTGGACGCGCCGCTGAAACGGCCGTCGGTGATAAGGGCCACGCTCTCGCCCAGTCCCATGCCGGCAATGGCCGATGTGGGATTTAACATTTCCCGCATGCCTGGGCCGCCTTTGGGGCCTTCGTAGCGGATGACCACCACATCCCCTTCGTGAATCTTCCCGCCTAAAATGGCCTGGCAGGCTTCCTCGTCGGATTCAAAGATCCGGGCGGGGCCTTCGTGCTTCATCATCTCAGCCACAACGGCGGAGCGCTTCACCACGCTTCCGTCCGGCGCCAGATTGCCGGTCAGCACGGCCAGCCCGCCGGTTTCGCTGTAGGGATTCTCAATGGGACGGATGACCTGGGGATTCGTATTGACGCACCCTTTGATGTTCTCGCCCACGGTCTTTCCCGTCACGGTCATGCAATCGGTGTGCAGCAGTCCCTTTTTGTCCAGCTCGTTCATGACCGCGTACACGCCGCCGGCCTCGTTTAAATCTTCCATATAAGTGGGGCCCGCCGGCGCCAGATGGCACAGGTTCGGCGTTTTCTCACTGATTTCGTTGGCGAATGTGATGTCAAAATCCATGCCGATCTCATGGGCGATGGCTGGAAGGTGAAGCATGCTGTTGGTGGAGCAGCCCAGGGCCATATCCACGGTCAGCGCGTTTAAGATGGCCTTCTCGGTCATAATGTCCCGGGGACGGATGTTTTTCTCGTACATCTCCATCACCTTCATGCCCGCTTCTTTCGCCAGGCAAATGCGGTCGGAATATACGGCCGGAATGGTCCCGTTGCCTTTTAAGCCCATGCCCAGAACTTCCGTAAGGCAATTCATGCTGTTGGCCGTATACATGCCGGAGCAGGAGCCGCAGGTGGGGCAGGCTTTATTTTCATATTCCTGCACCTGCTCGTCGGTCAGCTTTCCGGCGCTGTGGGCGCCTACGGCCTCGAACATGCTGGAAAGGCTGGTCTTGTGGCCCTGCACATGTCCCGCCATCATGGGGCCGCCGCTGACAAACACGGTGGGCACGTTGAGGCGGGCCGCGGCCATCAGAAGTCCCGGCACGTTTTTATCACAGTTGGGAACCATCACCAGCGCGTCGAACTGGTGGGCGATGGCCATGGCTTCTGTGGAATCCGCGATCAAATCCCGGGTCACCAGGGAATATTTCATGCCAATGTGTCCCATGGCAATCCCGTCGCAGACGGCGATGGCCGGAAATACAATGGGCGTTCCCCCGGCCATGGCCACACCCTGCTTCACTGCGTTTACGATTTTATCCAGGTTCATATGACCGGGAACGATTTCGTTATAAGAGCTTACAATTCCAACCAACGGGCGCTCCATCTCCTCTTTGGTCATGCCCAGGGCATGAAATAAAGAACGGTGCGGAGCCTGCTGGATTCCTTTTTTTACTGCGTCGCTTTTCATGATCTGCATCTCCCTCTTACTGTTTATGATATCCGGGTCATTGCGAATGTTTCGCAACGACCCATTAAGATTCTTATGTAGCCTGGTTATATGGCTTCTGCGATCAATTCACCCATCTTCTGGGTTCCCACGCAAGCGCAGCCGTCGGACATGATATCCACGGTCCGCCAGCCATTTTCCAGGACTTTCTGCACCGCCTGCTCCACCGCGTTTGCTTCCGCATCCAGATCCAGGGAATACCGCAGCAGCATGGCCGCCGACAAAATGGTGGCGATGGGATTGGCCTTATCCTGTCCGGCGATATCCGGCGCGGAGCCGTGGCTTGGCTCATAAAGGCCGAACTTCGTCTCATTTAAGCTGGCGGACGACAGCATACCGATGGAGCCTGTGACCATGCTGGCCTCATCCGACAAAATATCCCCAAACATATTTTCTGTCAGAATCACATCAAACTGTTTGGGGTCACGCACCAGCTGCATGGCGCAGTTGTCCACCAACATATGCTCCAGTTCCACGTCCGAATAATCCGCCGCCACTTCCTCCACGACTTTCCGCCACAGCCGGGAAGAATCCAGCACGTTTGCCTTATCCACGCTGGTGACTTTCTTCCTGCGCTTTCTGGCTATTTCAAATCCTTTTACAGCGATCCGGCGGATTTCATTTTCGTTGTATGACAGCGTGTCGATGGCTGTCTGGAGCCCATCCTGTTCATAGGTTTTACGCTCTCCGAAATAGAGGCCGCCGGTCAGCTCCCGCATGATCAGCATGTCAAAACCATCTCCGATAATGTCCGCCCTTAAAGGGCAGGCGTCTTTTAATTGACTGTAAAGGTAGGCCGGACGTAAATTGGCGAACAGATTTAACTCCTTACGAATCCGCAAAAGACCTGCTTCCGGCCTTTTGGAAGGTTCCAGCTGATACCAGGGAGAAGTGGCTGTGTCCCCGCCAATGGAACCCATGAGCACGGCATCCGCGCTTTTCGCTGCGTCGATGGTTTCATCCGTCAGCGGAATGCCGCAGGCGTCGATGGAGGCTCCTCCAAGGAGCGCTTCCCGATATTGAAAATCGTGGCCAAATTTTTGGCACACCCGATCCAAGACTTTCTTCGCTGCTGATACGATTTCCGGCCCGATTCCGTCGCCGGGAATCAAAACAATGTTTGTCTTCATGTCCTCATCCTTTCTATTTATAAACGCTCCGGACAGAAATGCCCAAAGCGCCTCAACCCCTTCCGACCAGGCTTAGGCGGCCGGATGGAAGGGGTTTTTCTTTATTGATTTCAACTTTTTACGGGGCATTTCACTCGGATTCCGCGACCTGCGCCTTCTCCACCTCCGCAATGGCAGCCTTGCGCATGGGAATACGGCAGTTCCGGTTGTTTCCAAATTCCACGATCACATCTTCCTCGGTAATGTCAATCACAACGCCATAAAAACCGCTGGTGGTGACTACGCTGTCCCCCACCGCCATGCTGGCCAGCATAGCCCGGATCCGATTCTGCTCTTTCTTCTGAGGCCGAATCATCATAAAATACATTACGGCAATCAATGCAACCATCCATATTAACATTACGGCATTACTCATACTTGAAGTTCCTCCTAACTCTAAATGCGCATTCCTGGCTGACATCATACTATATCACATCATACACAAAAGCTTGGAATACATCAAGTCTTTTTTCTTTATTTTTTCACTTTTGCTACCAGGAGCCGCCGCCTCCGCCTCCGAAACCGCCTCCGGAAAAGCCGCCTCCGCCTCCCGAAAAACCGCCTCCCCCGCCGCTGTCAGATGATTTCGGCGGTTCCGGAACGGCCAGAGCCTTGGTCGCCGTGTCCATATCGCGCATCAGATGATGATGGAAGACGTAATAGTCAAAAGCCCCTCCCGGCTGGTCATAAGGGCCGGCGTACCACTGGGGCGGCGCAAGCGCCAGCCCTTTTAGTTTGCGGGCGAATACTTCGGACAGGCCCATCACGTACGCATAGGGCAAAATATGATAAAACACACCCGGCGTTTCCTCCGCCAGCGCCTGCAGCCGGTCCAGCTCCGCCGTCTCGATAAAATCCCGAAGCCCCAGCAGCTCTCCCATCCACTGCGCGCATCTGTGGGTCCGTCTGCGCATAAAAGCGGTCAGAAGCGCCAGGCCCGCCGACGCGGCGCAGACGACGCCGAATAGAATTATGTAAGAAAACGCTTCGCTGCGCCGCGCCCGCTGCAGATAGCCGCCGCCGTAGCCGGCCAGCCCCAGGCCAATCATGATAAGGCCGGCCGCCACCGTCTGCACCCGACTGGAATCGCTCTTACTGTGCCAGAAATCCACCCCACGGCAGAAGGTCCACGCGCCGGCCAGAAACAGGCCGTAACAGATCACGCTTATGATCATCCAGAGCGCGTCCATATAGGAAGTCAGACCGATCAGCAGCATAAATCCGCCAAAAGGCAGCGCACAGAGAAATCCGGTCGCCGTGCGGGCCACAAGAGAGCCTTTCGTGTACAGCGCGTTTTCTTTTTGAAAACACATCTTCACCTGCGCCTTTGCCGCAGTTATGGAATTATAAAATTTCCCGCTGCGCTTTTTCACGTCGCAGGCATCCCCCTCTTTAAATAAATCCCCGAACAAAGTCTGCGCATAGCCCGGCGCGTCCGGCGGCAGCGGCTGTGCGCGGTGAAGAATCAGTCTGTCTTTTTCTTTTTCCTCAATGGTGAGAAATCCCTGGTCCGCCCAGTAGAGAATCAGCGACAGCACATCCCGGTCTTCCGCCGCGCCGTCGATGATATATCCCACGGCCGCGCTGTCGATTCCCCGGGGCGGCTGAAACTGGATGGACGGATAAATCGTCTCGTCCCGTCCAAAAGCCAAAAACAGAAGCAGCGCTCCTACAAAAGCGGCCAAAGACAATGCAAAAAGCGCGAACTTCGGCCAGGTAAGCGCATGGATTCCTGTAAAATAGCCTTCCGGCATGGCCGCAAAAAAGGTAATCCCCTCGCCCAGCAAAAGGTCCTCCTGCAGCGTCCCTTCCAATGTATTGCCCGACCAGGAAAGGCGCAGCGCCTGGGACGCGTCTTTTCTTTCGCCATAGGAGCCGCCGTACAGTTTTAGACTTTCGTGGTCAAAATCCTTGGGAAATTTGACGGAAAAAGAGCTTCCCGCGGGAATCGGGTTCTGCCACATATTGGGAAATAAATTGTAATAGGCGTTGGAGTAATTTTTTTCCTGAAAATAAGGCGTGAAACGATAGCGGATCGTGTATTCCACCGGCCCATACACCGTCTCGTCCTCGCTGCCCAGACGGAAAACCGTACATCCGTCTTCATTGGAGACTTCCGCCGGCGCGCTGGCCTTTAGCAATTTAATTTTCCCAAAAAAGGGGATTTTGCGCTGCCGTCCCCCGGCGTCGTTATAAACGCTTTGCCCGTACCGGGGAATGTACCGGTAAATCCCGTGACGGTCTTCCAGCATATTTACCCGGATTTGCTCCTTGACCTGGTAAGATCCGTCCTCTAAAACCTCTATCTGCACACTATAATTTTCTGTCTGCATGGCGTGATCATATTCCGGCTTTTGCGCATCACCGGGCACAGAGCCCAGAAAAGAGCCCGCCAGGAAAAAAAGACATACAGCCGCTGCGCCGGCCAGGATATAGAAAGCCTTTTTCATTTGTTTTCCCCTTCTTGCAATTTAAAATGTGACCTTCACATTATCCCGCTCAAATACTTCCTGCACTTCATAGAGCGGCTTCCTCTGAAATCCGAATATCCCCGCCAGCAGATTCCCCGGAAACATCTCAATGCGGGTGTTGTACTTATTGATTACCCCGTTGTAGTACCTTCTGGAACCCGCGATCTCCTCCTCAATGCGGGAAAGCTGGTTCTGAAGCGCCAGGAAATTCTGATCCGCCTTCAGATCCGGATAGGACTCCGTAAGGGCGAACAGGTTTTTCAGCGTGCCGCTCAACGCGTTGTCGTTTTTGATCGTTTCTTCCGCGGAATGGGACTGGGCGGCCTGATTTCTGGCGAAAATCACCGCTTCCAAGGTTTCCCGCTCGTGGGCGGCGTAGCCTTTGACCGTCTCCACGAAGTTCGGAATCAGATCATAGCGTTTCTTCAGTGAAATGTCCATGGCTGAAAAAGCTTCCTCTGTCTTATTGCGAAAGCGCACAAAAGCATTGTACGTGCCAATCAGCCAGAGGGCCAAAAAAACAACGATCACTGCAATCAAAATTCCAATAACCATCCAAAATACCTCCCCCAAATGGGCCTTTCGGCCCGCTATCCTTTATACATGGATATCCGCCGTCATCCCTAAGAATTCCCGGTTTTTCTCCAGCACAGGCTCCACGGCCTGGGCAAGAAAAGCCTCCACCTGGCGCGGCGCGCAGCCCACGTACCGTGCCGGCTCCATGGTCTTTTGCAGCTCCTCAAGCGTCAGGTTAAACGCGTCGTCCGCCGCGATTAATTCCAGGAGATTATTCTCCCTGCCCTCTGCTTTCACATGTCTGGCCGCCTCCATGGACAGCTCCCGGATGCGCTCGTGAAGCTCCTGGCGATCCCCCCCGGCTTTCACCGCGTCCATCAGGATATTCTCCGTGGCCATAAACGGAAGCTCCGACATCAGACGTTTCTCGATGACCTTCGGGTAGACCACCAGGCCGTCCGCCACGTTCAGACACAGATCCAAGATGCCGTCCACCGCCAGAAACGCCTCCGGAATGCTCAAACGCTTGTTACCGGAATCGTCCAGCGTGCGCTCAAACCACTGCACTGCCGAGGTGATAGCCGGGTTTAAGGCGTCTATCATCACGTACCGGGACAGAGCCGCGATGCGCTCGCTGCGCATGGGATTTCTCTTATAAGCCATGGCAGAGGAGCCGATCTGGTCTTTTTCAAAAGGCTCTTCCACTTCTTTTAAATGCTGCAGAAGACGGATGTCGTTGGAGAACTTATGGGCGCTGGCCGCAATCCCCGCCAGCACGTTTGCCACGCGGGCATCCACTTTCCGGGAATAGGTCTGCCCGGACACCGGATAGCAGGCCGAAAATCCCATCTTCTCGGCGATCATCGGATCCACCTTGTCCACCATCTCCTGGCGGCCTTCAAACAGTTCCAGAAAACTGGCCTGGGTGCCGGTGGTGCCCTTAGAGCCCAGAAGCTTCATACCCCCCAGCACGTGCTCCAGATCCTCTAAGTCCAGCAAAAATTCCTGCATCCAAAGCGTCGCCCTCTTTCCCACTGTGGTGGGCTGCGCCGGCTGGAAATGGGTGAAAGCCAGCGTGGGCAGACTCTTATGTTCCCGGGCGAATTTTCCAAGCTTTTCAAGCACATTCAAGAGTTTCTTTTTCACCAGCCGCAAAGCTTCGGTCATGACGATAATATCCGTGTTGTCCCCCACGTAGCAGGAAGTGGCCCCCAGGTGGATGATTCCTTTGGCCTTGGGGCACTGCACGCCGTACGCATATACATGGGACATCACGTCGTGGCGCACCTGGCGTTCCCGCTCTTTGGCCACTTCAAAGTTAATGTCCTCGGCGTGGGCTTTCAGCTCGTCGATCTGTTCCTGCGTGATGGGCAGACCCAGCTCTTTTTCCGTTTCCGCCAGGGCGATCCACAGCTTTCTCCAGGTTTTGAACTTCATGGCAGGCGAAAAAATATACTGCATTTCCTTACTGGCATATCTCTCCGACAAAGGACTTTGGTAAATTTCCGTATTCATGCGTATCTCCTTTTATGCTTCTATCGCTAGTTTGGTAATTGTTTATTCGTGTTCCCCCCGAATATCCTCCGCTGGCGGGTCCATCGGGTATTTCCCGGTAAAGCATCCGCTACAGACAGACAGGCCGGGAACCATCTGTGAGAGCCTGTCCAGGCCAAGATAGGCCAGGCTGTCCGCTCCGATGATCTGGCAGATTTCCTTGACTGTGCGATTATAGGCGATTAACTGGTCGCTGGCGGGCACATCGGTGCCGAAATAACAGGGCCACAGAAAAGGCGGCGCGCTGACGCGCATGTGCACTTCCTTCGCGCCCGCTTTTCGCAGCATGTCCACAATCCGGCGGCTGGTAGTTCCCCGCACAATGGAGTCGTCCAGCATAATCACTCTTTTCCCCTGCACCGCGTCCTTTAACACATTTAGCTTCACCTGCACGCCGGACTCCCGGCTGCTCTGCTTCGGTTTGATAAAGGTCCGGCCCACATAGCTGTTTTTCACAAAGGCCATTCCGTAGGGAATCCCGGATTCCATGGCGTATCCCAAAGCCGCCGCGTTGCCCGATTCCGGCACACCCACCACGATATCCGCCTCCGCGGGGGAATCCATGGCCAGAAAACGCCCGGCCCGGATGCGGGCGGCGTACACGCCCACGCCGTCAATGTCGCTATCTGGCCGAGCAAAATAAATGTACTCGAAAATGCACCGGGCGCGCCTGGACGGTTCCAAGCACATGCGCTTATCCGAGGCAATCTCGCCGGCGCCGTTAATCGTAACAATCTCGCCGGGCTGCACATCCCGGATAAACTCGGCTCCCACCGCGTGCAGGGCGCAACTCTCCGAGGCGACGATATAAGCGCTGCCCCGCCTGCCGATGCAAAGCGGCTTGAATCCATAGGGATCCCTGGCGGCTATCAGTTTCCGGGGAGACGTGACAATCAGGCAATAGGAGCCTTTCATCTTCGCCATGGCGTTGGCCACCGCCTCTTCCACGGTCTTCGTGCGCACCCGCTCTCTGGCAATATGGTAGGCAATCACTTCGGAGTCGATGGTCGTCTGAAAGATGGCGCCGCCGTATTCCAGCTCCCGGCGCAGCTCCCGTGCGTTTATCAGGTTTCCGTTGTGGGCCACGCCCAGCGTGCCCTTGATGTAATTCAGCGCCAGCGGCTGGGCGTTTTCCCGGCTGCTGGCCCCCGTCGTGGAATAGCGCACATGGCCCACGCCGATGTCTCCGTGCATGGATTCCAGGATTTCCTGGGTAAAAACCTCGTGGACCAATCCCATTCCCTTGTGGACGGACACGCTTGCTTTTAGCGCCTTCG
>CAOJVE010000091.1 GCA_948444865.1 uncultured Lachnospiraceae bacterium
TGAGTTTTTCCGATGCGGATTTCGGAATGAAAGAGGCCAGCACAGAGACTGCGGACAGCAATATCCTGGAGGACGACGTGCTCAAAGATATTGAAAGTCTGGATTACGATGTCAGCGACGAAACCGCTCTTCTGGAGGAAAACGGCCTCGGCGCCACGAGCCAGGCTTCTCCCACCGAGTCGCCCCAGGCGGGAGACGAGACGGGAACGGAAACAGGCGCAGAAGATACAGCCACGCCGGAAAGCGGCGAAGCGGACGCTTCCCAGGAGGATGTGAGCACAGACACCCCCGGGGAAGCGGTGCTCACAGGATCCACAGGATTTGCGGCCCAGGCGAAAATAAGCCGGGAACAGGTGCGCTCCCAGAATAAGGAAAACCTGATGCAGATCATCGACAACCCAGACGTATCCGAGGAGCAGAAGGCGGAAGCGGTGGCCAGCATGGTCACGCTGTCGGAGACGGCGGAGCGGGAATCTGCGGCGGAAGTTCTGCTGGAGTCCAAAGGCTTTGCGGACGTGGTGGTAAACTTAACCGGAAACAGCGCGGATGTAGTGGTGCCGGACAATCAGCTGGACGACGCGTCCCGGGCGCAGATTGAGGACATCGTAAAAAGAAAAACAGAAATCGCGCCGGAAAACATTGTGATTACGCCTCTTAGCCAGGCGACCGAGTAAACCAGCAGGGCTTCCACAGGAAAATGCCTTGACAGTTCGTTTCCAGTGTAATAGAATGGAAGCGTTGTAAAAAAACTGGAAAAGCGCGAAGCATTACAGGAGGTTTACGGTGCCAAAATACACGAAAGAGATTGAGAAAAGGCGCACGTTTGCGATAATATCCCACCCGGATGCCGGGAAGACCACGCTGACGGAGAAGTTTCTCCTATACGGCGGGGCCATCAACCTGGCCGGTTCGGTGAAAGGGAAGGCGACAGCCAGACATGCGGTATCGGACTGGATGGAAATCGAGAAGGAGAGAGGAATCTCTGTGACATCCTCCGTGCTGCAATTTCATTACGATAATTATTGCATTAACATATTGGACACCCCGGGACATCAGGATTTTTCCGAGGACACATACCGGACTTTGATGGCCGCGGATTCCGCGGTGATGGTCATTGACGGCTCAAAGGGAGTGGAGGCGCAGACCCGCAAACTGTTTAAAGTTTGCGTGATGCGCCATATCCCGATTTTCACATTTATCAATAAAATGGACAGAGACGCAAATGACACGTTTGATTTACTGGATGAGATCGAAAAGGAACTGGGAATCGCCACCTGCCCCATCAACTGGCCCATCGGGTCAGGAAAAGCGTTTCGCGGCGTTTACGACCGCCAGACCAGGCATGTGCTCACATTCTCGGACACCAAGAAAGGAACTCAGGAGGGAATCGGGGAGGAGATTGCCCTTTCCGACCCCCATTTGCTGGACATCCTGGATGGGGCGCAAAAAGATACGCTTGAGGAGGAAATCGAGCTTTTGGACGGCGCCAGCGCGGAATTTGATCAGACGCTGGTGGACCAGGGGAAATTGTCCCCGGTGTTCTTCGGCTCTGCGCTGACCAACTTCGGCGTGGAGACGTTCCTGCAGCATTTTCTGGCCATGACGGCCTCGCCGCTGGCCCGGATTTCGGACAAAGGGGAGATTGACCCCATGGGAGATGATTTCTCCGCCTTCGTGTTCAAGATTCAGGCCAACATGAACAAGGCCCATCGGGACAGGCTGGCCTTTATGCGCATCTGTTCCGGGCGGTTTGATTCCAGCGAGGAAGTGTACCATGTGCAGGGAAACAAAAAAATGCGTCTGTCCCAGCCCCAGCAGATGATGGCCGAGTCCCGGCATGTGGTGGAGGAGGCTTACGCGGGGGACATCATCGGCGTGTTTGACCCAGGGATTTTCTCCATCGGCGACACCATCTGCAAACCCGGGGAGAAATTCGCGTACGAGGGCATTCCCACCTTCGCGCCGGAGCATTTCGCCCGGGTGCGTCAGGTAGATACCATGAAAAGAAAGCAATTTACCAAAGGTGTGAATCAGATCGCCCAGGAAGGCGCCATCCAGATTTTCCAGGAGCTGGACTCCGGCATGGAGGAAATCATCGTGGGCGTGGTGGGCGTGCTGCAGTTTGACGTGCTCAAATACCGCCTGCAAAACGAATACAAGGTGGAAATCATTTTGGAAAATCTGCCCTACGAGCGCCTGCGCTGGATCGCCAATCCCGATGAGGTGGATGTGAAGAAAATTATTGGCACCTCCGATATGAAGAAAGTTACGGACCTGAAAGGAAATCCTCTGCTTTTGTTTGTGAACGCGTGGAGCGTGGGGATGACTTTGGACCGAAACGACGGGCTTGTTTTGTCAGAATTTGGAATTTGAAAAAGATATGGACAGACAGCGGCTTTTGTGATATTGCCGCTGTTTTGTTTTAAAGGAGCCAGTCTGAGCGGTTTTCACTCGGATTGGCATTTTTGACATTTATGTAGGGTTTATGGTATCATGTATTACAAAACAGGAGAGGAAGTGAAAAATTGAAAAGCTTTAAAATGTTTTTGCTGGGGAGCGCGCTTCTCATATTGGGGCTGCCTGTGTGCGTCTGGGGCGCGCCGGCGGGCGCGAAAGCCACAGGCGCGAATCTGCCAAAATATCAGAAGGTGGTGGTGCGCAAAGTGGATGTTTCCACAGAGAACAGTTTTTCCACCAGCATGAAAAACTATCTGGAGGAAGCGGCCAAAAAGGCGGATCAAAACACCCAGTACAAAATCGTCATCCCGCCGGGAACGTACAAAGCCCGCTACTGGCAGACGGTTCCCAGCAATACCTGGATCTACGCCAAAGGCGCCACCATCCGCGCCATAAAAGGAAAGAAGCGGATGGTTCTTTTGAGCAACCAGGGGGACAGCGCCGGGGAGAACATCAAGATCGAGGGCGGCGTCTGGGACACCACGACGCAGAACAAAAGCGATTCCCCAGTGACGGCTCCGTTTCGTTTCGCCCACGTCAAAAACCTGGTTTTTGAAAACGTGACCATAAAGGCCAACCGGTATGCGCATCTGATCGAAGTTTCGGACATTCAGGGGCTGACCATCCGAAACTGCAGTCTGTCCGGAAACGATTACGAGTACCAGCTGCAGCCCAAGGAGGCGATCCAGCTGGACGTGGCCACCAAAGAGGCCATGCCGAATATGACGCCCTACAACGGAAAAGGCTGTCACAACGCTGTGATCGAAAACAACCGTTTCAACCGGGTGGCCCGGGGCGTTGGCTCCCACAACTCGGAAGTAGGCGCGGAGAAAGACCCGTACACGAACGTGATCGTGCGGAACAATGTTTTCAAAAACTTAAAAGGCGAGGCGGTGTTCATCAAATGGTGGAAATACTGCACCGTGGATAAAAACACCGTGGAAAACGGAAAGCACGCGGGGATCTACATACAGTCCGGCTGGAAATTAAAAGTCACCAACAATGCCGTAAAGAAGATTTCCTCCTTCAGCGGCGCCCGGCGCAAAGAATACGGCGCCGACCGGGCGGGGGTTTTCCTGCAAAAAGGCACGGACAACCAGTTCTGGCACAACAAGATCTCTGGATTTAAGGGGAAGACGGTCAGCATAAAGAGCAGCAAGACATGCAAGAGGAACTCCATCAAGAAATAAGAAAGAAACAGGGGGAGAAACATGTTCAGACACGTGATTTTATGGCAGCTTAAAGATGAGCTTTCCCAGGAGGAAAAAGAGAAGGTGAAAATCGGCGTCAAACAGGGATTGGAAGGCCTGAAGGGGAAGATTCCCGGGCTTTTGGACATCCATGTGTACACAGACGGGGCCGCGTCCTCCAACGCGGATATGATGCTGGACTCCGCTTTCGCCGATGAGGACTCCCTGAAAAAATACGCCGTCCACCCGGAACACGTGCGCGTGGCCGACAGCCAAGTGCGCCCATATATGAAAAACCGGGTCTGTATGGACTTTGAGGCGTTGTGATTGAAAAAATGCTTAACGAATCAGCCAGCCTGGAAAATGGCTGGCTGATTTGTCTGTGGTTTACTCAATGATATCGTTGCCGATGGAGCGAAATTTCATAAACCGCATTTTTTTCAGCAAGCGTTCGTCGGCCGCGTTGCTGGCGCTTTGTTCGGCCCGCAGACGCTTTTTCACCGCATGGTCGTACTGGCGCAGAATCTCTTGCATATGTTCCTTATCCGCAGCCATTCCCATGCGGGGCGCCTGCTGAAAAAGGTCCAGCGCTTCGCCGATGGCGTAATCCACGCAGGAAAAGGAATCCTGCGCCAACATAAGGGGCGCGTACCCAAAACGGATCAGCCACTGGCTTAAGGCGTCTTTGTCCAGATTCGGCAAGAGCACGAGAATCAGCAGACGCATTAAATTTTCCCGGGAAATCACGGTGTCGGGCAGCAAGTATTTCTTAAATTCGCTGGCGAAATTCCGACTGTATAAGTGCTCTTTGTAGCAGTGTTCCCGGATGGAAGCCTCTATGTCCAGGCAGTCCAGCGCGTCGGCGAAAAAGATATGCCGCAGGTGTCTGCGCTGGGTTCCGGGGCGGATGTGGAGCTTATCCAGCCGGGCGTCAGGAATCCGGCAAAGATATTGCTGAAACAGATATTCCATAGCTTCGCCTTTGTCAGTGACCGGGGACAGACGCTGGCTATGCAGCTCTTCTGTCAGGAAACGGTCCATCTCCGGCCTGGACAGTTCCAGGGCCTGGCCCAGACGGATGCTTTCCTCCCGGTTCCGGGGCGTGTGCTGTTTTAGGCGCCAGAAGCGGATTTTTTGGAGCTCGTGGGGTTGGGGATTTTTGGCGTACATGCGGAAGAAGATTTCCCGGTCCAGTTCCTGCAGGGAAGCGATCTTGTGACGTTTCCGATAATTTTCAAACCAGACAGAATTCTGACGCGCTTTTTGTCCGTTCATTTTCAGGCAGTTTTCGATGCACGCATAGATTTGCGCTTTATATGTATTCATTTAGTTTTCTCAAAATTTTCTCTCTGTGTTTTTTTTAAATTGTAACACAGGGGACTGCTCTCGGAAAAGCATCTTAAAATTCACTTTTCATCCATATTTATGTAGCAAGAGAGCGGATGACCCTGCGCCGGAGGTTTTGTGTCAGGAAATGTGTTTTTAGAAAATAGGTTAAAAAAGGTAAGAGGCAAGGATTTAGGACACGCATTGAAAAAAATCTCTGGTTTATTAAAATATATTGTCTATAAGACTTGCCACATGTTGTAACTTATGGTAGATTTATATACGATGGATTAGAAAATATAAATGAGGACGCGGAATATGGAATTTTTGAGTATAGCGCACACCGATGTGGGGATCCAGAAAAATATCAACCAGGATGCGCTATTGCTCAAGGAAGCAAAGACGCAGCAGGGGTCGGCGCTGGTGGCCGCGGTCTGTGACGGCATGGGAGTCCTGGTTAAAGGCGAAGTGGCCAGCGCCGCTTTGGTTCGCGCGTTTTCCGCCTGGTTTGAGGAAGAGCTGCCTTTTCTTCTGTATGAAAAGGGAAAAATCCGAAAAATTCCCTTTGAAGAGCTTCGATCCAGTTGGATGCGGCTGCTGGAGCGGATGGACCGCCGGATCGCCAACTACGGCGCCGCGCTTCATAAAACCTGCGGCGCCACGGCGGCGGCGCTGCTCCTGACGGGAAACCGCTATTATGCGGTCAACGTGGGAGGCTCACGGATCTACCTGCTGGACGGGATGTTTAAGCAGCTGACCAAAGACCAGACTTTTGTCCAGAGGGAACTGGACGCGGGCCGGCTGACGCCCCAGGAGGCGGAAGATTATTCGCAGAGAAACGTGCTGCTGCAGTGTGTGGGCGCAGGCGATGGATTGGCGCCGGATTTCTTTTCGGGCGAGTTTGCGCCGGGAAATGCGTTTATGCTTTGTTCTGACGGTTTTTGCCATATGATTGCAAAAGAGGAGTTCTCAGAGCTTTTGGCTCCTGAGCGGATGACGGATGAGGAGGCCATGCTGGCCGCGGCCGTTTACTGCACGGAACTTAATAAGCGGCGGATGGAAAAAGACAATATATCCGTTATTTTGATCAAAGCGAGGTAGGCGGATGCGGGAACTGGAAAGAGCGATTTTTATTTTTCATACGGCGTTTTTGATATGCCTCATTTTGGGGATCATGTTTTTGGCGCTGGCGATCTTTTTCTTTATCAGATACCGGCTTCGGCGGGACGCGCTGGGTTTATTTCGGATTAAGAAAGAAATTCTCTGGACGCACACAGAAGAAACTTTGTGAAAAAAGCATAAGAACAGGGCTGCCTGAATCTTGGACCCGGGCAGCCCTGTCTTTATGCTTTTTATTCTTCCAGCATTTTCGTTAAAATCGCGTCCGCCTCGTCTTCGGTAAAGAACATATTGTCTGTCAGGGAATCCAGATAATCGTGGAAGGCGTGCAAAAGGCCGGGTTCGTTTAAATCCAGACAGACCGGTTTTCCGTCGGCGGAAATAAACATCAGATAGCCACGGCGGGAAGTCACGTAGATGTTCAGCGCGCTGGCGGCGATGGGCGACTGGGGTTTTAGAATCCGGTACCCTTGGGTGTGGCAGGCGTGGATCAGGTTCCGAACCATGAGCGTCCGGTCGCTGTAGTCCAAAGGGCGGTAAATGGAAGGCGGAATCTCGGATATGCGCCCGCTCTCCAGGAAATACCTCACGCCGTTCTCAGTGAAAATAAATCGGGTCATTCGGGCCTGGCTGGCATTGGCGTGCCGGCTGATATACTGCTTTACCCTGGCCAGGAAACGCTCCTGCCTTGCGCCGGTTTCGATCAGGTATTTATCAGGGAAGGACAGAGGCATTAGCGGGACCAGGCAGGGCTCCATCTGAAAGGAATAGCCCGGCTGCTTATCGTTTTCCATATCACAGAAGATCTCGATGTTGCTGAAAAATTCAAACTGCGCGTGAAAAGATTCCTGCTTGCGCACCACCAGAGAGGCGCTTGATTTCAGATCTTCAAAGATATCATGCAGCTTTAAAAGAATTTCCGGGTCGCTGAATAAAAAACCATTCTGCAGCTGCGGGGAGAAGACAAACGCGTACTTGGATGTGAGAACCATGGAAGAAAACAGGTTAAAAATATTGTCGTGGGACAGGATATTGTCATAATAGCAATAAGGCGTGTAGCTGCACACACAGTTGTAGTACATGGGAATGATTTTCTCCAGGCAGGTTAAGTTATAATCATATTTATCCGCAAGGATTTTGTCGTTGTTGGTCATGCAGAATATATGTTCAATCTGCAGAGAGTCCCGCGTTTTCCCGATATAGGCCAGCAGATCCATAAATTGTTCCGTGTTTGGTTGGAAAAAGAGCCGGATATGGCCGTTATCAATTCTGGTTTCCGCGGCGAGAATATGATAGATGACGTGTTTTTGCTTGGATTTTCCGGATATGAGAAGGCCATTGGTCTGGCCGGGATAGTCAACATTCATATTATAGGGCGGCAGATTCTCCAGATGCTCCGGCCTGTGGGTGAAATAGGCAATGAAATCCTGTACATGTTTTCTCCGGTAATAGGTGTCGTAGCCGGTGATCGTAACCTGGTAAGCTTCCAGCAGGTCGTACCGCTCCAATGGGGTGAGCCGGAGAAAATCGGCGATGCTCTGGACCATTTGGGCGGAGGACGGGTTGCGTTTTCCGTTTAAGATCTTGTACATATTGGATCGGTCCATGCCGCAGTATTGCGAAAGGGAGTAGGTTTTTATTTTTTTTGCCTTCACATGGGCGGAAAGCAAATCTGAAAATGGGGTCATCTTTGGGGCGCTCCTTCGTTTTTCGTGTTTGCGTTTACATTATAATAGAAAATGAATTTTTATGCAAGAGCGGCACATGCTTTCTGACTTCTGCATATGATAAATAAACTTTCCTTTTAGGAGTTTTGAAAATGAGATCCCCAGATTATAATTACGATTATGCAGTCATTGGAGGCGACCGGCGCCAGACGTATCTGACGGAAATGTTTGCCCGCGAAGGCGGCCGCGTCTGCTATTTCGCGCTCTGCGAAAAGCCCAAGGAGGGTGACTTGGCGGATTCCCTTTTGCGCCTATGCGGTGCGGCTCCCTGCGTGGTTGGTCCGGTTCCTTTCAGTAAGAACGGGGATATTTTGAATCAGTCTGCGGATGCGCAGGCTTTGCCCATAGATCAGATCTTGTCTCATATGAATGCCGGCCAGACATTCGTGGCCGGATGCATACCGGAAGATTTTCGGCTGAAAGCCGTTCAAAAAGGGGTGCGGGTCTTCGACTTGATGAAAGATCCGCAGCTTTCTGTTTTCAACACCCTGGCCACGGCGGAAGGCGCCATTTGCGAGGCCATCAAGAGAAGCCCTTTTAATCTGCGCCACAGTTTCTGCGCGGTTCTGGGTTATGGGAAATGCGGAAACACAATTACTTCCTATTTAAAGGGGATGCATTGCCACGTTTACGCCGCCGCGAATCCTCTCGGGGAATGCGCCCAGGCGGCGCTTGTGGCCGATGAAGCCGGGAGTTTGGAGGAGTTCGCCTCCTTGGCCGGCAAATTTGACTATGTGTTTAACACTATTCCGGCCCCGGTGATGGGGCGGGAGATTCTTGAGAAAATAAAACCGTCCGCGGTCATTGTGGATATTGCCTCCGCGCCCGGCGGCGTGGACTATGAAGCGGCAGAAAAATTGGGGCTTTGCGCGGTCTTGTGCCCGGGCCTTCCCGGAAAGTATGCGCCTGCTTCGTCGGCGGAGGCCATGAAAAAAGTTATTGAGAGATTTTTGAAGGAGTGATGGAAAATGACGTTAAAGGGAAAGAATATAGGAGTAGCGTTCACAGGTTCTTTTTGCACATATGAAAAAGCTTTTAAAGAGCTGGAAAAACTGGTGGCGGAAGGGGCCGTCGTGCAGACGATTTTCTCAGACGCCGCCCAGACGCTGGACAGCCGTTTTGGAAAAGCTAAGGACTTTATCAAAAGGGCGCAGGAGATGACCGGCCAAAAGCCTATGCTGACCATACCCGAGGCGGAACCCATCGGCCCGGGAAGCCTGCTGGACGCTCTGGTGCTGTTTCCCTGCACGGGCAACGCCATCGCCAAGCTGGCAAACGGCATCACCGACACGCCGGCTCTGATGGCGGCCAAGGCGCATCTTCGCAATAACAAGCCACTGTTGATTTCCATTTCCACCAATGATGCCCTGGGCATGAATATGAAAAACATCGGGCTGCTTTTAAATGCCAAGAATATTTATTTCATTCCCTTTGGCCAGGATAATCCCGAGAAAAAACCCAATTCCATGATTGCCCACACGGAACTTTTGATTCCAGCGTTGAAAGCGGCGCTGGAAGGCAGGCAGTACCAGCCCATTATTGGATAAGGACATTAAATCAGAGCATGAAAAGGAGAAGAAAGAATGTGCGGAATTTCCGGTTTTTATAACCCGCAGATGAATTACGCGGCGCAGGCGCCCAAGTGGCGGCAGATCTTAGACGGCATGAACCAGGCGCAAAAAAGAAGAGGGCCGGACGACGAAGGGACTTTTTTGGACGGCTCCTGCGGCCTGGGGCACGTGCGTCTGGAGATTATAGATTTAGTGACCGGCCAGCAGCCCATGGCGCGAACATCCCAGGGCCGGACCTGCGCCATCAGCTACAATGGCGAGATTTATAATATGAAGGAACTAAAAAGCCAGCTCCAAAAAGAGGGAGAGACTTTTAAAACCGCAAGCGACACGGAGGTAATTCTGACCGGATATATGCGGCACGGCAGGGATTTTGTCAAAAAGCTCAACGGGATTTTCGTCATTGCCTTGTGGGATTCCGCCGCAGGGGAGCTTTACCTGTTTAGGGACCGCCTGGGCGTAAAGCCATTGTTTTATTCTATACTCGGCGGAACGCTGGTTTTCGCTTCGGAAATCAAGGGCCTGTTCGCCTATCCAGGCATACGGCCGATGCTGGATAAGGACGGTCTGTGTGAGATCTTCGCCCTGGGCCCGGCCAAATCTTACGGGAAAGGCGTTTTCAAAGATATCCTGGAAGTTCTTCCCGGCCACTGCCTCATCTGTGGGAAAAACGGCTGCCGCACGCAGGCTTACTGGCAGCTTGAGAGCCGGCCCCACGAAGATTCCATGGAGGAAACCGTCGAAAAAACCGCCTGGCTGGTGGAGGACGCGGTGAAAATGCAGATGCTCTCGGACATTCCCATCAGCGCCTTTCTCTCCGGCGGCGTGGATAGCAGCCTGGTGACGACCGTCTGCGCAAAGGAGCTGAAAAAGCAGGGAAAAGTCCTGAACACCTTTTCCTTTGATTTTATAGGCAATGATAAATATTTCCAGGCCAACTCCTTTCAGCCCAGCCAGGACCGGCCCTATGTGGAAAAAATGATTGCCTTTGCGGGGACCAATCACCGTTTCCTGGACTGCAGCAATGAGGATCAGATGGGCTGCCTGTATCAGGCGGTGGACGCGCGGGACCTGCCCTGCATGGCGGACGTGGAATCTTCGATGCTTTACTTTTGCTCAAAAGTAAAGGACTACAATAAGGTGACGCTGACCGGCGAGTGCGCCGACGAAATCTTCGGCGGCTATCCCTGGTTCCACGACCCCAAAGCCTTTGCGACCCATGCGTTTCCCTGGTCCATGAGCCAAGAGCCCCGGCAGGCGCTTCTGACGTCAGAGCTGATCCAGAGCCTCCCAATGGAGGAATACGCCCGCGCCGTCTACGAAAAAACCATAAGCGAAACGCCCCTTCTTGCGGAGGATACGCCTCAGGAGAAAAGACGCAGGGAGATCGCTTATCTGAACCTGCGCTGGTTTATGGCGACCCTTCTGGACCGGATGGACCGCACCAGCATGTACAATGGCCTGGAAGCCAGAGTGCCCCTGGCTGACCACCGCATTGTGGAGTACGTCTTTAACGTGCCCTGGGAAATGAAATGCCCCGACGGCGTGGTCAAAGGCCTTTTGCGCCGGGCCGGAGAGAATCTCCTTCCAAGTGAGGTGCTCTGGAGAAAGAAAAGCCCCTACCCGAAAACTTACGACCCCTCCTACGAAAAAATGCTGGGCGACCGGCTAAAAGAAACTCTGTCCCAGCCGTCGGCGCCCATTCGCGCCCTTTTAGACCCCCGAAAAGTGCGCGCATTCCTCGACAGCCCCTCTGACTATGGGAAACCCTGGTACGGCCAGCTGATGGCCGGACCCCAGATGCTTGCTTACATGCTGCAGGTGAATTACTGGCTGGAGAAATACCGGGTGCAGATCCTTTAGAAATAATATTTCCGATGTTCTTTTGCGGGAATTTGTGGTATAGTAGGAATCAGAACCTAAGTCCGTATGCAGTTTATAGGCGATTGCGTAACTCTTTTCAAATATCACGAGCCTGTTCAAAATAAACAAAACGGAGCTCAAAACCGTTTTGAATTCGCTCCGT
>CAOJVE010000092.1 GCA_948444865.1 uncultured Lachnospiraceae bacterium
CGGAAGGTGCAGAAGAAAGTGGGAGTCCCCGCGCGGATTTAGAAGGCGTTTGAAAACCCATTCCCACAATTTCTGTATCCCCCATTTTGCAGAAAGCGGTTTTCAAACACCCTCAAGCAGTTTATTATGGCAAGAAAAAACCAGCCCACGGATGGATACAGGCTGGTTTTTCTTGCATTCTTATGATAGGAGGCTTAAAGCAAATGTTTATTTTAAGAAAAATTTACTGCAGAGCGTTCCAGTCTGTATTTAAGGCGGCGCTGCCGTTTCTGCCATACCGCAGACCGAAGATTCTCCCCTCCGTGGCGGATATTGCCGACTTGTGCAAAGAAAAGAAGATCCGCCGGGTTATGGTCGTGACGGACAAGGGCATCCGCCGGCTGGGCCTTACAGATTTTCTGGAAAAAACGTTGGATGAACAGGGCATTTCCAGCTGCGTCTACAGCCGCACCGTGGCCAATCCCACCATCTGGAATGTGGAAGAGGCCCGTCGGCTCTATCTGCAGCACGGCGCCCAGGCCATCATCGCCTTCGGCGGCGGCTCCTCCATGGACTGCGCCAAAGCGGCCGGCGCCCGGATCGCGAAACCCCGCCAGAGCGTCAGTCAAATGAAAGGGCTTTTAAAGATACACAAAAAACTGCCGCTTCTCATCGCCGTGCCCACCACGGCCGGGACGGGCAGCGAAACCACGCTGGCGGCGGTGATCACCGACAGCAAAAAGCATCATAAATATCCCATTAATGATTTTAGTCTGATTCCCCGCTATGCGGTTTTGGACTATCATGAGACTCTGGGGCTGCCGGCCGACCTCACCGCGGCCACCGGCATGGACGCGCTGACGCACGCCGTGGAAGCCTACATCGGCAGAAGCGCAACTAAAGAGACGCGGAAAATAGCGGAAGAAGCCGTGCGCTTGATCGCCCGATATCTGAAGGCCGCATACGACGACGGCCAGAACAAAAGGGCGCGTAAAGCCATGCTGCAGGCGTCCTACTATGCCGGCGCGGCCTTTACCAAATCTTACGTGGGCTATGTGCACGCCGTGGCCCACTCCCTGGGCGGCCAGTACAAAATTTCCCACGGGCTGGCCAACGCGGTAACGCTTCCGGTTGTGCTGCGCCTCTACGGCTCTTCCTGCGAAAAGAAGCTGGCAAAGCTGGCGAGAGCGGCCGGCGTGGCGGACGCCGCTTTAAAAAGCGACAAAGAGGCGGCGCGGCGCTTCATTCAGTGGATTCAGCGGCTAAATGATTCCATGGGAATTCCCCGCCATTTCAAAGAAATCCGCCGCAGGGACATTCCGGTCATGGCCCGTCACGCGGACAAAGAAGGCAATCCGCTGTACCCGGCGCCCATGCTGATGAACCAAAAAGAGCTGGAACGGATCTACTATATATTAAAGGGGGAATGACATATGTCAGAGAAAATAGAAGTCCTGATAAAAAGGCAGAGGGATTATTTTGCGTCGGGAAAGACCGCCCGCGTCTCCTTCCGGCTCCAGGCGCTGGACCGTCTGGAAAAGGCGATTTTAAAATACGAAGAAGAATTGTGCCAAGCCCTTAAAAAAGATCTGGGAAAATCCAGGGCGGAGTCCTACATGTGTGAAGTGGGCCTCACCCTGTCCGAGCTGCGCTTCGTGCGAAAGCATCTGCGCCGCTGGAGCAAAAACCGTCCGGCTCCCACGCCGCTGGCCCATTTTCACGGAAAAAGCTTCACCGTCCAGGAACCCTACGGCGTCGTTTTGATCATGTCACCCTGGAACTATCCGGCGCTTCTGACCCTGGAGCCGCTCATAGGCGCGCTGGCGGCAGGCAACTGCTGCACAGTAAAGCCGTCCGCCTATTCTCCGGCCACGTCGAAGGCGATGGCAAAACTTCTCCAGGAAGCGTTTCCCCCGGGATACGTGTCGGTAATCGAGGGCGGAAGAGAGGAGAACCAGAGCCTTCTGGAGCAGAAGTTCGAATATATCTTCTTCACCGGCGGCGTGCAGGTGGGAAAATTCGTGATGGAAAAGGCGGCGGCCCACTTAACGCCGGTGACCCTGGAGCTGGGCGGGAAAAGCCCCTGCATCATCGACCATACCGCCGACTTAAAACTGGCCGCCCGCCGGATCGTCTTCGGCAAATATTTAAACTGCGGCCAGACCTGCGTGGCCCCGGACTATGTTTTAATTGAGCAGGGCGTGAAAAACCGATTTCTGGAATGCGTAAAAAAGGAAATCCGGCGCATGTACGGCGAACGCCCCTTGGAGAACCCGGACTATGGAAAAATCGTCAACCAGAAACATTTTGACCGGCTGCTGGGCCTGATCGACAGGCGGAAGCTGGCCTGCGGCGGCGAGAGCGACAGGGAAGCCCTAAAGATTGCCCCCACGGTGTTGGATCGGGTGATGGAAGAGGACGCGGTTATGCAGGAGGAGATCTTCGGACCGATCCTGCCGATCCTGACCGTATCGTCCATGGGCGAAGCCTATGCGTTTGTGAAAAAACGCCCGAAACCGCTGGCGCTTTATATTTTCACATCCGATGCAAAAACCGAACAGTTTTTCTTAAAGAGGCTGTCCTTTGGCGGCGGATGCATCAACGACACGGTAATCCATCTGGCCACCCCGTACATGGGCTTCGGCGGCGTGGGAGGCAGCGGCATGGGCGCCTACCACGGCAAAAAGAGCTTCGATGCGTTCAGCCACGAAAAAAGCATCGTAAAAAAATACACATGGCTCGACCTGCCTTTGCGGTACCAGCCTTACAATCGAATCAAAGAAGGATTGGTGCGAATGTTTGTAAAATAGGCGCTTATATGATATAATATGGTATTAGATTCAAAAGGTCATGTGTGACATGTCTGTATGTCGACGCCTGACTTTTGGAGCCGCAAAACACCGAGCAGAAGTGAGGATAAGAGTTGTGGATATCAAAGAATATGAAAAAATTTTATACACATTACCAACCACGGGAGTCTTCATTATTCGGGAAGATAATCATGAGATTTTATATTATAATGAAAGAGTGCGGGAAGTGGCGCCTCATGTGTATGAAGGAATGCCCTGCCATGAGCTTGGAAACAACTCCTGTGCAAATTGTCCGATCTTAAACATGGGGGATAAGCAGGTGAATCAGACGATCAGTTACAACAACCCCTTTGGTGAGATCGTAGACATCGCGGCCGTTCGGATGTTGTGGGAAGGGAAGATCCCTGCCTATATCATCACGGTGGCGCCCCATATGCAGGCCATTGGCCATGCCTATCATAAGATTCTGCGGGTAAATCTGACGCAGGATACCTACGACGTGGTGAAAATGGAGCCGGAAGACCGGGTTTACGGATACGGCCAGGACAGTTTTTCCAGCTGGATGGGACAGTTTATTTACAATGGAGGCATCCATCCAGACGATATGCATAATTTCATATCCTTTACGCGACTGGAACATATAAAGCATGAGATCAGCGCCGGCCGTGAAATTCTCACCTGCTGTTACCGCAGGCGCTCCGGGGACGATTACCGCTGGAATCTGATCGAAGTTGTGCCGGATTCCGCCTGCATAAACGGCGATCAGTATGTTTTCCTGTATGTGAAAGACGTGCACGACATACTGCAGGAAAGCCTGGAAATGGACGACGCCAGCATTCGCATCCAGGAAGTGATCCGCACACTGGGCGAGCAGAACTTCGGCATCTACGGCATCGATCTGGACACCGGGGAGACGAACCTGGTCCGGGAAAACGGCCATACCCACACTGGCTGGAAATCCTGGACCGTCCAGTGGGATGAGATTATGGAGTCCCGTCTTCTAAAGCAGCTCCACCCTGCTGACCGGGACAACGTGTGCGAGCGATTTTCCCTGGAAGGGCTGCGCCAGATGAAGGACACGGATATACAGAAAAAAGATATGCTCTGCAAATGGCGGGGGGAAGAAGACCATGAATACCGTTATATGGCGCTGATCGCCTATTTCGGCCAAAATCACGCCACGAAAAATTACACGATTCTGGCTTTGCAGAATGTGGACAAACGCGTGCGCCAGGAACACACGCTCAGCCTCCGGGATATGCAGCTGGCGGCCATCTTAAAGTCCCGGTACAGCGTTATGACCACTGTCTATCTGGAAAACGGCCAGTGCGATCGGATCTGGATCAACGAGGAGAGCGGTATGCAGAATGCGCGTTCGGGGAACTACCATCAGTATTTCCAGAGGGCATTGGATACAGCCGTCCATCCCGACGACCGGGATGAGTTCCGCAAAGTGATGAGTCCGGAGCGGCTGTACCAGAGGGCGGCCAGCACCCGGGATTATTGCGAAGAGATCTGCCAGTACCGCATGGCCGGAACGTCCCTGCAGTGGCTGGAGCAGCACGTGATCTACGCCCGCAAGGGGAAAAGAATGTCCGTAAATATCCTGGGCCGTGACGTTACCCGGGAAAAGCTGGAGGAGGAACAGAGGCTGAAAGGGGAGCAGGAGCAGGTAGACATCATCCGCACCCTAAGCGGCATGTTTTTCGCCACCTACTACGCGGATCTGGTCCGGGACACATTCCGGAACGTGACGCAGCTGCCGGATGTGAAAAAGGTGCTGGACGGCAAGGTGGATTATGCCACCGGCATACAGACGTACGCAGAGAATTTCGTTCATCCCGACGACCGGGAAGAGTACCTAAAAGTGCTGAGCATCCAAAATCTTCGCCGGACTCTGAGCAAAAAGAAGCCATACGTGACATTTGCATACCGAAAGATGCCCCATAAGCCGGGCATAAGGCCCGAGGAATACGGCTGGATTCGCAGCACCGCCGTTATGTCCCAGGCGGACGCCGACGGCAAAGCGCGTTCCATCGTCTACGCCGCCCAGGACGTAACCGAGAGCAAACAAAAAGAGATGCGGGAACAGCTGGCGCTGCAGGCGGCCTGCGAGGCGGCGGATCGGGCCAATGCCTCCAAACAGGAATTTCTTTCCTGCATGAGCCATAACATACGCACGCCTATGAACGGAATTATGGGCATGATAAAAATCGCCGCCGATCACGTAAACGACCCGGACCGGGTAAAAGACTGCCTGGACAAAGCATCGCTGTCCGGTCACCAGCTCCTTTCCGTGCTCAACGAGATCATGGACATCAGCCAGATCAAGTCCGGGAGCTTTGACTTAAAAGAAGAGGCTTTCAGCCTGTCTACGCTGATGGAAGAGACGATTTCCATGATTCGTCCCAATGTCCAAAAGAAGCGTCTGAAGCTGAAAATCCATCCCATGCAGGTGAAGCACGAAGACATCCAAGGGGACAAACTGCGCCTGCAGCAAATATTCCTGAATATCCTGGGAAATTCCGTGAAATACACGCCGCCGGGAGGCGCTTTGGAAATATCCGTGATTGAACACGAATCCGGTGAGCACTCCTGCGGCTCCTATGACTTTATATTCTGCGACAATGGCATTGGCATGGAAGCGGCGTACACCCAGCACATATTTGAGCCCTTCAGCCATGCGTCCAATCCGCAGGTCAGCCATCTGGATGGCATGGGGCTTGGCATGTCCATCGCCCAGAATATCGCGCGGATGATGGGCGGCGCCATCTCCGTGGAAAGCGCGCCCGGACAGGGGGCAAAATGCACCGTGACGGTGATCCTGCGGCTTCAGAATTCATCCGAATGCGCCGGGGATCTGAACGATCCCGTCCGTGATGACGTAAAAGACATTTCCTTCCACGGGTGCAAGATCCTGCTGGTGGAAGATAACGAGCTGAATCAGGAGATCGCTATGGAGCTTATCGGCGAAATGGGAGCCATGGTAGAGTGCGCGGCGGACGGCCGCAAAGGCCTGCAGCGCTTCGCCGAAATGCCGGAAGGCTATTACGATCTGATTCTCATGGATATTCAGATGCCTGTGATGAACGGGTTTGAGGCCACCCGCGCCATCCGCAAACTTCCCCGCGCCGACGCGGCCAAGATCCCCATCATCGCGCTGTCCGCCAACGTTTCCACAGAAGACATCGCGGCCACCCGGGAATCCGGGATGAACGGGCATCTTGCAAAACCGCTGGACATTCCGCAGCTGATGGAGCGAATGGCCTACTGGCTGAACAAATCATAAAAATCTGTTTCCAAAAACCTCTGACTGCGCCGCAAAACGCTTTCGGAGGTTTTTATCCCAAAAAAGAACGAAAAAATTCAAAAAAAAACCATTGACATTTCTCCAAAAAGATGATAATATATAGCTCGTAAAGCAAACAAAGCAAATCCATATTGATAAACCAATCACATTACAGGTACAAGGAGGCGGAGAGTCGCTTCTGGAACATCCGGTGAGATTCCGGCACAGCTTTATCCCTACTGTAATGAGTGCGAAAACTGCGTAACCACTGGGTTCTTGGAATCTGGGAAGGGCAGTAAGTAGGTTAGAAACTCGAGTCAGGAGACAGGTATCTGTAGATTGGTAGATGGACAGTATCCAGAGGCATAAAGTGGAGGACTATTTTTTGTACCCTTTTTTGGGGAACAAAAGGCAAAAGAGAATACAACCGGCAAGGCAGTGAACGTAAAAAGCTCCTCCGGTCAATGACATAACCACAACATTGCGATACTAAAAGCATCAATATGAAAAAAGAACAGGGAGGCGGTAGACACAAAGAAAGAATCATTAAAGCAAGACCCTTGGCATACTGTGTATCATTTGTATACAGTAGCCCGTGTGAAGTGAATTTCAAGATAATAGACATGGTAAAAGTTATTCTGAAATTAAAAAATGACATGGTAAAAAAGTCCAAGACTGGCAGTTGGGAGAAATCGCGAATCGACCTTCTGTCAGTCTTTTCCTTTTCTCCCTCCACCCCGTCGAATGTGATTCTATATTACAATCTTTACGTTCTACAATGCTTTCAAATCCTCGCCTGCCGCACGGTAAACGGCAAAAAAATGTAAAAACTTTTGGCGGAACGCTTGACGAAAAACCGCATATATGCTACGATACAACGGTATGCCGCACAAAGAGGTTTAAAGCGTTGCTATGCAACTACCGTATTTGGCGAGTAAAAGATATAGGAGGTGTGCCTTATGTACGCAATCATTGCAACAGGTGGCAAACAGTACAAGGTTGCTGCGGGCGATTTCGTAAATGTAGAAAAGCTTGGCGTGGAAGCCGGCGACACGGTTACTTTTGACGATGTGCTTGCGATCAGCGACAATGGTCTGAAAGTGGGAAACGATGTGGCTGGCGCCAGCGTCACTGCATCCGTAGTTGGAAATCCGAAAGGAAAGAAAGTAATCGTTTACAAATTCAAGAGGAAAACCGGCTACCACAAGAAGATCGGACATAGACAACAGTACACAAGAGTTAAGATTGAAAAAATCAACGTATAAATGCCAGGTGTGATATGATCACGGTAACGGTATGGAGACGGGACGGGGAGTTCAACAAGGTGGAATCCAAGGGACATGCCGGCTTTGCGGAAGAAGGGCGGGATATCATATGCGCCGCCGTCTCCGCATTGATGGTGAACGCCGTAAATTCCATTGACAGTTTCACAGAAGACGTGATTCACGTCATCAGCGAAGAGGGCTATTTATCCCTGGAATTTATTGTTGGCCCCAGTAATGAATCAAAGCTCTTGATAGATTCCCTGCTGCTGGGTTTGTCCCAGATACAGGACAGTTACGAAAAAGATTATTTGAAGATAATTGCGAAGGAGGTGTAGGACAATGCTGAAAATGAACCTTCAGTTATTCGCCCATAAAAAAGGAGTTGGTTCTACCAAGAACGGACGGGATTCTGAATCAAAAAGATTAGGCGCGAAGAGAGCAGACGGTCAGTTTGTTCTTGCTGGAAATATCCTTTACAGACAGCGTGGGACAAGGATTCATCCCGGTTTGAATGTGGGATTGGGAAGAGATCATACCTTGTTTGCTCTGAAGGATGGCGTGGTGCGCTATACCAGAAAAGGAAGAGACAAGAAACAGGTTTCCGTTATTCCGGTTGCTGCTGAGGAGTAATCCGGATTTCCGGTTTTGAGGCTTCAAATCTTATGGGTTTGAAGCCTTTTTATGAACACACTTTTACTACAAGGAGGTGAAAGGCATCATATGTTTGCGGACAGAGCCAAAATTATTATACGTTCGGGAAGAGGCGGCGATGGGTGCGTGAGTTTTCGCCGGGAAATGTATGTGGCCAACGGAGGGCCCGACGGCGGCGACGGGGGAAAGGGCGGCGACATCATTTTTCAGGTGGACGACGGTCTGAACACGCTCATTGATTTCCGCCATAAGAGAAAATTCGCGGCTGGGAACGGAGAGCCAGGGAGAAAACGCCGCTGCCACGGGGCAAACGGCAAGGATTTAATCCTGAAAGTGCCCGCCGGCACCGTGGTGATGGAAGCGCAGTCCGGCCGGGTAATCGCGGATTTATCCGGCGACAACCGAAGACAGGTGATTTTGCGGGGCGGGAAGGGCGGAAACGGCAATATGCATTACGCCACGTCCACCATGCAGGTGCCCAAATACGCCCAGGCGGGCGTCGCCGCTTTGGAGCTGGAAGTTCTGCTGGAGCTGAAAGTCATCGCCGACGTGGGGCTGGTGGGATTCCCCAACGTGGGCAAATCCACCTTTTTATCCCGCGTGACCCATGCCCGTCCGAAAGTGGCCAACTATCCTTTCACCACTTTAAATCCTCATCTGGGCGTGGTGGATTACCAGGAGGTGGACGGTTTCGTCATCGCGGACATTCCGGGGCTGATTGAAGGCGCTTCCCAGGGAACCGGGCTGGGCCATGAGTTTTTGCGGCACATCGAGCGCACCCGCGTTCTGATTCATCTGGTGGACGCCGCCTCGGCAGAAGGCAGAGATCCGGTGGAAGACATCTACAAAATCAACGAAGAGCTGAAACTGTACAACCAGGACATCGCCGCCCGCCCGCAGATTATCGCGGCCAATAAGATCGACGCGCTGGGACCGGACGCCCAGGAGACGCTGGAGCGCATCCGCCAGGAATTTGAACCGAAAGGAATACCGGTCTACGGCATTTCAGCGGTCAGCGGCCAAGGCGTTAAGGAGCTTCTCTGGGCGGTGAAAGACTTGCTGTCCACGCTGCCCAAGGAGAGCGTGACATTTGAGCAGGAATTTTTCCCGGAAGAGGAGATCGTGGTAGAAAACCTTCCCTATACGGTGGAGCGGTCCGAGAGGGAAGAGGACACATTTATCGTGGAAGGCCCCAAAATCGAGAAAATGCTGGGCTACACCAATCTGGATTCCGAGAAAGGCTTTGCCTTCTTCCAGAATTTCCTCAAAGACAGCGGCATATTGGCCGATTTGGAAAAGGCGGGCGTCCAGGACGGGGATACCGTGCGTATGTATGGATTCGCCTTTGAATATTATAAATAGGAGCGTGGGAATGGATGACAAGTAAACAGAGAGCTTATTTAAAGGGATTGGCCATGAAGCTTACCCCGATTCTCCAGATTGGAAAAGGGGGCCTTACGCCAGAATGCACGGCCTCCGTGGACGAGGCGCTGGAAGCGCGGGAACTGATTAAAATAAATGTGCTGCAAAACTGCCTGGATGCTCCCGGGGAACTGGCAGAGACTGCGGCTGCGCGCACACATTCGTCTGTGGTGCAGGTGATCGGCAGGAAGATTGTCCTGTATCGCCCGAAAAAAGACGACAAAGGCAAAATAAAGCTTCCGCAGTAATGGAGAAAAAGAAGAAAATCGGAATCATGGGCGGCACGTTTGACCCTATACACATAGGGCATCTGGCTCTCGGGGAAAAAGCCTATGAACAGTTCGGCCTTCAGAAGGTCTTATTTCTGCCGGCGGGGAATCCGCCTCATAAGCAGGCCCGCACAGGCAGGGCCACCGACGGCCAGCGTACGCAGATGGTTCAGATGGCCATTGCGGACAATCCCCATTTTGAGCTGTCCCTTTTGGAAATGCAGCGAAAACAGGGATTTTCCTACACCTATCGGACGCTGGAACAGATGAATCGGGAGTGCCCGGACGTGGAATACTATTTTATCATCGGCGCGGATTCTCTTTTCACACTGGAGAAATGGCGGGAGCCGGGCCGCATCTGCCGAAGCTGCACAATCGCGGTGGCGGTGCGCAACCACACCGACTGCGCCACCTTAGAGCGGGAGATGAACAGGCTTTCCGGGAAATACCAGGGCTCGTTCGTCCGTCTGAACACCCCGGACGTGGATATTTCCTCCGCCCTGATCCGAAAATGGGTTCTTGCAGGCGAGAGCATCCGCTATTATGTGCCGGAGTCGGTGCGGGCGTTTATATACGCGAATCAGATTTATCAGCGAGAAGAGTGAGAGATATGGAACCAATAAATCTTGACAAGATACGGAAGAAACTGAAGAAAAAGCTGGACGGCCACCGCTACAGGCATACATTGGGCGTTATGTATACCAGCGCGGCGCTGGCTATGGTTTACGGGGAAGATCTGCAGAGGGCGCAGCTGGCCGGTCTTTTGCACGACTGCGCCAAATGCGTTCCAGACGAAGAGAAACTGAAGCGCTGCAAAAAGCACAAGATTCCCATTTCCCCTCTGGAAAAGGAAACGCCTTTTCTGCTGCACGCAAAGCTGGGCGCGTATTTTGCCCAGAAGAAATACGGGGTAAAAGACCCAGAAGTGTTGAGCGCCATCCGCTGCCATACCACCGGAAAGCAGGCCATGACGGTTCTGGAGCAGATTGTTTTCGTGGCGGACTATATTGAGCCTCTGCGGGATACGGCTCCCAATCTGGCTGAAATCCGCCGCCTGGCTTTTCAGGATCTGGACCGGTGCACGTACCAGATACTGAAGGACACCCTGACGTACCTGGGCCAGACGCCTGGGAAAATCGACCCCGCTACAAAAAAAGCCTACGAATATTATCGGGAAAGGATAAAAAAACATGGATAGAAGAGAAGGAGCGCCGATGGCCCGACTGGCATGTCAGGCATTGGAAGCCAAAAAAGCCATGGATATAAAGATCATCGATATCCATGAAATCTCCGTGCTGGCCGATTATTTTATCATCAGCACAGCCAAAAACCCAAACCAGGTGCAGGCGATGGTGGACCATGTGGAAGAAACGCTGGGGCGGGCCGGCTACGAGATCAAGCACGTGGAAGGCAGCCGGAACTCCAACTGGATACTGATGGACTTTGGCGACGTGATTATACACATTTTTGACGAAGAGAACCGCCTGTTCTACGATCTGGAACGAATCTGGCGGGATGGCGTGCAGGTGAATGTACAGGCGTTTATGGATGAGAAATAGACAATGACCCTTGGCATCAATCGGCGTAGCTTGCGCTACGCCTCATTTTTTTGCCTAGCAT
>CAOJVE010000093.1 GCA_948444865.1 uncultured Lachnospiraceae bacterium
TTGTACCAGATCTGTGGTATTTATTCAATATAAGAATAGGCTTTTCTATATTACTGGATTGTTCTTCCTTCTTCTCTATAGGACCTGGCGATTCTCACCTTACGTTCACCCAGCGCTTTCTGCAGGAATGCCTATCATACCACCCTTATACTAAAGACTCAATCTCCTGTATTTCCAATGGACTAATCCCCTCCTCTTCATGGACATCTTTTTACTTGATGTCTATCTGTTTGCTGTTCTTTGTTTTGATGATGTTATCTTATCACGGTTTTCTCTATTTGTCAACACTTTTCTTTATTATTTTTCCGATTTTTTTATTTTTATTTTTCTGTCTCGTTTTTTCTTTATTAATTTTTGTATTATTTTAAATTTTTCTGATTATTTATTTTTTTTATTTTTTCACCAAAACCTGCTGCTTTTCTTTAATTTACGACGACGCAGAACGGCCATAAATTAAAGCTGGCCCAAAACGGAAGATCCGCTCTGAACCAGCTCGAATTCTAGGTTATTTGCCTGTTGTTAAAAAACCGGGTCACGAACACTGTTCGGGCCATTTGGCTGTCGCGCAGCGCTTCCGCCGCTCTCTGGGCGGGCGTCCAGGAGTCAAAAATGCCAAACACCGTAGGGCCGCTGCCGCTCATCATAGCGTGTCGGGCGCCGTTTTTTTGCATCAGGGCTTTGATCTGGCCGATGATGGGATTCTCCTTTGTAATGCCCGGTTCAAACACATTTTCCATGTGGGGCAGCATGGCCGCCAGGTCGTGCTTCTCGATTCCCCGCACCAGGCCGTAAATGTCTGGATGACGGCGGATCTCGGACAGATGAAGGGACTCGTAGGCCTGCTTGGTGGACACGTTCAACGCCGGTTTTCCAACCAGAACATAGCAGTCCGGAGCGGGGGGAAGGGGCGTCAGCTTTTCGCCGATGCCTTCCGCCAAAGCGGTGCCCCGCATGACGCAGTAAGGCACATCCGCGCCGATGGCCAGGCCTCTTTTCATCAAAGCTTTTTTGGAAAGCCGCAGGTGAAACATCTGGTTAAGCGCGACCAGAGTGGCGGCGGCGTCAGAGCTTCCCCCCGCCATACCGGCGGACACAGGGATAAATTTCTGCAGATCAATCCGCAGCCCCCGCCGGATGTGAAATTCATCCAGCAGAAGTTTGGCCGCTTTGTAGACCAGATTCCTCTCGTCGGTGGGTATATAGGGAAGGTTGGTCCGCAGGCTGATGCCCGGTCTGGAGGTTTTATAAATATGAATCACGTCGTACATCTGTATGGTCTGCATGACCATCCGCACCTCATGATACCCGTCCTCCCTTTTTCTCAACACGTCCAATCCCAGATTGATTTTTGCCAATGCCCTTACTCTCATCGCCGCTCCTGTTCATCCATCCGCCCGAAAAATCTATTTCCTGTTATAGTTAATCAGGCATCCTTGTAAAATAATTTCTCGCTCGTCATCTGTCAGATCTCCCATGGTCACCGTGAAAGATTTCAGTCCGTCGCCCACGCAAAACGCCTGAATCGAATCCGCCTTTTCCGAAACGGCGCGCCGCACATCCGGCAGGAATAAATAATCCCCGTTTTTGAAAGGCAGTTCCCCTTCGATCAAAAGCGGCAGCATGCCCCAGTTGATTAAGTTGGAGCGATACCGCTTCGTGGCATATTCTCTGGCAATATTTGCCCAGCCGCCCAACACTTTCTGGCAGGAGGCCGCCTGCTCTCTGGCGGAGCCGTCTCCGGGCTTTTCCGCGAAAATCGCGCTGCCAACGCCCAGGCTTTCCATATCGCTCTCTCTCACCTGAGGATACTCTTTCTGCACCGCCGTAAGCACATGCGCAAGTTCCGGCAGCGCTTCTATGGGGTCGCTTCCCTGACGGATGGCGTCTTCCGCCTTCTGCACTTCCTTGGCCCGTCCCACGTAGGCCGGATCTTTCCTGGACAGGGTGAATTCCGCCAGCCCCAGCGGATTGGAACGGTAAGAAGAAGTCTCCCCGGAAGGAATCAGCTCGTCGGTGGTGGTCACCGGGTCGTGAATCTCGGAAACCACCTTCAAAATCAGATGCTGCGGAAGCGCCGGCATGGACGGCCAGTCTTTGATATTCGGTCCAAACTGAATCTCCGTGGCCGGGTCCGCCACGCCGTGGCTGTCAAACACACGGTTTTCATAAATCGTTTTGTCAAAGAAATATTTCGGCCGGCTGTAGTCTCCGTCGTATTCGGTGGCCGGGGTCAAGAATCCCTTATTGGCCGCTGTCGCCGCTATAGAACGGGCGTCCATCAGCGCCACGGAGGAAATCTGTCCGTTCTGAATCTTGGAGCCTTCCCGGTTGGGGAAATTCCGGGTGGAATGGCGGATGCTTAATGCGCCATTGGAAGGCGTGTCTCCCGCTCCGAAGCATGGCCCGCAGAAAGCGGTTTTTACCACGGCGCCCGTGCGCATCAGATCCGCCAGCACGCCGTTTTTGGCCAGCTCCGTGTAAATCGGCGTACTGGCCGGATATACGCTTAATGTAAAACGATCCGCGCCAATGCTGGAACCACGCAGGATGTCGGCCGCGTCGCAGATGTTCTCGTAGCCGCCTCCGGCGCATCCGGCGATAATTCCCTGTTCCACATAAAGCTTTCCGTCCACGATTTTATCCTGCAAGGAGAAATCCACCTGACCGTCCAGGCTCACCTGCGCCCTTTTTTCCACATCCGCCAGCACATCTTTTAAGTTGGCGTTCACTTCCTCGATTGTGTATGTGTTGCTGGGGTGAAACGGCATAGCGATCATGGGCCGGATTTCACTCAGATCAATCTCAATCATGCCGTCGTAATAAGCCACCGGGCCGGGATTGAGTTCTTTATATTCCCCGCTTCTTCCGTGAATCTCGTAGAACTCCTGAATCTTCTCGTCAGTTCTCCAGATGGAAGACAGACAGGTGGTTTCCGTGGTCATTACGTCCACGCCGATGCGGAAATCCGCCGACAGGCTGGACACGCCCGGCCCTACAAATTCCATCACTTTATTTTTCACATATCCGTTGTCAAAAACCTCTCCGATGATGGCAAGCGCAACGTCCTGGGGACCCACACCCGGCACAGGCTCTCCTTTTAAGTATACGCCTACAACCTCCGGCATGGGAATGTCATAAGTCTGCTCCAGCAGCTGTTTCACCAGCTCCGGCCCGCCTTCGCCCATGGCCATGGTCCCCAGCGCCCCGTAGCGGGTATGGCTGTCGGAGCCCAGAATCATCTTGCCGCCGCCGGCCAGCATTTCGCGGGCATACTGGTGAATAACCGCCTGATGAGGAGGCACGTAGACGCCGCCGTATTTCTTGGCGCAGGTCAATCCAAACATGTGATCGTCTTCATTGATGGTTCCGCCCACCGCGCACAGGGAATTGTGGCAGTTGGTCAGCACGTAAGGCACCGGAAATTTCTCCAGGCCGGAAGCCCTGGCCGTCTGGATAATGCCCACAAACGTTATATCATGGGATGTGAGCTTGTCAAATTTAATCTGCAGTTTTTCCATGGAATTCGATGTATTATGCTCTTTTAAAATACCGTACGCAATGGTATTTTTTGCCGCTTCTTCCTTTGACATCCCCGCGCCCTGGCCCGGCTCCTCTGCAATCTCCCGGCCATTCATCAGATAAACGCCTTTTTCATATAGTCTCATGTGTCTTGTCTCCTCCTGATATTTCTGCTTTTATAATAAACTGGCATGTCTGTTTCACAGACGCCGCCATGAATATCCACTCTGCCGCTGTCCGGGGCTTTAAAAAAAATAATCCCCGCGCTTATACCTGGCCATTTTTCGTGCGTCTTCCACCGCCAGTCCATCTTCCCCGGCCAGGGATTCCAGATGGTGCTGGAATTCATGAATAACGGTATGGCGCACTTTTTTTCGCAAGGCCTCCTTATCCAAATCTCCATGCAGCCTTTCAAAAGAACCGTAATAAATATAAATCGAACGCCCCAGCGTAGGGCTTATGCGGTATTCCCCCATCACCCATAAAAGCTTCCATGGGTCGCTTTCCGGGTGCACCTTGGCCTCGGGCCTGAGAATAATGCCGCTGTTTAGCCCATCGAAAAACTTCCGGGGAATTTCATCCGCTATATCATCCAACATTTCCAAAAACTCTTCCTGTGACAACATACAAACCGCCTCCCGCAGTGACTTTTCCAGTCAATTATAGACGATTCTGGAAAAAGTTACAACTTAATCTTTGAAAAAGCATCTGCAAAAGGTGTATTTACCGGTTCATCTTTCTGTCTGCCCAGGTATTTCTGCACGTCTTTTTTTGAAACGCCCGCCCCTTCCTTTTCGCGGCGCGCTTTAAACGCGGAGAGCTTTTCCTTGCGTCCGCAGGAACACACAAAAATCTCCTCTTCGCCCTTTTTGATCAATTCCATTTTTTTATGGCAGTTGGGGCACCGGGCGTTGGATAAACGGGCCACTGTCTCCCTGTGACCACAGGCCCGGTCCTGGCAAACCAGCAGACGGGCGTTCTTGCCGTTGACCGCCAGCATGCGTTTGCCGCACACGGGACATTTTGTATTCGTCAGGTTATCGTGGCGGAAGGAACCCTCTCCGGCCCGTATCTGGCGGATTAATTCCTGGGTGTATGTTTGAATGTCCCCCAGAAATGCATCCTTTTTCAAACCGCCTTTGGCGATGCTGCCCAGTCGCATTTCCCAGTCCGCCGTCAGCTCCGGTTTTTTCAGATCCTCTGGTACCAGCTCTAAAAGCTGCTTCGCCTTGGAAGTAAGCCGGATTTCCTGGCCCTGTTTTTCCATCATAAAGGAATGAAACAATTTTTCTATAATGTCCGCCCTTGTGGCCACCGTTCCCAAACCGCCGGTCTCGCCCAGGGTCTTCCTGGCTTTGGCGTCCTGGGATTCCATGTATTTCACCGGATTTTCCATGGCGGACAGAAGGGTCGCCTCGTTAAAGTACGCGGGGGGCTTTGTTTTCCCGGAAGTGATTCTCACCGCGTCCGCCTTCAGCGTCCGGCCCTTTTCCATGGACGGCAGATTCTGCTCCGCCGGGCGGTCAGCCTCGCCCTGCTCGTCGTCCTCCCAGTCCGCCGCCTGGTTTTCATAGACCGCTTTCCAGCCTAAAGACGTGACTTCTTTTCCCCGCGCCACAAAAGAATAATCCCCGCATTTGGCCACAAGGCTGCTCTGCTGGTACTCGAAAGGCGGGTACAGCACGCTTAAGAAACGGCGCACTGCTAAATCGTAAATCTTCCGTTCCTCCGCCGTCATGTGCTCCAGCTGGACGAACTGCTCTGTGGGGATGATGGCGTGGTGGTCGCTGACTTTGCTGTCGTTCACAAAAGAGGAATTGGTCTTCAGCGGCTTCATGGACAGAGGACCCGCCAGGCTCCGATAAGGCCCGATGCTGACGGCTTTCAGACGTTCCTTCAGCGTCGCCGCCACGTCCGTCCCGATGTAGCGGGAATCCGTACGGGGATAGGTTAAGACTTTGTGGTTCTCATAGAGCCGCTGCATGATGTTCAGAGTCTCTTTCGCCGAATAGCCGAACCGCCGGTTGGCGTCCCTTTGCAGCTCGGTCAAATCGTAAAGGCCTGGGGAAAATGTCTTCTTGGCCTTTTTTTCCACGGAAACGACTTTCAGGCTTTTTCCGGTGACGGCCTGCTGCGCTTCCTGGGCCTTCTCCTTGGAAAATGTCCGGCTGCTTTTGCTTTTTTCGTCCTGCCAGGTCCAGTCGATGCCGCCCGCTTTTACCGTAAGGCCATAATATTCCTTGGGTTTAAATTTACGGATTTCTTCTTCCCTTTTGGCAATCATCGCGAGAGTGGGGGTCTGGACTCTTCCGCATGAAAGCTGGGCGTTGTATTTGCAGGTGAGCGCCCGGGTCGCGTTGATGCCCACCAACCAGTCCGCCTGCGCCCGGCAGGCAGCGGCGGCATACAGGTTCTGATACTGGCGGCCGTCTTTTAAATGGGCAAATCCTTCCCGAATGGCCTTATCGGTCACGGAGGAGATCCACAGCCTTTTGACGGGCTTGCGGCAGCCGGATTTCTCCAGAATCCACCGCGCCACCAGTTCTCCCTCCCGCCCGGCGTCGGTGGCGATGATAATCTCTCCCACATCGCTGCGGAAAAGCTGGGATTTCACCGTCTGATACTGCTTCGCCGTCTGCTTGATCACGACCAGTTCCATTTTTTTCGGAATCATAGGAAGATCTTCCATTTTCCATTCCCGATACTTCTTGTCGTAGCCTTCCGGGTCCGCCAGAGTCACCAGATGCCCCAAAGCCCATGTGACCACGTAATCTTTGCCTTCTATGCTGCCATTTAATTTTTTTCCGCATTTTAACACACGGGCGATGTCCCGCGCCACCGAGGGCTTCTCCGCCAATACTAACTTTTTCATTTTCTATACCATTCCTTCCAGCAAAATTGCGCGAATCGGCGACCCATCCAATCCGCGCACTTTCAAAGGCTGCGCGGCAAGAAAATAGTTTCCGCATTTCACCCCGCTCAAATCCAAAGATTCCAGGATGATCACGTTCGATCCTAAGAGCTCCCGGTGCACCTCCGTGGGATCACTGGGAAGTCCCACCGTCATTCCCTCAATTCCCAGACAATACAGGCCGCTGTGAACCGCCGCCCGGGCGCATTCCCGGGAGATCAGGGTATTTTCTCCTTTTATCAAAAGCCTTTTCGTGCCGTCCTCCAGAAATTCTTCCACTTCTTTCGGCAAAAGCTCTCCCTTGCACTGCACCACTTTACAGGGGCCTACACAGTGATACAGGTCCAGCTCTGATACGTCCAGCCCATTTTTATAATAATGCAAAGGCGCGTCCAAATGGGTGCCGCTGTGGCTTCCCACTGTAAGTCTGGATAATTGGCAGGTATCTGGATTCACTCTTTTCATGGACAACAAGGTTTCCACCGATGGCACAGGATCGCCAGGGTAGACCGGGGCGGATAAAAGTTCCTTGGAAATATCGTAAATCTTCATATCCCTTGATTCCTCTCTCAATATGCTTTGTTTCTTACCAGCAATATCATCTAAATTTTATCATACTATTAAGCATTCTAAAATACAAGAGATTCCGGCAACATTCTTTGCTTTTATGTCGTATCACGCAAACGAAGCGGTGACCTTTCGTGAGCCGCCGCTTCTTCGCTTTGATTATTTTTTCTTTTTCCACTGCGCGTATAAAACGATGGTCGCGCCGTTTTTTGCCCGCAAGCCCTTTACTTTTTCTTTATTTTTATAAGCCTTTCCCGTCCCGTTTTTCTTGACGTTCCATCCCGCGAATGTATATCCTTTTCTCTTATATTTATTGGCCAAAAGCTTATAAGTCTTGGAATACTGGCAGGAAATTTTTTTCATAGACCCGGTCCCGCCGTTTCCATTAAAGGCAATCTTATATTGATTCGCCGTCCATTTGGCGTAAAAAGTCTTGTTTCCTTTGCTGCCTTTGGGAATGGAGGTCACTTTCTTTTTCTTGGCGCTGTCCTTATACCAGCCTTTAAAAGTAAATCCTTTCCTCGTAGGTTTTTTCAAAGTAATGGTCTTAGAGGTTATAGTATAGGTTTTTGGATTTTTGCCGTTATTTTTGCCGCCGTTTAACTTATAGGTAATAGTATAGCCCTTTTGCCACTGGGCGTACAAAGTCTTTGGACTGGTGGCGGATACTTTTTCACTGGCGCCGATCTTCCTGCCGCCGGTTTCCTTCGTATACCAGCCTTTTAAAATATAGCCCGTCCGGGATACTTTTGGAAAAGAATAGAACTCTCCTTCTACGGCTGTGATATTTTTGTCTTTAGGATTTTTCAGCTTTCCTTTGTTGGGAACATAGCGGATCTCATGGACATCTGTGTAAATCAGCTTTCCGTCAAATAAATTTTCCTTCTGGTCATGTTCATATTTTCGCAGCCATTTAGCAAATATGTTGTTATAATTTATAGAAACATTTGCTGCGCAATAATCAAACACGCCCGAAATCGCGGAGCAAATGCGGACACTTTTTGGAATATTGAGCTTTTCCAGATTGATCGTGCCGCAAAAAGCCTGGCTGTCTATGCGGATAACACTTTCTGGAAGCTGTATTTCTTTCAAATGCGTATTTCCAGCAAACGCGCCCGCCATAATCCATTCAACAGAATTCGGAACTTTATATACCGCGTCCTTCCTTCCCGGAGAATAAGCAACCAGTCTTTTTTTATCCTTGGAATAGATCACGCCATCCTCGATAACATAATAGGGACTCTCCCCCGAAAATTCATAAATTTGATTATTATGCTCCGATGCAGCGCTGGCGCCAAAAACAAATAAATTAAAATACGGGCTGGCGTCATTCAGATCCGTCCCTGCTTTATCATTGTAAGAACTGTAGGTCTGATTCGCAGCCAACGTGGAAGGAAATACAATATTCTCCACATTGGTACAGTCCATGTATCCTCCCGTGCCGTCTGGAAGCCTGGTGACGCCCTCTTCAAATACCAGCGTTCTTACCCCTGAAGTAGACAGGAAAAAATTCGGAAACTTTCTCAGTTCTTTCTTAAAAGTAAACGTGCCCGCGCATCTGGCGGAGAAAAAAACAAGCTCTGTGCCGTCTGTGGAATACACGGCCATATCGCTGTCTTCGCTCTTATAGTGTGAATTGTTAATGCTCACAGAGACTACGTTTGCGCCAAATGCATTCGGATTGATGGACTCTATACTCTCCGGCAAAGTAATCTTTTTAATTTCCCTTCTAAGATTAAAAAAAGCATTTTCCGCCACTGCAGTCACTTTATATTTGCCAAGGGTATCGGGAACCTGGATGTATACGGGCTCTTCGATTGAGGAAGAATCATCGTAGCCGGTAATCTCAGCCGTGAGGGAATCATCATTTACCCTATATGTATAAAAATCCAGATTCTGCTCCGTCCCAACCGCCTCTTTTGCCTCCTGCTCCTCCTGGGATATATTCTGTTCGTTTGGTTTTTCCAGGTCCTGTGTTTTTGGCTGCGCCTCTGAAATAGCGCTTTTATCCGCATCTATTTGTTCGGCTGAATTTTCTCCCAGATCCGTCGGCGCGGCTGTCTTTGGCTGCTCATCCAGATTTGTTTTTAGATTCTCTTTTGACGAATCCTGTTTGATTGTTTCCGTCTGTTCTTCCAGATTTTCTCCCGGATTTATTTGCCCGACCGTTTCCGGCTCCTCTTTTATATTTTCCTGATTAGCCGCTTCTGGCTCCTCCACTATCTCACGTGTCTCGTTTTCACTGGCCGCAAACGCTAGACTTCCATCGCCAAACGCCAGGATAGCTGATAACGTTATGCCCATAAACGCACGCAAATATTTTTTTCTGATCTTTTTCATTTTTTTCTCCTCAAAAACGATTATCGTATACGATTTTATTATAATACTGTGTCATATATAATTCAATAGTCTTACATCATTTAATATTTGGAAATAATTTGAAAAAAATTAAATAAAAAAGCGCGTTTGAAAACTTCATTTGCCAGAAGCGACTTCCAAACGCGCTTAAAAGATATTTATATTTGAAAAATTATTTATAAGTTATTATTTCTATATCCTGCACCAGTTTTTTATACACTTCCGTGTCAAAATTCCCCGTACTGGGCGACAGCGCATTCGCGGAGGCCACCGCAACCGCAAACTGAAGGGCTTTTTCAGGCGCATATTCTCTATAAAAAGCCACTGCCAGCGCCCCCACCATGGAGTCGCCGCATCCAACCGTATTCACCACATCCATTTTCGGCGGTTTTCCCAAGAATACGCCCTTTTCACAAAGCAGCATCGCGCCATCTCCTCCAAGAGAAACTACCACATAGGGAATGCCCCGATTCATAATTTCCTTTGCATTCTGGACAACATCTTCCACATTCTGAATCTTTGTGTGGAAAAGCATCTCCATCTCGTCCTTGTTTGGCTTTACCACAGTGGGACACGCTTCGATTCCCCTCTCCAGCGATTCCCCGCTTGTATCCAAAATGACCCGCTTTCCGGCCTCTTTTGCCATAAGAATCATGCTTTTATAAATATCTTTCGACATGCCTTTCGGAATGCTTCCCGATATTGTAATTATAGAACTCTGCTCAATAATGGCGGGAAATCTTTCCAAGAAATGACTTTCTTCTTTTTCTGTAACATTACAGCCTGGCTCTAAATATTCCGTGGAGCCAAATGCCTCATCCAGAATGTTGATGCAACTTCTTGTCTCACCTTTTATATGGTCAAAATCATGCAAAATCCCATCTTCATCCAGAAGACTTTCCAGATAAGCTCCGTTATAACCGCCTGCCAATCCAGTAGCCAGAACATTTTCCCCACATAAATTTACAATTCTGGCTACATTCAGCCCCTTGCCTCCGGCAGTATTTTTTACGGATTTGACTCTCATTACTTTGCCGTTTTCGATCTTGCCATCCATGTAATACGCTTTGTCAATAGATGCATTCAGGGTAACTGTTGTAATCATAGTATCACCGCCTTTGTATTAATAAAAAAACCACCATATTATTCGCTACAAATAAAAGGTGATTTTTTATGTATCATAAATATTCCAACATTGTACTGAAGCATCGGGGATTCGAACCCCGGACAACTTGATTAAAAGTCAAGTGCTCTACCGACTGAGCTAATACCCCATTTTTATAATATAAATTACAAAAAATGCCCAGAACCGGAATCGAACCAGTGACACGAGGATTTTCAGTCCTCTGCTCTACCAACTGAGCTATCTGGGCATAAATTGCGGGGGCAGGATTTGAACCTGCGACCTTCGGGTTATGAGCCCGACGAGCTTCCAGACTGCTCCACCCCGCGATATACTGTTTATATTGATAGAAATATGAGTGGATGGAGAAGGATTCGAACCTTCGAAGGCGTTGCCAACAGATTTACAGTCTGCCCCCTTTGGCCACTCGGGAATCCATCCATAAGCCGATGATCGGACTCGAACCGATAACCTGCTGATTACAAATCAGCTGCTC
>CAOJVE010000094.1 GCA_948444865.1 uncultured Lachnospiraceae bacterium
AGAAGGCGGAAAATCGGATTCGTAGTCCAGAATTTCAATCTGATTCCGTCGCTGAATGTCTGGGAAAATATCGTCCTGCCCATCGGCCTGGACAAGCGGAAGGTCAACCGCGGCTTTGTGCTGGATCTGGCAGAGCGGATCGGCATTGGGGACAAGCTGGATTCCCTGCCCAACACCCTCTCTGGCGGACAGCAGCAGCGGGTGGCCATCGCCCGGGCCCTGGCGGCCAAGCCGGCCATTATCCTGGCGGACGAGCCCACCGGCAGTCTGGATTCCAGCACGGAGCTGGAAGTGATTTCCCTTTTAAAAGCCTGCGTCAGTGAATTCGGGCAGACGCTGGTGATGATCACCCACGATGAAACCATTTCTCAGATGGCGGACCGGGCGCTGGTGATCGCGGATGGAAGGGTGGTGAGCAAATGAATACGGTAAATCAAACGGCGTGGGCGAATTTCAGGAAGAACAAGGGGAAAAACGCGCTCACCGGCATCGCCATTGCGCTGACCGCGCTTCTTCTTTTCGTCATACCGACCATCGGGTTCGGGCAGATTGACGCGCAAAAAGCGGCGGTCAACGAGCTTTATCCCATTTTTCACGGCATGTACCGGGATGTGGACGAGAAAACGGCCGCTATTTTGAAAGAGCGGGCGGAAGTGGAAACTCTGGGGCTTCGCCAGGATGCGGCGCAGATTCCGGTAAAAGAGGGCTCCATTCGTATGATCTATATGGACGAAACGGCGCAGAAACTGTCCAAAGTCCAGCTCGAGGAAGGCTATCCGCCGGAGCATGGCAACGAAATCGCCGTGTCCCAGGGAGTTTTGGACGAATTGAGGATACAGGCGGGAATTGGCGACGCCATTCAGATTCCGTTCCAGGCGGCGGAGCCCAGCGGCCTTGGCTATGAACAAAAAGAGGAATTTACGATTACCGGGATCCTGCCCACGGACGATGAGCAGAAAGAACAGAAATCCTATTTTACCCTGGTTTCCAGGGAATTTATGGAAGAGAAGCAGCCCGAAGAGATCCGCAGATACCGGGCCATGTTCCGAATCGTGGGCGCGGACTCCATGACCAGCGACGCCATCGAAGAAACATTTGAGCATATGGCGGAGGATCTGGGGATTGCCCAAGGAAACGTGGTGGCAAACGGGGACTATCTGTGGGCGAACTATGTGGATCCCGCCTTTTACACAGGCGTGGCGGCGGCGCTTTTGGTCGTGGCGCTGGCGGGAATTATGACTATTTACAGCATTTATTATATTTCCATCGTCTATAAAGTGCAGGAATACGGAAAAATAAAAGCGCTGGGAGCCACCAAACGGCAGGTGCGTCAGATGGTCTTTCGGGAAGGGATGCTGGTGGCCGGCATCGCGATTCCCGTCGGCCTGGCGCTGGGCACGGTTTTGTCCAAAGCAGGCCTTGAATATCTCTGCGCGTCTTACAGCAGCAATGCCCTGGTGGAAGCGCTTGCGCAGGTCATACTTCAGAATAAGATTTTCATATGGAAGCCATGGATTTACGCGATGACCATAGCGATTACGCTTTTGACGGTGACGGCGTCCCTGGTGCGGCCCATGCAGATCGCGTCCAAGATTTCGCCGGTGGAGGCCATGCGCTACGACGGCGGCGTGGGAAGCAGGCAGAAAAGGCGGAAGGGCTGCCAGGAGATGACGCTTAAAAGCCTGACCTCAGCCAACCTTCTGCGAAACAAAAAGCGCACGCTTTTAACCATCGTCACGTTGAGTCTGACGGGTATCCTGTTTATGGTTTTATCCACGGTCCTGTCCTGCGCGGACGCCCGGGAGATCGCCCGGGACGCTATGTTTGAAGACCTGATGATTTCCGTGGACAGCTCCGAAGGGGACAAGATGCATCCAGAGCGGGCGTGGGCGTCTATCTGTAAAAATAATCCGCTGAATGAAGAGCTGGAAAAAGAGGTCCTGGCAATTCCCGGCGTGAAAGAGATTATAAAAACCAGCGAGATGCAGACGCAGCTAAAAGACCTTCTGGACGGGGACGAATTCTGGGGCTGCTCCATCGTCGGCGTGCCGGAAAAATACGCGGCGCAGATGGAAGACAGCCTGACAGACGGGAAAATTACTTATGACGAGCTGCTTGAGGGGGACAAAATCGTTATGAACAAGAGTATGCTCCACTGGGCGCCCCAATGGAAAGTAGGGGACACGCTGCATATGATCCTGGAAACCGGGAACGGCTCGGTGGAGAAATCTTTTGAGATCGCTGCCATCGCCAACGCGCCGGAGGGGGCGGTTCATTACAGCAGTTTTATGCTTCCCAAGGAAACCGTGGATCGCCTGGGCGGCTGTTCCATGGATTACTACTGGTATGTGGGCACAGAAAAAGAGCGGACAAAAGGTGTGGAAGAGACGCTTCGGACAATGACAGAGGGCCAGGAGTTTCTTGAACTTAAAACGTATGAGGAAGAGGTCGCCTACAATGAGAAAAATTCCAGCTTCACGGCGCAGATCTGCTACGTGTTCATGGCGGTTTTAGGCGGCATCGGCATCATGAATCTGGTCAACACGCTGATCAACAGCATTTACGTAAGGCGCAGGGAGCTGGGGATTTTGCAGGCCATCGGGCTGTCGGAGAGACAGATGGTGCGCATTTTGCAGATGGAAGGGCTTTTTTACACCGGCGGGACGTTGGCCTTGTCTCTGGGCGTGGGGACGCTGGGCGGATACGCGCTGTTCCTCTATGCCAGAGAAAACGGGATTCTGGGAATCGTCCGGTATCACTATCCCGTCGGACAGGCGGCATTCCTGGCGGCGGCGGTGGTGATCATACAGCTTTTGATTACGTATCTGATCATACGGGTCTTCCGCAGACAGAGCATGATCGAGCGGATTCGGTTTTCGGAATGATTCGGAGGGAGCCGGGGATTTTGCGAGACAATTAAGAACGGCGCTTGACAAAAAAGCGAATTTTCAATATAATTATAGAGTATGCGTTTGGGGAATTGAAAATCAGAGGAGGAGATTTCTATGAAAAGAACAATCGCTTTATTATTATGCGCTGTGATGACGGCGGGAATGCTGGTAGGATGCGGCTCCGGCTCATCCGATTCCGCGAAGGAAGACACGACGGCGGCAGAAGAGACGACGGCGGCGGATGACGCGGACGAGGAAGAGGACGCTGCGGCGGACGACGAAAAGAGCGCGTCCGACAAGAAATGGGTCGTTGCCACCGACACGGTATTCAAACCATTTGAGTACACAAACGAAGACAACGAGTTCGTGGGCATCGACGTGGACATCCTTGCGGCAATCGCGGAAGATCAGGGATTTGAATACGAGCTGCAGAGCCTTGGCTGGGATTCCGGCGTGGCGGCGGTGCAGGCAGGGCAGGCGGACGCTCTGATTGCGGGAGCCACCATTAAGCAGGAGAGGATTGATTCCGGCTGGATTTTCTCAGATGGCTACTACGACGCAACCCAGACATTCGTAGTGCCCACAGACAGCGACATTGCGAGCTTTGAAGACTTAAAAGGCAAGAGCGTAGCTGTGAAAAACGCCACAGCGGGCGCCGACTTCGCCAACAGCCTGAAGGACGAGTATGGATTCACCGTTACCGTATTTGAAGATTCACCGACCATGTACCAGGATGTAATCCTCGGCAACAGCGCAGCCTGCGTAGAGGATACGCCGATTATGGCTTCTTCCATCAAAGAAGGCGACCTGGCTCTGAAGATTCCGGAGGGAATGGAAAGCGAAGGCGCGCCTTACGGATTCGCCATCATGGACGAGAGCAAGCAGGAACTGCTGGATCTGTTTAACGCAGGCCTTAAAAATATCAAGGCGAATGGAAAATACGACGAGATTATTGATAAATATCTGAAGTAGCATACGCAGCATCCACACAAGAGCGCGGAAAATCATTTAAGGTTTTCTGCGTTCTTGTTTTTGCAGGAATTTTGTGGTAAAATGATAAAAATGACGGATAAATGCGAAATCCTTCGGGACGGGTTTAGGCAGAATTGACAAAAAAGGGGCTTTCCAATACGTATAGCCTAAATATTTTCCGAAAACGGAATTTTGCGGTTGTCCGGCAAGAACGCAAACGAAAGGAGAAAGATCATGCTTGTGATCATAGAAAAATATTCCGCTATGCTCTTAGGCGCATTGGGGAAGACCATCCTGCTGACGCTGCTGTCGCTGATATTCGCGATGGTTGTCGGCATGATATTCGCATTGATGAATGTGGGGAAGAACCGGGTTTTTAACTTTATCGGCACCCTGTACGTGGACGCGGTGCGGGGCGTGCCGCTGATCGTACTGGCGTATTTCATATTTTTTGGCGTGCCCCAGGGAATCAAGTCTCTGGGATTTCAGGATTTCCGGCTGACGGCCCTTCAGGCGGGAACCATCGCGCTGGCCATGAACTGCGGCGCCTACATGGCGGAGATCATCCGCGCCGGCATCGAGAGCGTGGATAAGGGGCAGATGGAAGCCAGCCGAAGCCTTGGGCTTTCCTACGGCAAAAGCATGCGCAAGGTGGTGCTGCCCCAGGCCATCCGCACCATGATTCCGTCCATCATAAACCAGTTCATCATCACGTTAAAGGATACATCCATCCTCTCGGTTATCGGTTTCCCGGAACTGACCAACATCGGTAAAACCATATCGGGAAATACATTCAAAAGCCTTCAGACATGGGCGATCGTGGGTATCATGTATATGATTGTCATCGTCACCCTAAGCCGGGTGGCCAAGAGGATTGAGAGGAGGATGAACCGTGGCAGATAAGAAAATAAAAGTGCATGTGCAAAATTTAAAAAAGAGCTTCGGGAAGCTGGAAGTGTTAAAGGACATCAGCATGGATATCGAGGAAGGCGAGGTTGTGGTGCTTTTAGGGCCTTCCGGCAGCGGGAAATCCACTTTTCTGCGGTGCTTAAACCAACTGGAGACGGCCACGGCGGGAACGATCGTGGTGGACGGCCAGGATGTGACGGATAAACATACGGACATCAACAAAGTCCGGGAAAACATCGGAATGGTGTTCCAGCATTTTAATTTATTTCCCCACAAGACCGTGCTGGGAAATATCATGCTGGCGCCGGTGGAGCTTAAGAAGATGACCAAGGAGCAGGCGGCCCAGACCGGCATGGATCTTTTAAAAAGGGTGGGCATGGACGCGAAGGCGGACACCTACCCCAGCCAGATTTCCGGCGGCCAGAAGCAGCGCGTGGCCATCGCCCGGGCGCTTGCCATGAATCCCGATATCATGCTTTTTGACGAACCCACCTCCGCGCTGGACCCGGAGATGGTGGGGGAGGTTCTGGCCGTTATGAAGAAGCTGGCGGCGGACGGCATGACCATGGTTGTGGTGACCCATGAGATCGGATTCGCCAGAGAGGTGGCCGACCGGATTGTGTTCATGGACGCGGGCTACATTGTGGAGCAGGGCGCTCCGGAAGAAATCATCGACCACCCGAAGGAAGAGCGAACCATTGATTTTCTGAATAAAGTTTTGTAGGAGAAAGGCGCAAACAATTATGAAAAAAATCATTACCATCAGCCGGGAGTTCGGCGCAGGCGGCGGTGAGATCGGGAGAGCCCTGGCGAAAAAGCTGGGGTACGAATATTACGACAAGGAAATTATCCTGCAGGCGGCGCAGGCTTCCAACATTGACGTGGAAAGCATCATCAAGTGGGACGAGAAAGTTCCCATTAACTTTGGATTTGCCCAGAGTCTATTTGATTTTTACAACAAGCCGCTCAACGAGAAACTTTTTGAGATCCAGCAGGACGTCATCCGCCACATCGGTGAAAAGGGAAAATGCATCATCGTGGGCCGAAACGCCAACACGATCCTGAAGGAATTTGACAGCGCGCTGCACGTGTTCCTCCACGGGGATCACCACTGGCGCAAGGAGCGCATGCGGGACCGGATGAAAGACACGCCGGAGTCGAAAATCGGCGAGAAAATCCGTCAGATCGACAAAACCCGGAAGAAATACTGTTTTTACTACACCAACACGGAGTTTGGCGTTGCCGACTATTACGATGTCTGTCTGAGCACGTCGTCGCTGGGGATTGAGACCTGCACGAAGATACTGCTTAAGCTGGCGCAGGAAAATTAAATATTTGTCAAAAAAGGCAGGGCGTAGGCTCCTGTCTTTTTCTCTGAAATCAATAATAGCAAAAAAGCGGCGGGTTCTTGACTTTTATTGGAAAACAGTTTAATATTAATATGATGTGATTGTACAATGAAAATTAAATAAGGAGGTGCTCCTGTGACAGGTGCAATAGTGGTGGTTATTGTAGTTGTCGCTGTCATCGCTGCACTGCTTATTGCAATTCCGATTGCTTATAAGACTGCCATTGCCAATAAGGAGAAGGTGGACGCCCAAACCATTGGCACGGCGGAAGAAAAGGCAAGAAACATCATAGATGAGGCGCTTAAGACCGCGGAGACAAAGAAGCGGGAATCCCTGTTGGAAGTAAAAGAGGAGTCTCTGAAAAAGAAAAACGAATTGGAAAAAGAGACGAAAGAGCGCAGGGCGGAGCTTCAGAAGTATGAGAAACGTGTCTTATCGAAAGAAGAGTCTGTGGATAAGAAAGCGGAAATTGTAGAAAAGCGGGAAGCAGAATGTACGGCGAGAATCACAAATATTCAGAAAAAAGAAAGTGAAGTAGACGAATTACATGAACGAGGAGTGCAGGAGCTGGAGAGAATCTCTGGCTTGACCTCCGAACAGGCAAAAGAGCATTTGCTGAAAATGGTGGAAGACGATGTAAAGTTCGACGTTGCGAAGCTTTATAAGGAACTGGAGAGCAGAGCAAAGGAAGACGCAGACAAAAAGGCCAAGGAATACGTAGTCAACGCTATCCAAAAGTGTGCCGTTGACCATGTGTCCGAAGCCACCATCTCCGTAGTCCAGCTCCCCAATGACGAGATGAAAGGACGCATCATCGGCCGGGAAGGGCGCAACATCCGCACCTTGGAGACATTGACGGGCGTGGATCTGATCATAGACGACACGCCGGAAGCGGTTGTGCTGTCCGCCTTTGACCCCATCCGCAGAGAGATCGCCAGAATCGCGCTGGAGAAGCTGATTGTGGACGGCCGGATTCATCCGGCGCGGATCGAGGAGATGGTGGAAAAAGCCCAGCGGGAAGTCGAATACAACATCCGGGAAGAAGGGGAAGCCGCGGCTATGGACGTGGGCGTTCACGGCATACATCCAGAGCTGATCCGTCTTCTGGGACGCATGAAGTTCCGTTCCAGTTACGGCCAGAATGTGCTGAAGCATTCCATTGAAGTGGCCCAGCTGTCGGGACTGCTGGCCGGAGAGGTGGGCGCGGACGTGCGCGTGGCCAAACGCGCCGGACTGCTGCATGACATCGGGAAATCCATCGACCACGAGGTGGAAGGATCCCACATCCAGATCGGGGTGGACTTATGTAAGAAATACAAGGAATCCCCGGTGGTCATCAATGCGGTGGCGGCTCACCACGGAGATGTGGAGCCGGAATCCCTGATCGCCTGCATCGTCCAGGCTGCCGACGCGATTTCAGCGGCGCGGCCGGGCGCGAGACGGGAAACCCTGGAAACTTACACCAATCGCCTCAAACAACTGGAAGACATCACAAACAGTTTCAAAGGCGTAGAAAAATCTTTTGCCATTCAGGCGGGGCGCGAAGTTCGTGTTATGGTTCTTCCGGAGTACATCAGCGATGCCGATATGGTATTGCTGGCGCGGGATATATCCAAGCAGATTGAAGCGGAATTGGATTATCCGGGACAGATCAAAGTCAATGTCATCCGGGAAAGCCGTGTGATAGATTATGCCAAGTGATATTATTGCACATATTTAATTATAAATGGTACAGGCTTGCAAATGAAATGTTTGCGAGCCGGCGCCATTTTTTTATTTCCACAAATCAAAGCGCGTTCTAAAAAACCGGAATCTCCATAAACTGATAAGAGGTGATTTGGCATTGAAAAAAAATCATATGGAGATCCTGTTTGTGCTGGGATTCGCGCTGGGCGTGGCGCTGCCCAACTTTCTGTGGAAGACGGAGCTGGAGTCAAACGGCCTGCCGGGGCTGTATCTTTTAACCCGCGTGAGCAAAGGCATGCCGGCGAACCCGGAATACTTTATATATGTGATGAAGACCCGAGGGGCCGTGTACGCTTTGTGCATGCTGTGCGGTCTGTCCGTTTTCGGCCTGCCGGTTTCCGTAGCGGCCAGCGTCTGGATGGGCTTTCTGATGGGAGCGACGCTGACCGTGGCGCTGCTGGAATTCGGCGTGGAGGGGATGTTTCTGGCGGGCGTTTTATTTTTCCCCCAATACCTCCTATACGTGCCGGCCTCCCTGGCGCTTTACCGGCGAAGCTTCCAGAGTTCTCTGCGCTGCTGGAAAAATCAGCGGGGGTCGGCGCAGGAGAAAAGGGAGTACGGTTTTTTCTGCGTTTGCATCGGAGCGCTGCTGGTGGCGGGGATGTTCCTGGAAAGTTACGTAAACCCCCCGCTGATCGAAAAGGTGTTGGATGAGCTACATTTTTTCCCGGGCATGTGAGGCGTTTTTCGCAGGAATGCGTTATTTAGTCGTTTTGACTGCAAATTTCAGTTGACAAACGGGCGGATGATAGGTATAATTTTAAAAGTGTAGTTAGAGTTTGGCTGAAAACGCATTCCGACGATCTGCATGCGTCGCTTCGCAAAAAAGCCGTATAGCGGCGTGCAGTTGGCAAAACGCATTTTAAGACACACTCTAGGAGGGAGTTATGCGCATTCAATTAACAGAGATTCTATCGGCAGATGGACAGGCTTTGCACCGGGAAGTTCCTTTGGAGCGGGAGACCATGGAGGTCGGGGCAGAGCGTTTCAGACTGTTTGAAAAAAGCCCGGTTACGCTGGATATTGTCCATACAGCCGCCCAGGTAATCGAAATAGAAGCAAGCTGTAAGGTATCCGCGAAAATTCCGTGCGGAAGATGTCTGGAAGAGGTGGACGTCCCTTTTGATCTGCATATATATAGGAAGGCGGATCTGAAAGAAAGCGACGAAGCGCGGGCGCAAGAATTGAATGAGGGTAATTTTATCATAGGAACGGAGCTGGATGTGGAGCAGCTGGCGTACAATGAACTGCTGGTGCAGTGGCCCATACGGGTGTTGTGCCAGGAAGACTGCAAAGGCCTTTGCAGCCGGTGCGGGGCAAATCTGAATCACGGCGAATGCGGCTGTGACCGGACAAGTCTGGACCCGCGCATGGCGGCGATTTGCGACATATTCAGTGAATGTAAGGAGGTGTAAAAATGATCTGTCCAAAAAATAAATCATCGAAATCAAGAAGAGATAAGAGAAGAGCGAACTGGAAAATGTCAGTTCCGAATCTGGCGAAATGCAGCAAGTGCGGCGCGCTGGTTATGCCACACAGAGTCTGCAAAGCTTGCGGAAGCTACAACAAAAGGGAGATTATCTCTGTTGACTAAGAAATAAGTGGAAGGGTTTTGTGAAGATCCTTCCACTTTTTGTTTTCTAAGGATTCAGATGCGCTCCAGAAACGCCTGTATGAACTGAAGAGCGGAGCCTACGGCCACCGAATTGGGATAAGGCGCGCCGGGGAGAAGAAAGGGCTCTTCTTCCGGGAAAGCGGTCAGGGTCTGGATTTTTTCGTGAAGGTATTGGAAGTCCGCCTCCTGCATATAGGGGGCCAGGTGGCCGCCAAGGATGATGGCGCACTCGATAACCAGGTGCAGGTTGTTGACGAACATGGCCAGGCAGTCCAGGTATTGCCGCCAGCGCTGTACGCATGCCTCATCGCCGGCATTTTTTTTCTGGAAAAATGTCCGCAGCGTTTCCGAGGGCTGCAAAAGCGCTTCCGCCGAACAATAGCATTCGGCGCAGCCCAGCTGGCCGCAGTAGCATTTTTTTCCGTTGGGAAAAAGGGTCATGTGCTCCATGGTTCCGCTTTTTCCGGTGCGGCCCCGCTGAATCTTTCCCTGTACGATGATGGCGCCTCCCAGGTGGCGTCCCAGGGAGAGGTAAATGGAGTCCTGAATCTCCGGGAAATGCCAGAGCGTGTTTTCGGCGGCGCATTCCGAATCGTGGATAAAAAGGCAGGGCAGGTTCAGATGATTTTCAAAGGTCTGGGTGGTGATGCCGTCGGTGTCGAGAATCCTGGAATACATCATCCGCGTGCCGTCGGAGGAAACCAGCCCCTGGATGCCGAACCCAACGCCCAGGATGGTTTGGCGGGGAAGCCGTATGTCTTCGATGAACTCCAGAATATATCCGCTGACGCACGAGAAATATTCCTTGGCATTCTTAAATTCCAGATGAAAACGCCGGGAAGCCGTCTCCTCGCCCAGCAGATTTACGGCGGCGATGACAATGCGGTCTCTTAAGATTTCTACGCCAATGGCCGTGTGGGCCTGGGGAAGAATGGAGTACAGCGTGGCCTTACGTCCCACCTGCGACTGCAGCCGTCCGGATTTTTCGATGAGGCCGTTTTGAAGAAGCGCGTTTAAATGCTGGTTTACGGTGGGAAGGCTGATCCCCAGACCTTGGGCGATGGCCTGTTTGGAGATCTTTTTATTTTTATATATGAAATGATAGATGTCTGCATAGTTCTTCTTCTTTATATCTGTTAAGGACAATTTATCCATTTTATCTTCGATTCCTTTGGTGAGTGATGCTATAATTGTAGCATAAATATTCATTTGCCACAACTGTGTTTTCGGGGGCGGGCGCGACAAACGCAAGGATATTTTCATGAAAGAAACCGCTTGAATCCTATTATCGGATATGTTATATTATAAAAAAGAAATCAACCGCCTACAAGTAGGTTGACCTGATAGTAAAGTAGAAATTCCACCCTGCTACTCGCCAAAGTTTAAGGGTGGTTTTTCTATGTATG
>CAOJVE010000095.1 GCA_948444865.1 uncultured Lachnospiraceae bacterium
ATTACGAAGGGCTGTACTGCACCCCCTGCGAAGCCTTTTTCACCGAATCCCAGTTAAAAGACGGGAAATGCCCGGACTGCGGCCGCGAAGTTGCCCCGGCGAAGGAAGAAGCGTATTTCTTTAAAATGAGCAAATACGCCGACCGGCTCATCGAGCACATCAACAGCCACCCGGAGTTTATCCAGCCCGTTTCCCGGAAAAACGAGATTATGAATAACTTCCTGCTGCCGGGCCTCCAGGATCTGTGCGTGTCCCGCACCTCCTTTACATGGGGCGTGCCCGTGGACTTCGACCCGAAGCACGTGGTGTACGTGTGGCTGGACGCGCTGACCAACTACATCACCGGCATCGGCTACGACTGCGGCGGCGAGCAGCCGGAACAGTTCCGGAAAAATTGGCCGGCGGACCTGCATTTAATCGGCAAAGACATCATCCGTTTCCACACCATTTACTGGCCTATTTTCCTGATGGCGCTGGACCTGCCGCTGCCCAAACAGATTTTCGGCCATCCGTGGCTGCTCCAGGGCGAGGGCAAGATGAGCAAGTCCAAGGGAAATGTGCTGTACGCCGACGAGCTGGTAGACTTCTTCGGCGTGGACGCGGTGCGTTATTTCGTGCTGCATGAGATGCCTTTTGAAAACGACGGCGTAATCACCTGGGAGCTGATGGTGGAGCGGATGAATTCCGAGCTGGCCAACACCCTGGGCAACCTGGTAAACCGCACCATCTCCATGTCCAACAAGTTCTTCGGCGGCGCGATTGCGGACACAGGCGTAAGCGAACCGGTGGACGACGACCTAAAGGCCGTGGCCACATCCACGCTGGCCAAGGTGGAGGCCAAAATGGAGGGCCTGCGGGTAGCCGACGCCATTACGGAGATCTTCACCCTGTTCAAACGGTGCAACAAATACATCGACGAAACCATGCCCTGGGCGCTGGCCAAAGACGAGACGAAGAAAGACCGGCTCTCCACCGTCCTGTACAATCTGGTGGAAGGCATCTATATCGGCGCCACCCTGCTGGAGCCGTTCATGCCGGAAACATCCCAGCGCATCCTGAAACAAATCCAGGCCCAGCCCCGCGCGCTGGACACTCTGACCGCGTTCGGGCTGTATCCTTCCGGCGGCAAGGTGACCGACCAGCCGGAAATCCTGTTCGCCCGCCAGGACATCAAGGAAGTTCTGGAAAAAGTGGAAAAACTGCACCCGCCCAAGACAGAGGACGCGCAGCCGGAAGCGTCCGGTCTGGACATCGAGTCAAAACCGGAAATCACCCTAGACGACTTCGATAAGCTTCAGTTCCAGGTGGGCGAGATCATCGCCTGCGAACCGGTGAAAAAATCCCGGAAGCTTCTGTGCTCCCAGGTGCGCATCGGAAGCCAGACCCGGCAAATCGTATCCGGCATCAAGGCCGACTATACGCCGGAAGAAATGGTGGGCAAGAAAGTCATGGTTCTGACAAACTTAAAGCCGGCCAAACTGGCAGGCGTAATGTCAGAAGGCATGATTCTGTGCGCTGAAGACGCAGACGGTCATCTGGCGCTTGTGACGCCTGAGAGGGAAATGCCTGCGGGGGCGGAAATCTGTTAAATTGAAAAAAAATTGGGGCTGGCCGCCACAGGCTGCCAACCCCTTTGTCCATAAACTTAACAAGACCGTAAATATTTATCCGCAATTTCTTCTGTAAGGTTGTACTGTTCCACAATCGCCGATTTAATCTCCAAATCTTCATGATTTAGATTTCGCAGCGCTTTTATGGTCGCTTGAATCCCTTCCTTCCGCGCTTCCATTCGACCTTCTTCCCGGCCTTCTTCCCGGCCTTCTTCCCGACCTTCCAACTTACTCCTTTTGCGCAGTTCTTCCATCTTCGGCTCCATGACCTCCATAATCCGGGGCTCCATGATCTCCAGCAACGTATCAAACATACAATCATCTCCCATCCACTTTCTAACCAGTTGCCTGTTCGCCTGAACGCTCACTTCGAAAACGGAACTGGCCATCTCTTTATCCGTTTTCTCCGTCATACGATTCACATTGTATAATAACTCCTGAATCTCCTCTTTGCCAAGCTTCTTTGAAAGCGCTTTCAGCCACATATGCGCCGTTTTATCCAGTTCACTTGTAACAATAATCTGTGTCGGAAACCATGCCGCCGCGCCTTTTACAGCGTAAATCCCTTCGTGTCGCACCAAAATTCTGTGACCCTGGTTTTCAAAATGTCGAAAAAGCCCCTTTGGCCTGGCGTCACGGATAATAGACACGGTTATATCATCCGCCCGAATCCCATCCACCGTCCCGCCATAAGATTTATAAAGCCCTGCATATGCTTCCGATTTATAGAAAACGTCTATGTCCAAGTGATCCTCCGGCGACTTATATTCCAGAATATTGTGTCCTTTGAAAAATCCCCCTATCTCGTTGGATATCCGAACGGAAGCATCCTTTTTTATAATCAGCAGATCAACTTCCAGAGGCTTTGTGTTCAGATTATATTCTTTTTCAAATATAAGTTGATCTCTGTAATCCCTAAGTTCTAAATTCATGGCAGCTACAAACCCTGGATGCCATTGTATCTTCGTATCGCTCATACACACTCCTTCCTTTAAATTATAGCAGATTCCATGAATTTTACAACATGATTCCGTTTTCACAAAATAAACCAAAACAAAAAAGCAGGGAAATCTCCCGCCATCGGATAAGATTTCCCCGCACCGTTGTTACTGCATCATAGAGCCCAACACCTGATTCACCAGCTTGCCGTCGGCCTTGCCCTTCACCTGGGGCATCAGCTGTTTCATAATTTTGCCTTTGTCTTTATTCGTAGGCGCATCCACGCCCAGTTCCTTCAGAACCTCACCGATCACCGCCCGAATCTGATCCTCATCCATCATCTTGGGAGCGAATTCCTGGTAAACGGCAATCCGTCCCCTGCACTCCTCAATGATATCCGTTCTGTCCGCCGGCGTTAAGTCCAGAGTCTCCTGCGTCTGCTTGATTTCCTTTAAGATAACCTCGTTCTCCTCCGCCTCGGTCAGATCCTCCCGTTTGTCAATGGCTTTATTTTTCAGAGCGGCCAGCAGCATGGACAGGGAGTCCTTCCTCGGCTTGTCCTTATTCTTCATGGCCTGGGTCATCTGGCTTCTGACTTCATCTATCTTACTCATCTCTTAAGCGCCTCCTAAAAATACAATTTTTTCTTTATTATAAAGGCTCAAAAGAAAAATGTCCATAGCCGGGTGGCTATTTCTCCCATTTAAACATTACCACGCCTGCAATGGCGATTGCCATTCCGATGATTTTCCGCCACTCCAGCGGCTGCTTATCCACGCCGAACATCCCCAGCAGCTCAATCACATAGGCGACAATCAGCTGGGAAATCACAATGAGCATCACAGACTTGGCCGGCCCCAGGGCGCCCATGCTCTGTATCACCGTCACCGTGATAAACGCGCCGATGACGCCGCCCAGCAGCGTGTATTTTGGCTCTGTCTGAAAGAGAGCCGTCACATTGGACCGTCCCGTGAAAAGCCACGCCGCCACACAGACAAGAAGGGCTGACAGCTGCACCCAGCCCGTAGACACCCACAGCCCAGCCTGCTTCGTCACCTGTGTATTAAAAACGCCCTGCACGCTCATCAGCGCGCCGGATAATAAAGCGATTAAAATCCCGTACATTTCCATCTCCTCCCGGATTCGTTATCTTTACAGATAATATCTCCAGTCCACCGGGAAATATACCCGCCATCCGCTTTCCTACGCCCGGATAATATGCTGCGCCATGGGATGAGACTTCAAGTAAGCAGCGCCTGATAATCTTCTTTGATAAAACGATGGTAAATGGTATGCCCCATCTCCTCTTTGACGCAATAATAATAGGCGTCCACGCTTCCGTCCGGAAAATACAAAACATAATCAAAGTCCGCGCCTTCTGGCATTTTCTCACACACATAGTCCGGTGAATATTTCGCAAAAATTCTACAAATATCTTCCAGACTGCAGTGCGGATGCCCGCCGAAAAATCCGATCAAATCCTTCAGAAATTCCGGCTCCGGCGCCTGCTGGCGCACATACTGCGCTCCTTCTGGCGGTATCCGCACCTCAATCCTTCCTTTATGGGCCGCAAACTCCAATTTTCCCAATACGGTGTCCGAAAAAGCGGCAGATTTCGCCAGAAACTGGGCAAGCTTTCGGGCCTCCATAGCCTCAAGCCCCATCCACCTGCACAAAGATTCCGCCGGATAATACAGGCGCACCGTCTCTTTGGCATAACCCAACTTAATCTGCGCTTCCTTTATCTGGTCGATAATATTCTGGATGAATTTCTCCGGGTTCATTTTACACTCCCTTTCCTCAATTACATTCTCTAATAGTTGCGAAACACCCGGTTCATAGACAGAGTTTGCACAAGATAAACAAATAAGGAGCAAATCAAAGCTTCCGTTTTGTTAGTTTTGCCCAAATCCATGGCGTCTGATGGCCGTTTTGCAATTTTCTAAAATATATTATAACAAACTTTCCTGTTTATTTCTGTAAAATTTTTTTTAGAAAAATTTTCTGTTGTCTTTATGGACAGCCCTTGCGCAATCCGATATAATGACTGCATGACTATCCATCAATTAGAATATTTTTTGGTCTGCGCCAAGTGCGCCTCCCTGACGAAAGCGGCGGAGGAATTATACACCACCCAGCCCCATGTGAGCATGATTATCAAATCTCTGGAAACGGAACTGGGCGTGACCCTGTTCAACCGGAAAGCCCGTGGGGTGGAGCTTACGAAGGAGGGACGCAGGATTTACCCATATGCGGTGAACGCGCTGAAAAATACGGCGTTTATTTTCTCCGCCTGCAAGGAAAACGCCCACCCCAGCCTGCGCATCGCCGCCAACTCCAGCAGCCATATGACAGCCCTGCTGGCCGATTTTTACCAAAAGCATCCGGGAGGGGAGATTTTCCTTCAGTATACAGAATGCAAAACCGAAGACATGCTGACGCTTATTTTTGAACAGGCATATGACCTGGGATTTTTATTCGTGCCGGAACATAAAACGCCGGCCCTGTTTCAGATGCTCAAACACAGGCGGCTGGAATTTACCCCTCTGTGCACGGCGGATCTGGTTCTCTATGTGGGCCAAAACCATCCGCTGTACGGCGCCTGCGCCATCGAGCCAAAACAGTTATCCGAACTTCGTTTCATCCAACTGGAAGACGACTTCTTCGCCGTGGAAGATCTGCTGTGCGACATCCATTTTCATCAGATTGTGAAGACCAACAGCAGCCACATGATGATTTCCATGCTGGAGCGCACAGACCTGTGCAACCTGGGAAGCTTCTGGTTAAAAGATGCGTTCCGCCAGTACGATTTCGGCCGGATTACCGTGAATGGCTTCCAGGACAAAGTGTCCTTCGGCTATGTGCGGCCCGGTTCCCGCCCTTTAAACGCACAGGAGAAGTCCTTTCTGGAATTTCTGCAGGCGGCTGTGCACAGGGACGCTTCGTGGAACCGCCATAACGAATTTTTATGAAATATATATAAAAAACAGAAAATATCCGCGCCCGTGCTTTTGCGCTATACTGTGGTCAGAATCTTCAAAAGACCAGGAGGCGTATATGCGCAGAACATCCAAAAGCACAGAAATCCATATGGAAAAAGGCCCTATCGGCCGGACTTTACTGCTTTTCACCGCGCCGATTCTGCTGTCCCAGATTATGCAGCAGTTTTACAGCATCGCAGACTGCATGATTGTGGGCCATTTCGGAGGCGCGTACGGGCTTTCCGCCGCTGGCGTGGCCGGACTGATTCTGTCGGTTATCGTAAATTTTTTCATCGGCTTTTCCACCGGAATCAGCTATGTCACCGCACGGCTTTTCGGCTCCTACGACTATCCCAAGCTGAAGCGGACCATACAGACCATGATTCTGCTGTGCGTTTTCACCGGAATTGCGTTTACCGCCATAGGGATTTTCCAGGCGGAAACATTCCTTATCTGGCTGCGCTGCCCCCATCCGGTTCTGGATGGAGCCGCCTGGTATCTGCGCATCTGCTTTCTGGGGATGACGCCCCAGCTGGTTTCCAATACGGGCACAGCCATCCTGCGATCCATGGGCAATACGAAGTCCCCGCTCGTCTACCTGGCATTTTCGTCGCTGCTGAATATCCTGCTGGATTTGGCGCTGGTGATCCGGTTCTCTCTGGGACTTGCGGGGGCCGCCGCCGCCACGGTCCTCGCCCAATGGGTTATGGCTGTCCTGATTCTGTGGAAACTGTATACGCTGGATAACGCCTACCGGCCAGATTTTCGCCAGACTTTGCTGCCGCTGAAGGAACTGAAGGAAATCCTTCATCTGGGCGCCGCGTCCGGTTTGCAGGCTGTATTTATGAGCATTTCTTCCCTGATTATCCAGGTGAGCATCAACCAATTCGGCGCGGACGCCATCGCGGGCATGACCATCTACGCTAAAGTGGAAGGTTTCCTCTATTATCCGGCTTTTTCTTACGGCATCGCCCTGACCGGATTCATCGGGCAAAATCTGGGCGCCGGTCGCACGGACCGGATACGACAGGCCATGCGCACCAGCGTCGCCATCGCCGTGGGATGCACGCTGCCGGCCAGCCTGCTGCTGGTGGCCGGCTCCAGATATATTTTGCTGTGCTTTACGAAAGATCCGGGAATCCTGGCTTATGGACAAGAGGCGATCCGGCACGTCCTGCCCTGGTATTTCCTGTATGCGGTGGATCAGGTATACATTGGCGGACTGAAAGGCCTGGGCCATATTGAATATCCCTTGTTCTGCTCCATCGTCTGCTACTGCCTGTTCCGCATCGCCTGGTGCCGGACGCTGCTGCCCCTGTGGCCGGACATGCGGGTTGTGTATTATTGCTATAATTTCAGCCTGCTTCTTATGCTGCTGCTTTTGAGCGTCCGATACCATCACATATCCATATGGAAATCATCAAAAAAGATTGGAGATAAAATACTATGAAATTCATGATTGCATCCGACATCCACGGGTCCGCCTTCTACTGCAAAGAAATGCTGGACGCTTTTTTCCGGGAACAGGCGGATAAGCTGCTGCTTCTAGGCGACATCCTGTACCACGGGCCACGAAACGATTTGCCAAAAGAATACGCGCCCAAGACCGTTCTTAAATTACTAAATCAACAAAAGGAACGGATTCTATGCGTAAGGGGAAATTGCGACACGGAAGTGGATCAGATGGTTCTTGATTTTCCCATTCTGGCGGACTACTGTATCCTCTGCGTGGGAAACCGGATGATTTACGCCACCCACGGCCACCGCTTTAACAAAGCGTGCCTTCCGCCTCTGCAGCCCGGGGATATCCTGCTGCACGGCCATACACATATTCCCGCATGGGAATCCTTTGGCGAGGGACAGCTCTATCTGAACCCAGGCTCCGTATCCATCCCAAAGGAAGGAAGCGCGCACGGCTATATGACCCTCACCGAAAAGGAAGCCCTATGGAAAAGCCTGGACGGCGCCGTCTATCATTCTCTGGCCCTTTCATGAAAGAAAAAAGCCCCTGAAATCCACCCAAAAAGGCGGATAAACAGGGGCGAAAAGCGCCTTAAATATAATACATATCCTGGCTGTATTCTTTATAATCCAGATACCGTTTCTTTAAATCATCCAGCGTAATGCCTTTTAGCAGTTGGTCCATCTGCGCGTTTACCTGGTCAATGACCAGCTCCTGGATGCTTGCCGCAATGCCATGGCCATGACTGTCCGCCGGCGCCTCCTCATCCTCAATTTGATAGCTGCCGTCCAGCGCTTCCAGAATCGCCGCCACTGTAATTTCTTTGGGATCCGCATTCAGACGATAGCCGCCCTGAGATCCCTTAATTCCTTTCACAATTCCCGCCCGCCGAAGGCTTGCGAACACCTGCTCCAAATACTGCGGCGAAATGCCGTTTCGCTGCGCGATACTGCCCAAAACAATATGTTCACTGCCGGAATTGGCCGACAAATCAATCAACGCCCGCAGGCCGTACCTGCATTTTTTTGAAAATTTCATAATCCCTCTAACACACTGCCTTAAAGGCTTCCTCCAAGTCCTGAATAATGTCGTCGATATTTTCCGTGCCGATAGACAGACGGATGGTATTGGGTTTAATGCCCTGGTCCAGCAATTCTTCCTCTGTGCACTGGCTGTGTGTGGTGGTGGCTGGGTGGATGACAAGGGATTTTACGTCCGCCACATTGGCCAGCAGGGAAAACAGTTCCAGGTTATCAATGAAGTCTTTCGCTTTTTGCGCATCCCCCTTGATCTCGAAGGTGAAAATAGAGCCGCCGCCATTGGGGAAATATTTCTTATATAATTCTTTCTGGGAAGCGTCCCTGGTCACCGACGGATGGTGAACCTCTTCCACCTGGGGATGGCTGTGAAGATATTTTACCACTTTCAGCGCATTTTCCACATGGCGTTCCACCCGCAAAGACAGCGTTTCCAATCCCTGAAGGAAAATAAACGCATGGAATGGAGAAAGCGACGCCCCCGTATCCCTGAGCAAAATGGCGCGGATTTTCGTCACAAACGCCGCCGGACCGGCCACCTGGGTAAAGCTCACGCCGTGATAGCTGGGGTTGGGTTCTGTCAGGGAAGCGAATTTCCCGGAAGCCTCCCAGTCGAATTTTCCGCTGTCCACAATCACGCCGCCCAGCGTGGTCCCGTGGCCCCCGATAAATTTCGTGGCCGAATGCACCACAATGTCCGCCCCATATTCAATGGGCCGCACCAGATACGGCGTTGCAAATGTATTGTCCACCACAAGAGGAATCCGATGCTTATGCGCAATCTTCGCTATGGCCTCAATGTCCACCACATCTGAATTGGGATTTCCCAGAGTCTCAATAAAAATAGCCTTTGTGCGTTCCTGAATGGCCGCTTCCACTTCCTCGTAATTGAAAATGTTCACAAATGTCGTCTGGATTCCATATTCCGGGAATGTATGCGCCAGCACGTTATAGGTGCCGCCGTAAATATTCTTGGCGGACACAATGTGATCGCCGCTCTGGGCCAGATTCTGAATTGTATAAGCGATGGCCGCCGCACCGGAAGCCACTGCCAGAGCCGCCGCGCCTCCTTCCAGAGCCGCCATCCGTTTCTCAAACACGTCCTCCGTGGGGTTGGTCAGACGCCCGTAGATATTCCCCTCATCCGACAAATCAAAGCGCGCCGCCGCATGGTCACAATTGCGAAATACGTAGGAAGACGTCTGGTAAATGGGCACCGCTCTTGCATCCGTCACCGGGTCGGCCGTCTCCTGCCCTACGTGCAGCTGTAATGTCTCAAACTTAAATTTTCTGTCTTCCCGTCTAATTTTCTCACTCATATCCATTCCCTCACTTCATCCGTATTTTTTTCCTATCATTTTTGTATGTTTTGTAGGAATTGATACGATTATATTCCTATATTACCTACTTGTCAACTAGTTTTTCCAAAAAATACTGGTGAATCCGCAAATCCCCGGACACCTCCGGGTGAAAGGCCAGAGCCAGTTGACGGCCCTGACGGGCGGCGACGATTTTTTCGTCGGCTTTCGCCAAAATCTCCCCCTGGCCCGAAACTTTCATGATGTACGGCGCACGGATAAAGGGCATGGGAACCCGCCCCACCCCCTTGAAATCCTGCTCTGTATAAAAGCTGCCCAGCTGCCTTCCATAGGCGTTTCGCTTCACCCGGATATCCATGGTGCCCAGATACGCAGAATCCCCTTCCACTTCCCGCGCCAGCAAAATCAGCCCGGCGCAGGTTCCCATCACCGGCAGTCCATGCAGAATCCGGCGGCGGATTTCTTTAAATAAATCCAGTTCACGCAGCAGCTTTCCCATCACCGTGCTCTCCCCTCCGGGGAGAATCAGCGCATCCATGGGCCTTTGCAGATCTCTTTTCTGACGAATCTGAAAATGGCGGACTCCCAGCGCGCAAAGCGCGCATTCATGTTCCGCGAACGCACCCTGCACCGCCAGAATCCCTACGGTTGTCTCACCCATTTTACTTGCCCCGCTCCGCCATCAAAAGCTGAATCTCCTGCTCATTAATCCCCACCATGGCTTCCCCCAGATCCTCGGAAAGCCGGGCGATTAATTTTGCATCTGTATAGTTGCTCACCGCCTGCACAATGGCCTGGGCGCGTTTGGCCGGATTACCCGATTTGAAAATGCCTGAGCCCACAAACACGCCTTCCGCTCCCAGCTGCATCATCAGCGCCGCATCCGCCGGAGTGGCCACGCCTCCCGCTGCGAAATTGACCACCGGAAGCCTGCCATGGCTGTGCACATATTCCAGCAAATCCACCGGAACCTGCAGCCGCTTGGCCGCCTCCGGGATTTCATCTTCCCGCAGGTTCTGCACGCGGCGGATTTCCCCGTTCATGGCCCGCATATGGCGCACGGCCTGCACCACGTCCCCGGTTCCCGGCTCGCCTTTGGTCCGAATCATAGACGCTCCCTCCCCGATGCGGCGCAGCGCCTCGCCTAAATCCCTGGCTCCGCAGACGAAGGGCACAAGGAATTTTCGCTTGTCGATGTGATAAACGTCATCCGCCGGAGACAGCACCTCGCTCTCGTCAATGTAGTCAATCTCAATGGCTTCCAACACCTGCGCCTCCACAAAATGCCCAATCCGGCACTTGGCCATCACCGGAATGGAAACCGCCTCCTGGATTCCCCGGATCATTTTCGGATCGCTCATCCGTGAGACGCCTCCCGCCGCGCGGATGTCCGCCGGAATGCGCTCCAGCGCCATCACCGCGCAGGCCCCCGCGCTCTGGGCGATCTTCGCCTGCTCCGGCGTCGTCACATCCATGATCACGCCGCCTTTTAACATCTGTGCCAGCTGCTTGTTCAGTTC
>CAOJVE010000096.1 GCA_948444865.1 uncultured Lachnospiraceae bacterium
GAATCAAAACAATATGCCGAAAATGCTCTTTCAGGGCAAAGTCAGCCATGGCGGATTCCGTGGAGGCCGTATCGGAAGCCGTGGCCGGGTCCCGGTCCACAAACCGGATTTTCTCTGGATGGGAAAACTCGTTCATGTGTTCTTTTACGCACCGGCGGATGGATTCCCCATCCGTACTGACGCACACCTTGCGGATGGCGCCGCAGCCGCAGGCCGCTTCAATGGCCCAGCACACCAGAGGTTTCCCGGCAATGAGCCGGATGTTTTTTAATTGAATGGACTTGCTTCCCTCCCGCACTGGAATGAAAGCTGTGTATTGATTCTGAATCATCCCTATATTCCTTTCCAGGTAAAATTTCTATGCTTTTTTATATTTCAGCTTGTCCCGCTGCGCCTGCTCAATGGGCAGAATCTCGCAGGCCTTAAAAGCCAGCGCGTCATGAACCGCGTGGAGATTGCGCGCCAGCCTGCGGACTCCGTCCGGCTCCAGGGACGCCACGTGGTCGGTGCCTTTCCATGTTCTGTCCAGCGTATAATGCCGCTCAATCACGCTGGCGCCCAGGGTATAGGCGGCTATATCCACGGAAATCCCCAGATGGTGCCCGGAAAATCCGATGGCTTTCACACGGCTTTCGTAAGATTTGCGCATCCGGGTAATCTCCAACAGGGCCACGTCCTTAAAAGGCACCGGATAACCGGACGTGCAGCTAAACAGGATCAAATCCTTGGCCCGGCCGTTTTTCTCAAACAGCTGGACAATCTGCTCTTCCTCTTCATGGGTGGTCATGCCGAAAGACAGCTGAATCTCCCCTTCGTAATGGTCACAAAGCCACTGAAGCATTTCAAAGTGGTTGTTGCAGGCGGAGGGAATCTTTATGAATGCAGGCCGAAGAGCGGCAATCTCTTTGGCGCTGGTCAAATCCCACACGGAAGTGGAATAGGTAATGCCCGCTTCCTCACACCAGGCTTTCAACTGGGCGTGCTGCCCGGCGTCAAGCTCCAAAAATTCCCGGTGGGCGCCGTATGTATCCCCGTATGCGTTGGCCGGGTTGGGATGCGGCGCGTTGTACTGTTCCCGCGTCAGCAACTCCCGGGGACAGCGTTTCTGAAACTTAATGGCGTCCGCCTTGCAGAAAGTCGCGGCGGTCCAGATCAAATCCCTCGCCACGTCCATCCGCCCCATATGGTTACAGCCCGCTTCTGCGATTATATAAGGTTTCCTGTACATTTTCTCCTCCTTTGTCTCATACAATTTCTTCATCCGTAAAGCCGCCAATCTGCATACACGCCAGATAATAATTCAGCTTCGCCCGCGCCTTGGGCTTTTTGGCGCATGCCAAAAATTCCAGGAATTGCTGCCGCTCTTCTTCCGTCCGCCCCTCCTTTTCCAGCGCTTTCAGCAAATAATACGTGCGCAGATAAATGTCAAACCGAGCGATAGAGATTTTCCATAAATTCCGCGCACTTCATGCCCTTGGGGAAAATAGACACAACGACACTGCTGTCTTTATGCAGCGGCTTCACGCCCAACTCTTTGATGCAATGATAATAAGCCGCGTACTCGCTTGCCGCCCGGTCATAATCTCCCCGCCGGAAGTAAACCGCCGCCCGGTAAAAGGCCAGAATCCGCCGGTATCTCTTATTCTTATACAGCCAGTCCACATAGTAATCCAAACGTATGGGGTCCGTTTCCGCAGCCATCCGCCTGGGCCTAAAGAAATCCTGCAGAATCTTCCACATGGAAAAATACACCCAGAACTTCAGGATCTTCTCCCGGTTTCTGCCGAAATATCTGTCCGGACAGAAATGCCAGTATTTTTGCAGAGTCTGCAGATGGAAGGGTTTTGCCATGCACCGATTGCGATACGTCAGCGCCTGCATTTTCTCACTGAATAATCGGAGAAAATTCCGCCGCCTCCGGTAAATATTTTCCTGGGCGTTTATGGTGGGCAGACCGCAAAGCCGCTCCCGGAATGTCTGCAGATCCATCTGGCAAACGTCTCTTAAGCGCCTGCCCGGAATGATCAGCCAGCGGTAAATCTCCTTCAGCGCGTCCGCAATCTCCGGGGCGCAGGGATGGTCTGTATTTGCCGCTTCCTCCTTCAGATAATCCTCATCCACAAAGTGAAATTCCAGCTTCCCCTGCAGCGCTTCCCGGTAATCGATCACGCATCCGGTCTTTTCCAGACGGTCAAAGGCTTCCTTTATTCGCTGGTTGCGCACGTCGAAAACTTCCTGGGAGGGCAGACCGCGAATCAGCATAACGGGAATTCCCATCATGGCCGCGTCCAGATAGGCCGTGCTCCACATGGTGACTGCCGCGTCAAAATCCTTCAGCATGTCCTCCAAAATCGTTGGCTCCCTTAATAAAATCAGATTTTGCGGCGGACTGGGAATGAAGTCATAAATATGCTCTGATGGGGCATGCAGCACGCTGTAAGCCAGCTCCTGGGGCAGATACCTTGGCTTTACCGTAAACTCCATGTCTGGATGGGCCCGCGCCATGGCCAAAAGGATCTAGCTTTCCCGCAGAATCCACCCCAATTAGAAACCCTTTTTGATTCTGATCGATCCGGCGCAGCACCGCGCGGATGTCCGCATCCATCTGGATTAAAAATCTTTTAACTACATCTTTTGTTCTCCTTTTCATATTTCTGACTTGGGAAATGCATATCCGCAATCGTTTTAGTCCATTATAACAATATTATAGTATTTTGTAAATGTATTTCTGATTTAGTAGCCTTATTCCAGAACTGCAAATATCAAGAAAGGATCCATTATATGCTGGGGGAAGTAATCAAAGAATTAAGAGTGTCTCACAATCTGAATCAGGTTCAGCTGGCAGAAAAACTGGACGTGTCAAAGCAGACCATTTCCAACTGGGAAAATAACAATATATTGCCTTCCATTGAGATGCTTGTGAGGATTTCCAGATTTTTTTCCGTGAGCACAGATTTTCTGCTGGAATTAGATACAAGGAATTATATAGAAGTGACAGGACTTTCGCCAACGCATTTAGCCCACATACAACAGATTATCAACGATATCCTTGGAAGCGAACCATCCTAAACATCCTTTTTTACCATACTTTCATTCAAGACCTCAATCGCGTACTGATATCCGGCCATGAAGGCTTCCTGCTGCATTTCATCAATCACTTTTTCAATATAAGCGGGAAGCTCTTTATTCTCATTTTCTAAAATATATTTTTCCAGGTTATTTATAAGATTGCCACAGGTTTCATTTACTTTTCCCATACTTTTCTCCTTATATCGCTGGCTGCCTTTTCCGAAAATAATTGTTGTGTGGACTAAACATTTCCATATTAATATAATCCGTTGGAATTTATATGCAAAAAGAATCCTGCCGCGCAGGATTTTCCGACTGGAACGGGGTTGCCTTTTGGGTACACCATTCCTTCCCGCCACAGTGCGATCCCGCCCGGAGGGCTTTTTATCTTATGGGCGACTCCAATGGAATTTCCTAATAAAATAAAAAAACGTCTGTAAACTGTTCTTCGCAATTTACAGACGCCTTATTCTTATGCATGTCCGCCGGCCGGATTTTCACGTTAGGTAGTTGATGGTAAAATGCGCCTCGCCCCGGCGGTCGATCTCCATGATCGCATAGCTGGGCTTTCGCCCCTCCTGCCTGGGATACGACAGACTGCCCGGGTTAACCGCCGTCACCGCTCCATGGCGGACGAGCGCCGGCTTGTGGGTGTGGCCAAAGAACACAATGTCTTTCTTCCGGGACCTGGCCTCATCCATGAGCATGCTTAAATCCATGTTCACCCCATAATAATGCCCATGGGTGATCATAAGCCTGTGGCCGCCCATGTCCACCTCGATCTCCCGTTCCAGATCCGTGAAAAAGTCATTGTTCCCCGCCACCATGTAGACTGGACATTCCGCCAGCGCCGCAATATAATCCTCCCGTCCCTCCACGTCGCCGCAATGAATCAGCGCGTCGATGGGCCTGACTTTTTCCAGGACTTTTTCCAGATTCTCGTCCTTGCCATGGGTATCACTGACCACTAATACTTTCATAACAATTCCTTTTTCATCGCTTTAAGCGCCTTTCCTCTGTGGCTCAAACGGTTCTTCTCTTCCATCGAAAGCTGGGAGTTGGACGGCCCCTCTGGGTCCATGTAGAAGATCGGGTCGTACCCAAATCCGTTCTCCCCTTTTGCTTCGTAGCCAATATAGCCCTCCATTGTCTCCCGCACCGTCACGCAGCGCCCGTCTTCCATCACCGCCGCCACCGCGCAGACAAAGCGGGCTGTGCGCCGCTCCATGGGCACGCCTTGCAGACGCTCCAGCAAACGAGCGTTTTTCACCTCATAGGAAGTGTTCTCCCCCATGTAGCGGGCGGAGAGAATGCCCGGCTCCTTATTCAGATAATCAATCTCCAGGCCGGAATCGTCGGCCAACACCAGCGTGTGGCTGATGTCATGGACTGCCTGCGCCTTGATCCGCGCATTCTCCTCAAAGGTTGTCCCATTCTCCTTTGCGTCCACGAAAACGCCGGCCTCCGCCATGGATAAAATCTCATAATCCGCATCCGCCATGATTTCCCGGATTTCCCGCATCTTCTCCTTATTAGACGTGGCAAAAATTAACTTTTTCACTTTCATCCCCCCTGTTTCAAAAAAAACGCCTCTAGGGCTTCTGCCTGCCGAACAGCGCGCGGACCCCGTCGAACGCCGTCACGAGGGCCAGCGCAAAAACCGGCGCGATCAGCACGTTTTGAACGCCCAGCGTCATCAAAGAGCTTTTGTCCGCCTTGGCAAGCAGCGCCATCAGATTGTCGTAAAAGGAAAGCCCCAGAGCGCCAAGCGCGGCGGCAAACATAAAAAGCATGGGCAAATAGAGCATCTTTTGGTTTTTCCCCAGCCGCTTAAGCCAGCAGGCCGCCGCCAGAAAAGCCAGAAAGGCCAGCGTCTGGCTGCAGGCGCCGAACAGATCCCATACCCTTTCGTAGCCGACCAGCCCCACAAGCGCGGCGGCGCCGACCGTAAAAAACGTGGCGACCCCCGCATTTCCGAAGAACCGATTGGTTCCGCTTTCTCTTTTAAATAATTCCTGAAACAAAATCCGTCCCAGACGGACAGCCGTGTCCAGCGTCGTCAGGCCCAGAGCCGAAATCGCCAGCAAAATCAGCGTTTTCATCAGCTGTTCGCCGTGCGCGCCAAGCCCCAGCGCAGAGAAAAACTTCACCAGCGCGTTTGAAAACGCCTGAGTCGGCGTTCCGATGCCGCCAATGTCGCCGCCTTTTGCCAGCGAGCCTGCCGCAATCAGCGCGATAACCGCCAGCAGGCATTCCAGGAGCATGGCGCCGTAGCCCACCCTTTTGGCGTCCTTTTCCGTGCGCAGCTGCTTGGAGGTAATGCCGGAGCCAACCAGGCTGTGATAACCGGAAACGGCGCCGCAGGACACTGTGACGAACAAAAACGGAAACAGCGTCCTGCCGTCCACGCGCCACCCCGTAAAAGGCGCCAGCCGCACGGTGGGGTCGGCCACGAAAATGCCGACGATGGCCGCCGCCATCATAAGATAAAAAAGAAAGCTGTTCAGATAATCCCGCGGCTGCAGCAAAACCCATACCGGCGCCACCGACGCGGCGAATATATACACGGAAATCACAGCCAGCCACACCGTTTTCGGAAGGCACAGGGGAAAGAAAAGCCCCAGCGCCACGCAGCCGCCCAGCATAAGCAGGCCGATGACCGTCGTCACCGCCAGAGGCGCGCCGGTGCGGTTGATGAACCCGAAGCAGACCGCCAGCGGTATGAACAGCATGGAAGTCATGGCCACCGCGCCGTTGGCCGCGTTCTGGATGGTTTCGCCGCCTCCGGGGATAATCCCGGTAAAGTTTCTGGCCACGATGTCCATAAACGCCGCCACCATAAGAACCGTCGTCAGCCAGGCCAATACGGTGAAGCACATCTTCGCCCGCCGCCCCACGTTCTCCTCCATGACCTGCCCCAGCGACTGCCCCTTATGGCGCGCCGACGCAAACAGCGCGGCAAAATCCTGCGCCGCCCCGAAAAACACGCCGCCCAGGACAATCCACAAAAGAACCGGAACCCAGCCGAAAACCGCCGCCTGTATGGGGCCGGCAATGGCCCCTACGCTTACAATGGAAGAAAAATGATGCCCCAGCAGCAGCGGGGCCTTTGCCGGGACGTAATCCTTCCCGTCCCCCAATGCTTTCGCCGGCGTTTCCCTGTCCGGCTCTGCTCCCCACTGCTTGGCCAGCCAGGACCCGTATGTTATATATGCAAGAATAAGTACAAGTATTGTCCCACCTAAGATCCATATACCGCTCATTTTAGCCTCCCTGAATGTAAAATCTCAACCGCCGCCGTCAGGCCAGAACCATACGGTCCTGCTTGTTGCCCCGGTGGGGCGCAGGGCCCAGATACTGGTAAAAATAGGCTTTCAGCATTCCGTTATAAACCTTCCGGTTCTTGTCCGCTTTTCTGCCGATGGCCTTTTCCGCGTTTTTATAGGCCGTAAGCAGATACATAGACCAGCTGTCCAGCCTGCTGTAGACATCGCCGATTTCCCCGTACAAAGCCTCCAGATTCTCCTGCTCATCCAACCGTTCCCCGTAAGGCGGGTTGCCGATTAAAAATCCGTACTTTCTGGAATGGCTCAGCTGGCTTAAGGGCCTTTGCTGGAAATGGATCATGGAATCCACGCCGGCCAGCTTGGCGTTTTCATGGGCGTAGTGGACGCATTTCGGGTCCAGATCGTACCCCTGTATATCCACGTCGATCCGCCTGTCCACCAGGTCGTCGGCCTCCTCCCGGGCATCCTGCCAGCATTTTTTCCCAATCACATTCAGCCACTCCTGCGCCTGGAAAGGCCGCATCCTCCCCGGGGCCTGGTTGGCCGCGATCATAGCCGCCTCGATGGGAAAGGTCCCGCCTCCGCAGAATGGGTCCACCAGAATCCGGTCGCTTTTCCATGGGGTGAGCATCAAAAGAGCCGCGGCCAGCGTTTCCGAAAGCGGCGCCTTCACGGTAAACTTCCGGTAGCCCCGCTTGTGCAGGGAAATGCCTGTGGTATCCAGACCGATGAGCGCTTCATCGTCTATGATGGACACCCGAATGGGATAGGAAGCCCCATCTTCCGGAAACCAGCGCAGGCCATATACGCGCCTCAGCCTGTCCACCACCGCTTTTTTGGCAATCGACTGGATATCCGAAGGGCTGAACAGCTTACTGCGGACGGAATTCGCCTTCGTCACCCAGAACTTTCCGTCCCTGGGGATGAATTTATCCCAGCGCAGCCTGCGCACGCCCTCATAAAGCTCCTCAAAACTCTCCGCATGCACGCTCCCAACCTTTATCATAATCCGCTCCGCTGTGCGCAGAAAAATATTGGCGTCCGCCACCGCTCTGGCGTCCCCCCAGAAGAAAACCTTCCCATCCTGCACACGGCTGATCTGGTAGCCCAATTCCGTAATTTCCCTCTTCAGCACTGCCTCCAGCCCGAAATGACACGGCACTATTAATTCCCATTTTTCCATCCTTGGTTCACCTATCCTCACTTAAAAAACTGCCCATTGAAACGCTCTGCAAACAAGGTAACTATTCAGTCTATTACAAGTATATTCAAAATAATCAGACTATAATAGCTACCTTATTGTCTACCACTTTATAATACTCTTATTTTTGTGAAAACACAAGGTTTTTACCTTTATATGTTTTCATCCCGCCGATTACGGAGCGGGTGCGAAAGCCTTTTTCGGCCAGATCCCTAGCCACGGACAGGCTGGCCCCGCCCCGATCGCAGTACAGGACCATCGGCTGGTCTTTCGGATAAAATTTCAGCCGGTCGGCCTCCTCATAGGGCACGTTCACCGCCCCTTTAATATGAGACTTTTCGTATTCCTCGGGCGCGCGCAGATCTATAATAATCCCCTCTCCCCGCTCCACGCAGCCGTCGAGCGTTTCCGGGGAAATGGTTTCCAATCGAGACATAATTCCACCTTTTCTAATTTTATTTTCATATGTAGTATATTCGCAGCGGCGGCGGCGCGTTCCCCTGCCGCCCGGATTATTTCATCGTACAGAAAAGAAAGCTTCCTACATAATGAAAAAGTCGCCGCATCTTTTGAAAAGACGCGGCGGCTTGTCCCTATCTAAATCCTAATATTCAGCGCCGAAGCTCTCGTTGGAAGAATCCTGGCTGGAGCTGGTTACATTTTTGTTCTGGTTCTTGTTCTGGTTTTTATTCTGAGTTTTATTCTCCGCATTGCTGTTTCTATGGCAGTCCTGAGCGTTCTTATTACTGCCTGCGTTGTTCTGGCTGCTGTTATTGGCGTTCTCGTTCTGATTTTCATAGTTTTTAGACATAATCATTTCCTCCTGATACGTTGAAATTTATGTTACAGCACTATTATCTCTAAAAGCCTGAAAATTATTACAGAAATTGTATTGCATTTTTTTTACTTTTATATTATAATTATCCATGTAAAAAAAATTTACCCTTCAAAAAATTTTTTTTACATTTATAACCCCTTATTTAATTATTTATACTCCCCTTGAAGATCCTGGCAGCTCCCCTGCCAGGGTCTTCTCTTTTTGGGAAACCAAACGCCTGTAAAAAATTTATTTTTTCAAAAAAATTCATTCCCGCAACTTTACGCAGGAATGAATTTTTTATTACGCAATTCTTATTATGCAATTTTTCTTATATCTGTTCTTCCAGTCTGAAACGTTCCACGATCCGCTCCAGGTCTTCCGCCTGATCGGACAGCTCCTGGCTGGAGGTGGCGTTTCCTTCCGCTGTGATGGATGCGGACTGCACCACTGTGGAGATCTGATCCACGCCCTGGGTGATTTCCAGCAGGGAGTTGGACTGCTCTGCAGACGCGGCGGAAATCTTCTGGATGGCTTCTGTGATCTCCTTGGCCCCTATAACCACGTTCTCCAGAGACTGCGCCGTAGCGTCCGCAATGTCGGACCCGGCTTCCACTACCCGCAGGGAATTCTCAATGAGTATGGTGGTCTGGTTGGAGGCTTCCGCGCTCTTGGACGCCAGGTTGCGCACTTCGTCCGCCACCACGGCGAATCCTTTGCCCGCCTCGCCTGCGCGCGCCGCTTCCACAGCCGCGTTCAGAGCCAGAATATTGGTCTGGAATGCAATGTCCTCGATGGTCTTGACAATCTTGCCGATTTCTTTTGAGCTGTTGCTGATGTCCTGCATCGCCTTTGTCATTTCCTGCATATGTATATTGCTCTCTGCAATCTGATCGCTGATGTAGGTGGTCTTGTCGCTGGCCTGTTTAGCATTTTCCGCGTTGCTCTTAACCTGATCGGAAATGGTGTTAATAGTCGCGGCCAGTTCTTCCACGGAGCTTGCCTGCTCAGTAGCGCCCTGGGACAGCTGCTGCGCACGGTCGGCGATCTGACCAGAGTTGCCGGCAACCTGGCCGGAAATCACGCTCACATGGCCCAGCGCCTGGGAAATCTTCTCCACAAAGCTCTGCATGGATCTCTGGATGTTGCTGAAATCTCCGATAAATTCTTCCTGCGCTTCCACAACGAAATTGCCTTCGGCCATCTGACTCATCATATGGTCAATCTGGTTGATATAGCTGGAAAGGGTTTGCATGGATGAACGCATGCTCTCTGCCAGCCGCCCCAACTCGTCCTGGGACTCATACGCAATCTCCGCAGACAGATTTCCCTGTGACATGAGGTTGGCAGCCTGCTCCACCTCCTGGATGGGTTTTACAATGCCGCGGGTAATGCGCAGCGACAGAAGAATCGCCAGAATAATGGCGAGTATGGCGCTGATAAACAGGAAAATGCTGGATGAATTGGAGTACCGGATGTTGTCCTCAATCTCCGACTTCTGCGTCTGGCTGATCTCTTTGTCCATATCCTGGGACAATTCCACCAGCCCGTTTAAAGCCGGCACGCATTTTTCAAACATCGTGCTGACCGCCTGCTGGTCCTGCCCCGCCTCAATCATCCCTACGATCTCATCGGCCACGTTAAACCATTCGGAAAGCGCGCTCTCGAATTCTTCCAGACGGGAGCGGTCGCCCTGGTATGACTCGGTGAGTTCCTGCATATACTCTGTGAGGCTTGCCTTTCTCTCTTCCACATCTGCTTTGTAATCTGCATATGTGCTTTTGTCTGGATTCAATGCCATTTCACGGACTATGCGGGCCGCTCTGTTCACTTCCACCATACAGGATTTGAACGCGCTGTTGGCCGTCATTGGATATTCCACCAGTTCATTTAGGTTGTTCCTGGAGACCCTTATCGCCGTCAAGCCGATGACTGTGCTGAACAGCAGAAAAAGAATCACAATCCCAAATCCCACCAGCAGTCGTTCTCTGATTTGCAGTTTCTTCATTGTTACTATCCTCCTAAATTAATTATTTGCATTACTACATTGCATATATCGGTTATCCCCGACCGAAGCCCCTCTGGGCAAGCTCCTTTTTCAAATGTCGGTAAGACAGCCAGTTCTGATAAGGCGACAAGCGGAAATCGTATCTCCACTTATAGTCAAACCGTATTCCGTAGTTTTTCACAAACGCCAGCACCACGGAGATACGCCATCGATCAGTATCTGTTTTAAAATACTGCCACCAAATCCGAAACACCTCCTTTTCTTCCTCGGTAAATACATAAATATAGAAAGTGACGTTTACAATTACCAGCTTATAAATCATTGGGCTGCTCCTGCCTGCTATTTTAAAAGTCCTGGTATCATTATATATCAATTATACCTTTTTTCTCACCATTTGTCATTGGTTTTATTATGAAATTTAAAATACGCCGGCAAATCAGCTTTTACGCTGACGCGCCGACGCATCTTA
>CAOJVE010000097.1 GCA_948444865.1 uncultured Lachnospiraceae bacterium
GCCTTTAACTCCACTTTCTGTCCGTGCTCATCGGTTCCGGTCTGGAAGAAAACCTCGTAGCCCTGCTGCCTCTTAAACCGGGCGATGCTGTCCGCCAGGATGGCCTCATAGGTGTTGCCGATATGAGGTTTGCCGGAAGTGTAAGTGATGGCTGTCGTCATGTAGAACTTTCCCTTGCTCATATTGTTTCTCCTTCTTTTTTTCAACACAAAAACGCCTTCCCCATATACAGGGGAAGGCGAGAAAAATCCGCGTTACCACTTCCATTCATCTGCGCCTCACAGTGCAGACCTTATTGGGTGCATGAACCTGGATGTCCATAGACCCTATCGCTGTAACAGGCGAATCCTGTCGCAGTCTAGCCGTCAGGAAAATATAGGATTCCCTTCCGGTTCGGTGCGCCGCTCAGAAGCCATATTCCATCGGAATCCATACATCCCCTCTCAGCGCCAAAAAGCGTCCAAACCGCTTTCTCGTGGGATCTCTCTGTGGCATATCCGCCGATGTACTCTCTTCGTCTTTGTGTTTTGGTTATTGTTTTGCTAAATCGTTCTTATAGAATAACATAAAATATTCTGTTTGTAAATTGTTTTTTTAAAGGCCCCCGGATCGACAAACGCATGAATTATTTATGAAGATATGGTTTCTTATGGATAATATAACCTATCTTTACGCACAGGCCAATCGAATTTTAGTGGGCGCGCCTGGATATCTTTTCACAACGGGCAAGGCGGTTGCGTTTTTGCGTCAAATGGAATATAATCGAACCTATGGACAAATGGAAAAACGCACAAGAGAAGGAATTAGGATGAATACACCGTTATACGAAATAAATTTCCCCCGGGAAAACGGCCTGCGGCTTTTTGTGAAGCGGGACGACCTGCTTCCTTTTTCCCTGGGGGGCAACAAGGTCCGCATTGGCTGGGCGTTTTACCGGGACATGCGGCTGCAGGGCTGCGACTGCATGGTGATCTACGGGGACCGGCGTTCCAATCTGTGCCGGGTGTTGGGGAATATCTGCGCCCAGAAAGGGATTCCCTGCTACATGCTCTGCACAAGCGTGGAAAGAGAGCAGAAGCCTTCCAACAACAGCCGGCTGATGGGGTGGCTTAAGACGGAGGTAATTCCCTGCCAAAAAGACGCGGTGGCCGACGGGGTGGAAGCGCTGCTTGGGCGGCTGAAGCGCGAGGGCAAAAATCCCTATTATATCTACGGAAATAAATGGGGGGAAGGCCGGGAGGGCGTTCCCGTAGAGGCGTATGCCCAGGCGTATCAGGAGATTTTGCGCCAGGAAAAAGAGCTGGGGATCTCCTTTGACTATATTTTTACGCCGTCAGGCACCGGCGCCACACAAAGCGGGCTGCTTGCGGGCAATCTTTTGACGGGCGGCAAAAAGAAAATCATCGGGATTTCCGTTTCCAGGGAGCGTGAGCGGGGCAGCCGGATCATCGGCAGGGCCGTGGGGCAATATCTGGAAAATAAAAAGCTTCCCCTGCCGGATGACCTGCAGGCGCATATTTTCCTGGAAGACGGGTACCTGCTGGGCGGCTACGGCAAATACGACCGGCGCATAAAGGAATGCATCCGCCGCCAGTTTGTGGAAAATTCCCTGCCTCTGGACCCCACCTACACAGGCAAGGCGTTCTGGGGCATGGAGCAGTATCTTATGGAAAATTCCATCAAGGACGCAAATGTTTTATTTCTGCACACAGGAGGCGCGCCGCTTTTTTATGATTTTCTCATGGAGGAAGGGGGAGCGTCATGTTCGTGTCGGTTGTGATACCCTGTTACAATTCCCAGGCCACCATCGGCAAAGTGGTGGATCTGGTGACGGAGGAATTTGCGAAAAATCCAGGCTACGACTGTGAATTTGTGCTGGTCAACGACCATTCCAAGGACGGGACCTTCGGCGCAATCCGCGCGCTGGCCCAGCGGCGGGAGAACGTCAAAGGCGTGGATCTGCTGCGCAACTTCGGGCAGCACAATGCGTTGATGGCGGCGCTGGCCTATGCCGAGGGGGACTATATCCTGGGCATGGACGACGATATGCAGACCCATCCTTCCCAGATTTTCAAGCTGATTGCCAAGATTGAGGAGGGCTACGATCTGGTTTACGGCGTGTATCCCCGCAAGAAAAATTCCTTTTTGAAAAATCTCTCCAGCAAGCTCAACGAAGTTTCCTCCAGAATCCTGCTGGGCCGCCCCAAAGAGATTTTGTCCAGCAATTTTTGGATCATCACGCGGGCGGTGCAGCGGGAGGCGGTCAAATACACCAGCTACAATCCGTATATCGACGGGATTTTTTACCGCACCACTCACAACATCGGGAACGTGACGGTGGAGCATTTCAAAAGGGAGTCGGGCTCTTCCAATTACACCCTGCGCAAGCTGGTGCGCCTGTGGCTGGCCTACTGGAATTACTCAGTGATTCCCCTGCGGATTTCCTCGGCGCTGGGGATGCTGTCCGCCCTGGGCGGATTTATCGCGGCGGCGGTCATTGTGATTAAGAAGCTGATTTCTCCCAACATTCCGGTGGGGTGGGCGTCGATCATCTGCATCATGGTGACATTCTTCGGCCTGGTTCTGATGGCGCTGGGCATTATGGGGGAATACCTGGGGAAAATGCTGCTGACCCTAAACCACACGCCCCAGTACATTGTGCGGGAGACGGTGAATATCAAAGAAAGCGCGGACGAAAAAAGAACATGAAGAAATTAATGATTTTGGGCGCGGGCGTTTACCAGGCGCCGCTGATTCGGCAGGCGAAGGAAATGGGGCATTTTACCATTGCGGTCAGCTGCCCGGGGGATTATCCGGGGTTTGCGCTGGCGGACCAGGCGCTTTTTCTGGACACCCGGGACCGGGCGGGCATCCTGGAAGCGGCCCGGCGGGAAAAAATCGACGGCGTCTGCACCTCGGGCACGGACGTGGCGGTGGCGGCCATCGGCTATGTGTGTGAGCGCATGGGGTTTTATGGACTGCGTCTGTCGGCGGCCGAAAATGTGACGGATAAATGGCGGATGAAGGAGGCTTTTTGCCGGGGCGGCGTCTGTACGCCCCCCTTTGAGAAAATATCGTCTCCGGCGCAGGCGCGGCAGGCGGCGCGGCGTCTGGGCTATCCGCTGGCGGTAAAAGCCGTGGACAGCTCCGGCAGCCGGGGCGTGACGATTGTGAAAGAGGAAGGGCAGCTGGAAGCGGCTTTTTGGGATGCCATGAAAGTGTCGCAAAAGGGCTATGCGCTGGCCGAGGCGTTTGTAAAAGCCCATGAGATCGGCGTGGACGGTTTTGTGAAAGACGGGCGGCTGACGTTTTTCGCTCCCCATGAGAAATACATGTTTCGCAGCGACAAGGCGGCGGCGCCGGCGGGACACCGCTTTCCCTATCGGGCGTCTCCGAAGCTTCTAAGGGAAATTTATCGGCAGATGCAGCTGGCGGCAGAGGCCACGGGACTGGACGCCTGTCCGGTGAACGCCGACGTATTGACAGACGGGGAGAAGGTCTGGATTTTGGAGATTGGCGGCCGAACGGGAGCCACCTGCATCCCGGAGCTGATTTTTCTCCATTACGGATTTTCTTTTTATGAAAAAATCATTGCCAACGCGCTGGGAGAGCCGGTGGATTTTCCGGCGCCGCCTGCGTCCGCCTGTACGCCCTGCGAGGGGCGGCTGCTGATGAGCCCGGTGAACGGCGTGATTTCCAGGATAGACGAGGCGGGGCTGAACCGTCTGCGGCAGGCGGGCGCGCAGATTGTTGTGGATTATCCGGCGGGCCACGAGGTGGAAGCCATGAAAAATGGAACCAACCGGATCGGCCACGTGATCGCCCGGGCCGAGACCCAGGAGAAATTCCAGAAAGTTTACGATGCGGCGCAGTCCTGCATCTGGATCGGGGACGAAACGCTGCGCCGCTTAAACGAACGGGCAGGAAAAGGGGGGAGAGGGGAATGAATAAGCCTGCGCCATTGGATTATATAAGATTACACTTAAATATTTTGCTGTTTTCTTTTACAACGGTATTTTCCAAGGCCGCTTCCATGCAGCTGAACAAAGAAGGCCTGCATGCCAAGTGGTTCTACATATTTGCCTTTTTGATGCTTCTCAACTGCGGCATTTACGCCCTGGCCTGGCAGCAGGTGATTAAGAAGTTTGAGCTAAGCGTCGCCTACGCCAACAAGTCGGTGTATCTGATCTGGGGGCAGCTCTGGGCGGTGGCGATTTTTGGCGAGCATTTAAGCCTTCTGAATATTTTGGGGCTTGTGCTGGTATTTGTGGGAGTGGTGGTGGTGTCTTATGAATAAAATATATTTGCTGATTATGTTGGCCGGGACTTTTTTTGCGGCGGTTTCCCAGATTTTGCTGAAACAGAGCGCCAACCGGACCTATGACTGGCTGTTCGGGGATTATCTGAACTGGCGGGTGATTACGTCCTATGCCATGTATTTTGGGATCTTGTTTTTGAATACCTGGTGTTATACCAAGATTGACGTGAAGTATGGGTCGGTGATCGACTCCATGTGCTATGTGTTCGTGATGCTTTTGTCCTGCCTGGTTTTAAAAGAACGGGTCACCCGCAGAAAGATCCTGGGAAATATCCTGATCATCTGCGGGGCGCTGGTCTATACCTTGGGTTAGTTTTTCCGGAAAAAGCTTTTCACGGCTTCCACAACTTTTTCCCGGTTTTCCTGGCCGATGCCGTAGTAAAGGGGCAGACGCGCCAGCCGTTCGCTCTCTTTGGTGGTGTATTTGTCCTCGCCGAAAAACCGGCCAAATTTTTTCCCGGCCACGGAATTGTGCAGGGGCACATAGTGAAAGACGGCCATGACGCCCTGTTCTTTCAGATAAGAAATAAAGCGGGTGCGCGTCGCAAGGTCGGCCAGCTTTAAGTAATACATATGGGCGTTGTGTTCGGCGTAGGGCGGGATGACCGGGCGGCTGACGTATCCGGCCTGTTCCAGTTCCTCGAACGCCTGGTGGTAGAAATTCCAGGTTTCCATCCGGTCCCGCTGGATTTTCTCGCATTCCATAAACTGACCCCACAGGTAGGCGGCGTTTAATTCACTGGGCAGGTACGAGGAGCCGTAGTCCATCCAGGAATATTTGTCCACCTGCCCCCGGAAAAATTTGCTGCGGTTGGTGCCCTTTTCCCGGATGATCTCCGCCCGCTCCAGGGCTTCGTCCGCCTGAAAAAGCAGGGCGCCGCCTTCGCCCATGGTCAGGTTTTTCGTCTCGTGAAAGCTCAGGCAGCCATAATCGCCGATGGTTCCCAGGGGCTTTCCCTTATAGCGGGCCGACAAGCCCTGGGCCGCGTCCTCCACCACCAGAAGGCCGTGCCGGCGGGCCAGCTCTAAAACAGGGTCCATGTCACAGGCCACGCCCGCGTAATGCACCAGCACAACGGCGCGGGTTCTGGGGGTGATTGCGTCTTCCAAAAGCCGCTCGTCCAGATTCATGGTGTCCGGCCGGATGTCCGTAAACACAATGCGCGCGCCTCGCTGCACGAATGCATTGGCGGTGGAGACAAATGTATAAGAAGGCATAATCACCTCATCTGCGGCCCCCACTCCGGAGAGCACGGCGGCCATCTCCAGCGCATGGGTGCAGGAAGTGGTCAGCAGCGCATGCCGGACAGAAAGATTCTCCTCCATCCAGCGGCTGCATCGCTTGGTAAACATCCCGTCCCCGCAGAGCTTGCGTTTCTGAATCGCTTCTTGTATGTATTTTTCTTCCGTCCCCACATAAGGGGGAATATTAAAATCAATCATGCCGTCTATTATAGCATAACTGGCGGAAATGGTCAAAATTAGTTGTTGATTTTTCTTTCTTTTATTAGTATACTATTTGTAACAAAAATTTAATATTTTACAATGAAAGTCCCGGCAAGCGGCAGTGAGAGAAGCAAGCTTGCTTGCAGGCTCGAACGGCCATTTGCCGGGCTAAGTGTATGAGCAAGGAGTCCAAAGGGACGGATTGCGAATAGACTTCGGCAATCGTGGAGTGTCGAAGACGCGGAAGGTTTGGCTTTCATGCACAGCAGTTCGTTCATTGCATGAATAAAGGGAGAAATGAACATGGGGAAAATTTTGAAGAAGGTTACGGCGTTCGCCCTGGCGGCGGCGCTGTCTGCGGGCGGGATTCTGTCTTTTGCGCAGCCGGCTCAGGCGGCGGCGAAGGCCTGGGAGAAGAAGGACGGGAAATATTACAACAGCGCCGGCAGGGCGATGCCGGGCGTGCTTGCCAAAGGCATGGATGTTTCCGTGTGGCAGGGGAATATTGACTGGGACAAAGTGGCGGCCAGCGGCCAGATCGAGTTCGCCATGATCCGCGTGGCCCACGGAGGCGGCATGGACGACAATTATAAAAGAAATCTATCGGAGGCCAATCGGGTGGGAATCCCGGCAGGCGTGTATTTCTACAGCCTGGCCAAGACCGAAGAGCAGTCCAGGAAGGACGCCAAAGTCACCATAAACGCCATCAAGAATTACAAAATCTCTTATCCGGTGGTCATCGACATCGAGGACGCCAGCCAGCACAGCCTGACCACGGCCCGGCGGACCAAAATCGTCCAGGCGTTTGCCGACGAGGTGCGGGCGGCGGGCTACCAGCCGATGATTTACTGCAATACATACTGGGCCAAATATTATATCAATATGAGCGGCCTTAATGGGGTGGACGCCTGGATCGCCGAGTGGTCCGCCAATCCCACGGCCAGCATCGCCAGGGACATCTGGCAGGTGACGGACCAGGGGAAGGTCAGCGGAATCAGCGGGTACGTGGATCTGGACTACGCCTACAAAAAATACGCCAGGAATCCCGCGCCCAAGTCCGGCTGGGAGAAATCCAGCAAAGGATACCGCTACAAGCTTACCACCGGAAAATATGTGAAAAACAAATTCAAGAAAATCGACGGAAAGACCTATTACTTCGACGGTGACGGCTACCGCGCCACCGGTTTTAAGACCATCGACAGTAAGACTTATTATTTCGGCTCAAACGGCGTGATGCGCACAGGCATGAAGTCCATAAACGGGGCAAAATATTATTTTGAGTCCAACGGCGTTATGGCCAAGAGCGTGTGGAAAAAGCCCAAGAAGAAATGGTATTATCTGTCGAAAAACGGCAAGGCCAAGACCGGCTGGCTTACGTTAAAAGGCGTGAAATATTATCTAAATGGCGATGGCGTGATGCAGACCGGCTGGCGGCAGATCAGCGGCAAATGGTACTATTTCAAGAGTTCCGGCGCGATGACGAAGAATGATTGGGTGCAGACCAAGGGCATTTGGTATTTCCTGGATAAAAACGGCCAGATGAAAACATCCAACTGGCAGAAATGGAAGGGCGTCTGGTATTTCCTGAAAAAAGACGGCGCGATGAAAACCGGCTGGCTGAACTGGAAAGGAGAGCGGTATTACTTAAAGACCGACGGCACGATGAAGACCGGCTGGCTGCGAATCGGAAAAAAATTTTATTACTTCGACAGCTCCGGCGTTATGCTGCGCAACACAACCCGCGTGATCGACGGGAGATCCTTTAAATTTAATAAAAACGGCGTTCGGGTCGCCTAAAAAAGAGCCGTCTGGGAATTTCCAGACGGCTCTTCATTTTTTATATTTTAATTCAGGTAATCGTACACGGTTTTTGAAATCTGCGTGATACGGCCGTCGGCGTTGTAGCAATTCAGGCTCATGACGCAGACGATGTACGTGCATTTGGGGCCGTACACGATGGCGATGTCGTGGCTGCTGTAAGAGGTCTCGCCGGTTTTATTGGCCACCGTTATGCCGGAGGGAACCCCGGCGGGGATTTTTAAGCGGCGCTGCTGGGCTTTCAAAAGGCTGAGCATCTTCTGGGAGCTTTTTTTGTCCACGCAGGTTCCCCGGTAAATGGATTCCAGCAGATGTCCACAGTCTTTTACGCTGGTGTTGTTGGTTCCGCCGTCGGAGATGGGAAGTCCGGCGTAGGCGGTATGTATTTCTGTGTTCGGATAGCCGTTTCTTAGCAGGTATTGGTTGATTACGGCGCAGCCGGCAAGAAAGTTGTGGCTGGACGTCTGCCGCATGACCAGTTCGTTGTAGGCCTCGTTGGAGCTGATTGTGATCATGGCCTCAAGAAGCGCGCGGATTTCGGGCGTTTCCCGGACGTTTCCCTGTTGGATCTGCTCGTACAGGGAGGCCATCACATAGGCTTTAATCAGGCTGGCGGCGTACAGGGGCGCGTCGTTGATGGTCAGGGAGTCGTTGTCGTCCAGTCGTTTGACGTAAACGGACCAGATTCCCGGATAGCCGCCGATGAGTCCGTTTAGCTGGGAGGTCAGCCCGCCAAGCTTTGTGCTGGTGCGCCGGCCTGCGCCGTTTGCGCCGAAGGCATAGGAAAAGCCCTTGACTTTTTTCTTAGCGTTTGTCAGGCATTTGCCCGTGGCGTTTTTCACATAATAATAGGCGCCGTCCATAAAGATCAGGCCTTTTCTGCGGCGCATCCGCCCGTTTTTCCCGGAGAAGCAGTAATAGCCCCGGTATTTTGCGCCCCTGTAAGTGAGATTTAGTTTATGGACGCCTGGCTTTGCGTCCAGCCGGCCGCCTTCTCCCAGATAGCGGTAGCCGGGGAATTTTTGGTTGGCGCCGGTCTTTTGGGTGATTTTTCGGATGCCGCGGCGCGTACAAAGCCGGCCCATGGCGTCCCGGTAATAATAGCCCTTGAACTGCCGGCCGCTGACTTTGCAGTTTAAGTAAACAAGGCCCAGGGACTGGGCGGGGATTCGGCCTGTGTCCGTATAGTAATAATAGCCACGGAACGTATACCCGTGAATTCTTGATTTCTTCCGGTAAAAAACGCCGCTTTGGGAGGAAAGCTTCCCGTCTTTTCCGAAGTAGTAGTAGCCGCGCGGATATTTTTGCCGGCCGATGGTTTTGGACTGCGCAAGGTAGCGTATGCCCGGCGTGACGGCGATCTGGCCTTTGGACGTCACATAGTAAATGCCGTCAAAGGCGCGGCCCTTGATCTTTTTCCCCTGAATCTTATAGATCCCCGGCTTGGTGACTTTCTCGCCGGATTTTTGAAAGAGGATGTACTCTTCAAAAGAAGCTTTCGCCTGGACGCGGACGGGCGCCGCCGCAAAAAGCAGAACGGCCGCCCAGAAAAACAACCACTTTTTCATAAAAATTCTCCTGTATAAAAATTAGAACGGCGTGCCGTCCAGGTCATAGGGCGTTGTCTGGTAAACATAGTAATTTAATCATTTGCAACATAAAAATGGCTTAAATTTGTTTATTTTACGGGATTTCAATTTCGATCTACACCATTCGTACACCACTGCTACACCATGAATAATGCATCGCCGCGTTCGTTTTATTTAATTATGCCATATGTAAGGCAATAAGTCTAGTGCACTGTACCGTTCATTTTCAGTAAAATGACGCAGAATGGATTTTCAATCTGCAAGGCGGCCGGGTGAGGCGGTGCGTTGGCATCGTCGATCGAAGCCAATGCGGCAGATGGAAATTCAGGCAAGTTATTTAGGCAAATATGAATGGTACAGTACACCAGTATTTACAAAAGTATGAATAAGATCATGTATGATCACAGACAAGAAAAGGGCTTTGATATAAACGAAAAAAAGTAGGCCGACATTATTACGGCTATACATTTTTTGAAAATCCATATATAATAAGGATATAGATCAGGAAGCTACTATTTTTGACATAGTTTAGGATAAGGCATAAGGGGGAAGCCAATGGATGATTTTTTGATGAGGCCAAAAGTGGATTTCGCGTTTAAAGAGATCATGACGGATGAAAAGGCGCGCATAGGTTTTCTGTCTGCGGTCTTGAAGCTTCGGCCGGAGGATATCAGGGAGACGCGTCTTCTCAACACGGATCTGCGCAAAGAGCATGAAAACGATAAACTGGGAATCCTGGATGTCCGGCTTTTGATGAATGATGATACAGAGGCGGACATTGAGATCCAGTTGACAGAACTGAGAGTATGGACGGAACGAGCCCTTTTCTATCTGTCGAAGATGTATGTGGATCAGATCTTATCCGGCCAGGACTATGATGTGTTCAAAAAATGCGTGAGCATCAGCATCTTGGACTTTGACCTTTTCCGTAAGGGAACCGGATTCTATTCCTGTTTTCATATAATGGAGGATACGCGTCATTTCCTCTATACGGATAAAATGGAGTTCCACGTCATCGAATTGCCAAAGCTTCCAGAGAAACTCAAAGAAGGATGCAGTGACATTGAACTATGGGCAAGGTTTATCAATGCCGAACGAAAGGAGGAGTTTGATATGCTGGCGCAAAAGGATCCATATATTGAGAGTGCGTATGAACATTTGCAGGTCATCAGCCAGGATAGGGAAAAACGGCTGGAATATGAAGCGAGACAGAAAGCAATCCGGGATCATAACCAGATGATGCGGGAGGCCGAAGAACGCGGACGGGAAGTTGGGGAAAGGATCGGGAGAGAAGCCGGGGAAAGGATCGGGAGAGAAGCCGGGGAAAGGATCGGGAGAGAAGCCGGGGAAAGGATCGGAAGAGAAGCCGGGGAAAAACGAGCAAGAGAACGTATTAATAAATTGCATTCATATTTGATAAGAGAAAAACGCTTTGAGGATCTGGAACGTTCTGCGAACGATGAAGATTATCAGAAACAGTTGATGGAGCGGTATGGGATTTGATATGCTGGCGCAAAAGGATCCATATATTGAGAGTGCATATGAACATCTGCAGGTCATCAGCCAGGATAGGGAAAAACGGCTGGAATACGAAGCCAGGCAGAAAGCAATCCGGGATCATAACCAGATGATGCGGGAGGCCGAAGAACGCGGAC
>CAOJVE010000098.1 GCA_948444865.1 uncultured Lachnospiraceae bacterium
CCTGAAAGTAATAAAAGTATACAGAGTTTTTCTGATTCGAAAGATCTTGCAAGTATATTAGATATTGTAAGTCCCCAAAATAAGGAACCCTATTTAGGGATACCAGTATCCGATGATGGACAGAACCACAACCACTATTTCGGAATGCATTACACGATTGGTTTTGACCTGGTGAAGGACTATATAGGTCCACTGGAATATCTCTTTTATGGCGATGATGATATGTGGGTGTTCCTTGATGATGGAAAAACTGCACAGTTAGTCTGTGACATCGGCGGTGTACACAGTTCTGTTGGTGAATATGTGGATTTATGGGATTACATCGATAAAGGTTCTGTAGGGCATTATAATCTGACATTTTTCTATACAGAGCGTGGGGCTTCCGGTTCTACTTGCTGGATGCAGTTTACACTCCCATCTGTATCCTTTGCCACAACAGATCAGGATACTGGAAAGCTGGAGATTGAGAAGAAGCTGACAGGCGTTGAGAATAAGGATCAGGAGTTCGGTTTTGAGATTGAGTTTACGGATGAAAAAGGACAGAACTTGATGAACGACTATTCTTATACAAAATATCAAAAAGGCACAGATAATGTACTTGAGAACGATATCCTCATATGGAATAATTCAAGGTTCACATTGAAGGCAGATGAGTATATTGTCATAAGTTTTCTTCCAGAGGGTTCAAAATATACTATTACAGAAATAGGGCCAGTGACTGATGTCAATAAAGAACCCGGAGTCAATATCGAATGGACGCCATCTGGTGATAATCCGTATAAACCAGAGATAACCGGAGGAAATCCAACGGGCGTAGAAGGAAAGATAACCGGTACGATCACAAAGAACAGCACCGTTAAGATTCTCTACAACAACGTCCAGAAATTTGAACTTCCGGAAACCGGCGGAGCAGGAGCAGGTATGTATCTCATGATAGGCACTTTCTGCATCATGACAGGCGCAGTTCTGGTATATAGAAAGAGGATCATAGCAAAAAGAGCCTAATTCAAACGGGTTTCACAAATGAATGTTTGGGAAGATGATTTGTATACGCAGCAGTCATACTGTTGGCAGGTTCGGCAGAGCTGCTTAAGTATAAATAATCAAAGCATGGAAAGGAGGCGGTAGAAAAGAGATGCGTGTATGAATTTTATTCCGCATCTAAATAAAGACAAGAGCATAGTAAACGCCTATATGGCGGGAATGCTTCCAGGCCAGAAGGCAAAATGAAACAAACCCAAATTATATTTTAAAAATCGAAAGGAGAATTGATTATGAAACGTTTCAAAAAGATGCTCAGCGTTATGTTAGCAGTGGCCATGACCCTGGCTATGTCTGTTACCGCATTTGCAGCAGACACAGATTCAGACCCTTCACCAGCACCAACGCAACCAGCAGGAGTTAGCCACATATATGAGATCTACCAGATCTTCACTGGTGATTACGCAGACGGCGTTCTCTCCAACATCAAATGGGGCAAGAATGGTACTGGTAAAGAAGGTGATAAAGTTGCCGAGGATGTATTAGATGCTTTAGAAGCTGTTACAGACAACACATCTGATACGGCACAGTTGGCTGTTATCCAGCAGTATGCGGAATTAGAGAGCACTCCAATAAGAACTGGAAGTGAGACCACATATACAGGCTTAACACCAGGTTACTATTTAGTAAAAGATCAGGACGGCAGTCTGAGTGGTCAAAACGTATCTTATACGCTTTATGTAGTGCAGGTAGTCAATGACACATTGACCTTTACTCCAAAGGCTGATATTCCAACACCTGACAAAAAGATTGTAGAAAGCGATAACAGAGTTAGTACAAACGAAGCTTCCATCGGTGATGAAGTAAATTATGAAATCACAGGCACAATGCCTACCACTATTGGAGATTACAAAACATACTTCTACAAATTTACTGATACATTGAGCAAAGGCTTAACATACAAAGAAAACTCCATCAAAGTAACAGTAAACGACGTAGACGTAACAAACTATTTCTACAAAGGCGTAGGAACATACAGTGAAACAAATGGCACAGAGATCGAAGTGAGCATCCTGGACGTAAAAGCTCTGAGTCTGCTGACAGATCCAGCAGTAGGCGAGATCACAGAGAATACAAAAGTCGTACTTACTTACACAGCTACACTGAATGAAAACGCTGTAATTGCAGGCGAAGGTAACCCCAATGATGTAAAACTGACATATTCCAACGACCCCAACAACAGCGGCAACGGTTCAACAGCACCGCCAGAAAACCCAAACAAACCAAATCCAGAACATCCTACAGGTGAATCACCGAAAGTAGAAGTTGTTACTTATACAACAGAACTGACCATTCTGAAAACAAATGAAGAAGGTGCATTCCTTCCTGGCGTTGAATTCACTCTGTCAGGTAATGGCGTAAATATCGTTCTGGTAACAGAAGAAACATTTGTAGAAGCAGCAGATGGCGCATACTGGAAACTGAAAGACGGCACTTACACAACAACAGCTCCTACAGTTGCTGATGATGAAACAGACAATACAGCTGACTATGATAGTACAGAAACAAAATACACTAAAACAACAAGCGTAGTTGCCAAAGGCAATGGCCAAACAGAAACAAATGTTGTGGGTACTGTTCAGGCAGATGGTACTGTAACATTCAAGGGTCTGGGCGCAGGTGAATACACCATCACCGAGACAAAGACACTTCCTGGCTACAACACCATTGATCCGATCACATTTACTCTTACATTTGATGCCTCTAAGACTCCTATGTTTGCATCAAATAATGATAAGGTAAACGTTGGCACTGACAATATGCTTGATACTTCTATCGAGAACAAGAAAGGTTCCCTGCTTCCCAGCACTGGTGGCATCGGTACCACAATCTTCTACATTGTTGGCGCTGTTCTGGTAATCGGCGCAGCTATCCTGCTGGTTACGAAAAAACGCATGAGCAAAGAAGCATAATCAAAGGATCGAACTGTTAGAAACTACATAAGAGTTTGATAAGATACAACACCCGGGGCGGGCAGCGGCCTCCCCGGGTTATGCCGCACAGGACTGGCGCCTTCCCGTGGCGTGCGGCGAGCAACGGGCTTATGTCCGGCCAAGGCCAGCAGATAAGATTTTATCAATAGCTGCAGATGCAGACAATACAAGAATATGCCGTCTGCCTTACCCGTTAGGCTTTTGACAGATGGTTCGGGTTTTCAAAGAACCTGTTTATAAATGACTGCGGGGGGATCTATGAGAAGGAGAGCGAAAACACAAGAAACCTCACATATAGAAGAGGAGATGCCCAAAAAAAAGAAAAAGAAGCGCGTTTCCTTTTCGACAATTCTATTAGTTGTGATTATGCTGGCGGGGCTGGGTGTTTTTCTTTATCCATCCATCAGCGACTGGTGGAACTCTATGCACGCCACGCAGGCCATCGCAGGTTACGTGGATGCCGTGAAGGATTTGTCTAAAAAAGAAAAGGCAAATATGCTGAAAGCGGCGAAGAAGTATAACGATTCCCGGCCGAACGGCGTTAATTTCAATTTGTCGGAAGCGGAGCTAGCAGAATATAACAGCCTGTTGGATATTACCGGGACAGGGATCATGGGGTATATACAGATACCGTCCATCGGGGTGAATCTGCCAATCTACCATACGGTAGATGAAGGGATCTTACAGATCGCGGTAGGCCATATTCCGGGTTCGTCTTTCCCCGTCGGCGGCAAGCGCACCCACGCAGTTTTATCCGGCCACCGGGGTCTTCCCAGCGCGAAGCTTTTCTCTGACTTGGATCAGTTAAAAGAAGGAGATATATTTACGGTTACAGTTTTAGACCGGGTTGTAACCTATCAGGCGGATCAGATTCGGATTGTGCTTCCAGAGGAGACAGACGAATTGGCCATTGTGGACGGAAAGGACTATTGTACCCTAAGCACCTGTACCCCCTACGGAATCAACACCCACCGAATCCTGCTTCGAGGCCACCGAATTAAGAACATCAACGGCGACATCGCTATCACATCGGAGGCGACCCGGATTCCCAACTATATTGTGATCCCGGCAGTGGGCATTCCCATCCTGTTTCTGATGCTGGTAATTATGTTAATCTATTACCGCAGAAGAGGCCCAAGGAGGACGGATCAGGAGCTGCTGGATGAAATAAGAAAGTCATAAATTTTCCAACAATGGTTGTATTAGAGTTAAAAGGAGGGAGATGCCATGAAGAAGAAAGTAAGAGGCTGGCTGGCAGGTCCGCTGGCGGCGTTTGTTTTAGCGGCCAGTGTGGTTGCGGTTACGCCGGCTTTGGACGGAACGGCGCAGGCCGTAAATGTAAACCAGTCCTGTGCCCTGACGGTGAAGCCGGGCAGTGAGGACTATGCCGCGGATCTGGCGAAGGCCGATGTGGTTGTGGATGTGTACAAAGTTGCGGATGCCATAGCGGACAGCAATTACGATACATACAGCTATGATTTTCAGGGCGCTTACGCGGGTCTTAAATATTCAGGAAAACCGGATAACGAGGAATGGAACGCGCTGGCGCAGCAGGCGGCGGGCATTGCATTAAATGGCGGGACTCCCGTTGCCAGTGAAGCGGCAGGCAAGCAGATCTCGCTTCCCGAGCCGGATTGCGGCTGCGGCCTGTACCTGGTTATCGCCAGAGGCGGCAATATAGCCGACTATGTGACAAACGTGCAGGGCGAGGACGGCAAGGAGAGCATAGCGACCATTGCCCAGTCTAACGAATATACCTATACATTTTCACCGTCACTGGTTTCTCTGCCCAGCAAAGAAGCCGAGGCGGATGGAACTATCAATACGGCGGGTGCGGGCGACTGGCTCTACAACCTGACTGTGACCTTAAAACCGCAGCGCGCCGTGCGTTTCGGCTCCCTGGAGATCGTCAAAACGCTTCAGCAGTACGAAGTCAAAGACCCGGCGACTTTCGTGTTCCAAGTGGACGCGACGCTTCACGGGGAGAAGGTTTTCAGCGATGTGGTTTCTATCTCCTTCACGCCGGGAAGCCCGAACCAGAAGTCCAAACGGATCGACAACCTTCCGGTGGGCGCAGAGGTGAAAGTGACTGAGATTTATTCCGGGGCGGTTTACCATTTGGTGACAGAGCCGGAGCAGACGGCCATCATCCCGGCCAACGACATCGTGTCCGTGGCGTTTACCAACGACTACAGCACGACAGACAAAGGCGGCGGTGCGGTGACCAATCATTTTGACTATAACGATGGATGGAATTGGACGCCGATTTCGGACGATGCCGAGGAGTAAGGAGGGGAGAGCGATATGAAAAAGAAAAATGTTTTACTGGCTGCTTTGGCCGTCTCCCTGACTTTATCGGCGGGCGCGGGAAGCGCGTGGGCTTATTTTACCACGTACGCCAACGCCAGCGGCGGCTATACCCTGTCATTGGGCGATAAGACGACCGTCAGCGAGAATTTTTCATCCTGGACGAAGCATGTTGTAATTACCAGTCAGGCGGATTCCAAGCCAGTCTATGTTCGCGCAAAGGCTTTCTGCGGCAGCGACTACGAGCTGGTTTACAGCGGCAGCGATAAATGGAGTCCCAACAGCGATGGATATTATTACTACAGTGACATATTAAATGGCGGCGACAGCACAGACGCGTTGGATGTGAAGATTGAGAACATCCCGGAAGAGGTCAAAAACGGCGACAGCTTCAACGTGGTAGTCATCTACGAGACTACGCCCGTCCGTTATCATGAAGACGGAACGCCATACGCGGACTGGTCTGCCGAACTGAACACAGGCACAGTGGAAGGGGGCGCTTAAAGCAATGGCAAAATTCAAGAAATTTATCACATCCCCCAAAGGCACGCTGGCGACGTTTGTGCTGGCGGTGGCGCTGCTTCTGTTTTCATCGGTGGGCGGCGCGCGGGCGGCTCTGACCTACTATTCGGAGACCTACGTCAGTCGGGTGCAGATGTACAACATCGGCGTGACCCTGGAGGAGAACGCGGGCGACGAATGGAAGAGCGTTGCCTGGCGCAACTACGACACCAACAAGTCAGACGGAAGCTGGGATGAGCGGTACGGCCAGCTTTTGACGGATATGCTCAAAGAAGACGAAGAGCTGAAAATCGGCAAGAAATATAAAGAAGAGCTGCGAGTGAAAAACACCGGCGAGATCAACCAGTACGTGCGCGTCAACGTGTACAAATACTGGATCGACAAGGACGGCAACAAACTGCGCAACCTGTCCCCCAGCCTGATCAAACTGAACCTGACCAACATCGGCACAGACTGGCTGCTGGACCCGGACGCTTCCACGCCGGAGCGTACCGTATTGTACTACTCGAAACTGCTGGACAAAAATAAGACGACGCCCATTTTCGCGGACAGTCTGACCATCGACGGCATGGTGGCCACGAAGGTGACCCAGCAGAGCTCTACCAACGAGAAGGGCCTGACCACGATCACCACGACTTACGACTACGACGGAACCCAGTTCTGCGTGGAAGCCAAGGTGGACGCGGTGCAGGAGCACAACGCGCAGGACGCCATCTGGAGCGCCTGGGGGCAGAAAGTAATCGTAGACAATGGCAATTTGAGCCTGAACAAATAAGGAGGAGGGGGGAAATATGAAGAAAAAAATACTTGGCCTGCTCCTTGTGGCCGGATTGGTTGCCTCTATGCCTATGGCGGCTTACGGAGAAAAACTTCCTGGCAGTTCCAAGTGGAAGGTTTCGTTTACAGAGGCGAAGGAGATGGAAACCAACTTCAAAAACACCGACCTGACGGAAGTCATCTACGGCATGCAGCCGGGCGACACGGCGGCGCTGAAGATGAATCTGGAAAATGAAAATTCCGTCACCACAGACTGGTACATGACCAACAAGGTTCTCTATTCTCTGGAAGAGCGAAGCCAGAACTCCGAGACAGGCGGCGGCGCCTACACATACCGGCTGGTTTACACAAACAAAGACGGTGAGAAAAATGTGCTTTTTGACAGCGATACCGTCGGCGGCGAGGGCGAGAGCAAAGCCGGAGAAGGCTTGAAGCAGGCGACGAACGCGCTGGATGAATATATGTATCTGGACACACTGGCCACCGGCGACAAGGGTTCTCTGACCCTTCGCGTGGGACTGGACGGCGAAACCCAGGGCAATGATTACCAGGACACTTTGGCGGATCTGCAGATGCAGTTCGCGGTGGAGTTAAGCAACACGCCTTCGGCTGAGACGACGCCCACCAATCGTCCGACGACGACCGTTCGTCCTACCACAACGCCTGTCCGTCCGGGCACGACGGTGATTCCGGGACGGCCCACCACAGAGACGCTGTACGATCTGGGCACGCCTCTGGCTATGGTGCAGACCGGTGACGACACGGAGATCGATAAGTATCTGTTTGCAGCCTGTATAAGCGGCGGCTTTCTGCTGATTCTCTCGGTTTACGGGCAGGCGGTTCGCCAAAAGAGAAGGAGAGAGGAGGAATAATTGTATGAAATGGTTGAAAAAAATATCCGGATTCCTGCTTTCTCTGGGGCTGATTCTCTGTCAGCTCACGCCGGCAATGGCGGCGGAAATGGAGTACACGTATACGGTGCGGTTTTTTTCCGGCGCCCAGGGGACCTTTAAGGGCGCGGAAAAAGAAATGGTTGTCCATGAGAAACTGCAGCCGGGCCAGCGCGTGACTTTTAACCAGCGGGACGTGGAATTAAATGACAACAGTAAATATTATATAAAGGGCATCCGCGAAAGCGGAAAAGACAACAATCAGGTTGGCAAGGACGGCGCCGTGGAACAGACCCGCACATCCTTTGAGGTGGAAGAGGATCAGGACTACGTAGTGGTGTACGGCCTGCTCACCGATGCCGTAAGCTACACGGTCAGTTACGTGGACACAGACGGCAACGAGCTGGCTCCCAGCGAAACTTATTACGGAAATGTGGGAGATGCGCCGGTAATTGCGTATCTTTATATTGAAGGATACCAGCCACAGGCGTATAATTTAACTGGAGTTCTCCAGAGGGATGCGTCCAGGAACGTATTTAGTTTTGTATACTCGCCCATAGGTCAGGAGCAGGAACCGGAACCGGCAGGTCCGGGAGCCACACAAGCTCCGGCGGCTCCGGCAGGCACAACAGCCCCGGCGGCGCCCACGACCGCGCCTGGCGTGCAGGCGACCATCGCTCCTCCGGCAAATCCGGCTCCGGGCACGACGACGACCACCACCACGACTGGCGGACAGCAGGCCGGCGACAACGCGGACGCAGGCGAAGCGGCTGAGGGCGAAGAAGGCGGCGACGACGCAGAAGCGGCCGAAGGTGAAGCAGAGGCTGAAGCCGAAGAGGGCAACGAACCTGAGGAACTGGAGCAGATCGGGGATGAAGAAGTGCCGTTGGCCGATATGGGAAATGGGACTTCGGGCCTGGAAGGCTTGAGCAGTGATTTTGCCAAGAGAGTGGGAGAACTTCCCTTTGCGGCAAAAGTAGGCGTTATTTCCGCAGTGCTTTTAGGATTGGGCGCTGCAGCATGGTTCCTGCTGATCCGTGATAAGAAAAAGCAGGAAGAAAAGGTTGAGTAAGAAATCGCTGTCGGGTGGGCAGCGTTCCAGAGCAAAAGGCGGGGGATTCGTCCCTGCCCTTTGCAATGTTATAGGAACCCTGATTTTGCTGGCGGTCATCGCGGCAAGTTTGGCTATTACCGTACCACGTTTTATGGGGTACGGTATCTATAATATTGTCAGCGGAAGCATGGAACCTGAGATCCCAGTCGGGAGCGTCATTTATGTAGAAGAAGTCAAGCCGGAAGATATAAAGGAGAAGGAGATCATCGCCTTTCAGAGCGGTGAGTCCATCATTGCCCACCGGGTCATGGAAAATAAGATGGTGGAAGGTGAATTTATCACTAAGGGAGACGCCAACGCCGAAGAAGATATGCAGCCGGTGGCCTACGGCCAGCTGGTCGGGCGGGTGGCCCGTCACTATCCCATGCTGGGCGTGATGATGGAAATCTACACCAGCAAAGTGGGCAAAGCCTATGTGATCTGTTTCGCGGCCTGCGGCGCCATGTTTAACGTGCTGGCCGGGCGCATCCGCGCCAGAAAGCGGCAGCGGGCGATGCAAAAAGCGAGGGAAAATTCTGAGTAACTATGAAGCCGCAGGCAAAATAGTTGCAATTCCGGTATATAAAGACAGGTGGTGATGAGCTTTATGAATCGAATCAGGTTTTTGGGTCTTTTTTTGGCGTTTGCGCTCATAATGGGCGGCTGCGCCAGTGGACGGACCGATACAGCGGAAAATGAATCGAGCACAGAAGGGCTGGCGGACGAGCAGGTTCCGGCAGCGGCCGGCGCGTCAAGCGCGGCTGCACGTCAGGCCAAAGACAAGAAGAGCGCATCATCGAAGAAAAAACACTATCGTACGCCGGAGTTTTTAGGCTCGGCGTTTCATGCGGACGCGGCGCAGGGAAACGGGGACGTGCTGCTGGATTTGTCGGCGGTCAGCCAGGGCTATGTGGCCGTGGCCGGATGGTCGCCGGCCCGGCTGAAGTTCCAGGTCATCTGCGGCGAGTCCACCTATACGTATGATATCTATTCGGACGGCACGCCATCCATTTTTCCGCTCCAGTGCGGGGACGGCCTGTACACTTTCCGGGTGATGGAAAATGTCACAGACAGCCAGTACGCCCAGCTTTACATCGCCGAGGCCGAAGTTGCGCTGGCGGATCAGTTCCAGCCATACCTGCGGCCCAGCGCCTATGCCAACTACAGCCAGGATTCCGCCTGCGTCAAGAAGGCGGCCAAACTGGCCAAGAAGGCGGAGGACGAACTGGGCGTGGTTTCGGCCGTATACGAGTATATCTGCAAGACGGTGAAGTACGACTATCCGAAGGCGGCCAGCGTGCAGTCCGGGTATCTGCCCGATCCGGACGAAACTCTGGAGACGGGCATGGGCATTTGCTTCGACTATGCCTCTCTGGCGGCGGCCATGCTGCGCAGCCAGGGGATCCCGGCGAAGGTGATCTTCGGCTATGTCTCTCCGGATGGTCTGTACCACGCCTGGAATATGTTTTACACGGAAAAAACCGGCTGGGTCACAGTGGGCTACAAAGTGGAGAAGAATAACTGGAACCGGCTGGACCTGACTTTTGCCGCCAACGGGGCGGATGAGTCGTTTATCGGCAATGGGGGAAATTATGTAGATGTATATTTTTATTAATAGGGATAAAAGATGAGGGTGGATGACGATGGATGACAACGCGAACAAGACAGGGGATAATATTTTGCATGTGCAGATGTTCGGAAGATTTTCCCTGACCTGGAATGGAAAGTCGATTACGGGAGGTTCCAAGTCCAGTGAAACGCAGTTCACCTATCTGATGCAGCTCCTTTTGCACAATCGCGCTCAGGGCGTCAGCCGCGATCGGCTGGAGCAGGTTTTGTTTGAGGACAGGGACGTTACGGACCTCCACCATGCGACGCGGAACGTGATTTACAATGCAAAGAAAAAGTTAAAGGCCGCCGGGCTGCCCGCCGTGAACTACATAGAGCAGCGCAAAGGCGTCTATCACTGGACCCAGGAGATCCCTGTCGAGGAGGACGCAGCAAAGATGGACCGTCTCAGCCAGGAAGCCGAGGAAGAGGCGGACGACGAATGCAAACTAAAATTATACCTGGACGCGTGCCATATGTACACTGGAGAGTTTCTGGGAGCGCAGGCCGGCGTACTTTGGGTGGCGCAGGAGGCGCGGCGGTACCGGGGGCTTTTCTGCTCCTGCGTGGAAAACGCCGCCCGGATCCTGCGGGAAAACCAGGATTTTTTCGAGATGGAAGAGCTGGGTCTGTACGCGGCC
>CAOJVE010000099.1 GCA_948444865.1 uncultured Lachnospiraceae bacterium
GTCCTCTTCCATCATATCCTCGTCCTGCATATACTCCAGCTCTTCGTCTGAAGCCGCCTCTGCGCTTGGGTCTGCGTCTGCGTCCGAAAGTTCTAAATCAACCGGCTCTGGAGTTTCCTGCGTTTCCTCTTCCAAAACATCCGGCTGCCGCTCCTCCTGGGCGCCTTCTGCCGGGGACTGCTCTTCCTCTTTCTTAGCGCCTTTTTTCTTGGAGCCTTTGGCCTGTTTTTCCGCCTTCTCCTCCTTGTCCTTATCCGGCTTCTCCTCGCCCAAGCTGTATTCCGCGCGCACCTTTTTCTCAATCTCCTGGCAGACGTCCGCATGCTCCTGGAGATATTTCTTCACGTTCTCGCGCCCCTGGCCGATCTTCTCGCCGTTGTAGGAGTACCATGCGCCGCTTTTGATCACGACCTTCGTCTCCACCGCTAAATCCAAAATGTCCCCTTCCCGGGAAATTCCCTCTCCGAACATAATGTCGAACTCCGCTTTCTTAAAAGGCGGCGCGACTTTGTTCTTGGCCACCTTCACTTTCGTGTGGTTGCCCACCATCACGCCCCCCTGTTTGAGCGTCTCCCCTTTGCGCACGTCCAGGCGCACAGAAGCGTAAAACTTCAGGGCGCGGCCTCCGGTGGTGGTCTCGGGATTGCCGAACATTACCCCGACTTTTTCACGAAGCTGGTTAATGAAAAGCACGATGCAGTTGGACTTGCTGACAATGGCCGTCAGCTTCCGCAGGGCCTGGGACATCAGACGCGCCTGCAGTCCCACATGGGAATCCCCCATATCCCCTTCGATCTCCGCCTTGGGCACCAGAGCCGCCACCGAGTCCACAATCACAATGTCCACGGCGCCGGAACGCACCATCGTCTCCGTGATCTCCAGCGCCTGCTCCCCGTTATCGGGCTGTGAGATGTACAGATTATCTATGTCAACGCCGATCTTCTTGGCGTATATGGGGTCCAGCGCGTGCTCCGCGTCGATAAACCCGGCAATCCCGCCCAGCTTCTGGACCTCCGCCACCATGTGCAGGGCCACGGTAGTTTTACCGCTGGATTCCGGCCCGTAAACCTCCACGATCCTGCCTTTGGGAATGCCGCCCACTCCCAGGGCCAGATCCAGGCTCAAACACCCGGTGGGGTATACTTCCACATTCATATTGGCGGTGGCCTCGCCCAGCTTCATCACCGCGCCTTTTCCGTAATCTTTCTCGATCTGCCCGAGGGCGGCCTCCAGCGCCTTTTTTTTCTCGTCTGTCATATAGCAATCTCCTTTTATAAAATATTAAGCAACCGCAAAACTGTTCCCGCTTCATCCGCGTCCGGGCAAACTCTGGCTGCCCGAAAGAACATCCCGCAAATGCTCAGGACAATGTCGGTTATTCGCGAACCCACGTTCGTAAATGTTGCTACTATCATAGTATATTTTCCCAACAATGTCAACGGATATATAAATTCTTCACAAAGTTACCGTTTTTTTTATAAAAAGCCAATATATACCTTCGTGCCCTCCCCGGGCCTTGATTCCACCCGGATGGAATGGGACAGATTTTCCAGAATTCTTTTGCACAAATACAGCCCAATGCCCGTTGCCCGCTGATCCTTCCGGCCGTTGCAGCCGGTGAAACCTTTTTCCCAGATGCGGGGCAAATCCTCCGGCGCGATGCCGATGCCCGTGTCCGCAATCACCAGCGTTTTGTCCGACTGGCCGTAGATGGATATGCTCCCTTTTGCCGTGTATTTCAGAGCGTTGGACAAAACCTGCCCCAGCGCGAACGTCAGCCATTTTTCGTCCGTCACCGCCTGGATGTCCAAAGGCTCCAGATGCAGCTTTATTTTCTTCTGGATAAATAAAGACGCGTATTTGCGCACGGCCTGGCGTACTAGGCTGTCCAGGGAATATTTCCGAAAGACATAATCGGTGGAGTCGCTCCCCAGCCGCACATAGGACAGGGCCATCTCCACATACTGTTCTGTCTTGAAAAGCTCCGCCTGCAGATCCCGGCTCGTCTGGGTGTCCTGTTCCTGCAAAATGAGGCGCATAGCCGCGATGGGCGTTTTGATCTGGTGGGTCCACAGTGTGTAGTAATCCAGGGACTCCTGCCGCTCCCGCCCAGCCTCCATCACACAGTTTTCTTTTTCCTGCCAGACTTTTTTCAGAAGGTTTATATAATCCGCCTCTTCCAGATTCCGGGGCGCGGCAAAATCGAAAATCCCCTGCTGCGCTTCCCGGCTCAGACGCAGCAGCCGTCTGTGGCGGTTCCAATAGCCATAACCGTCTAGGACGGCGGCCAAAAGCCCTGTCGCCAGACAGATGGCCACGCCGTAGACGAAAGGCTCCCAGGGAAGATCGTAAAGCCAATAGACCGCGCCCATGGCCAGCGCCCAGACCGCCGCCAGCAAAAAGAGCTTCCTTTTGTCTTTTATATAGGAAAGAAAAATATTGGGCGACGCCTCTTTATTCAACAATGTACCCCATCCCTTTCTTCGTATGTATGAAATCCGAAAGCCCCGCCGCAGAAAGTTTCCGGCGCAGACGCGCCACGTTCACCGTCAGCGTGTTTTCGTCGATGAAGCTGTCCGTCTCCCACAGGCGGGTCATCAACACATCCCGGCTAACCACTTTGCCTTTATTTTCCATCAGCGTCTGCAAAATCCGATAATCGTTCTTCGTCAGCTCCAGACGCCGGCCTTGGTAATGAAGCGACGTGTCCTCTGTGTTTAAGACGGCGCCTCTGTGCTCCAGCCAGTGGGTCTGATTTCCAAAATCATAGGCCCGGCGCATCACCGCCTGGATCTTCGCCATCAGCACCTGCAGGTCGAAGGGCTTGGCGATGAAATCGTCGGCCCCCATGTTCACCGCCATCACCACGTTCATATTGTCCGCCGCGGAAGACAGAAAAATCACCGGAACCTTGGAAACCTCCCGGATTTTCCGGCACCAGTAAAATCCGTCGTAAAAGGGCAGGGAAATGTCCAGAAGCGCCAGATGCGGCTTCCACTCCAGAAACCGGCCCATAACGTTCTGGAAGTCCTCCACAACCGCCCCCTCGTATCCCCAGGAAGACAGATGGCTGCACACGGCTCCCGCAATGGCCGGATCGTCCTCCACGATTAATATTTTATACTGCATAAAATCTCCCTCCCGTAACAATTACCCGTTTATTATAAACCGAAATAGATGAAAAATCAAAAGACGATTGCATACTCCTCTTATCTGGCATATCCCACTTCTTATTGTCTGAAATTTAGGAGGCGCAATCGCAAATCCGGCCATTAAATACATAAAACGAAAGCGGGAAAAGCAGACGCCGCCGTTTCTCTGCCTTTCCCGCATTTCTTATCTTAAATCTTTAAAAATCAGGAAACTCTCCTCTGCGCACATCGCAGTAGACATCCATATCGTATCCTTTTTTCCGGACAGTCACCAGCGCGTTCATCTCGTTGTTGATGTCCTGAAAACCATTGTTGCACCCACTGCTCACCAGATAGGGCAGCATTTCCTTGATCTTATCCTTATCCCGAATCTCCACATCCTCGGAATCCCCGTCTCTGTTGCGGCGGTCGTACAGATAGATACGGGTCACTTCCCCCAAAAGGAACTCTTCCGGCAGCTCCACGTTTTGTTTTTCCAATTCGGCCAGCGTCTTGGAAAATGAGGGATAGATGTAATACGCCTCCGGCGAAGCGTCATCCCCGGAAGACGGGAATGAAGTTTCTTCCTCTAAAGTCAGCTCCAACCGGCCGATGGGCGATTCTTTTTCCAACGTGTCTGCGTCCAGCTGCATCAGATCCGCCCGGTAGGTTTTCAGAAAATCCGCCCGCGCCCTGGCATTGCCCTCAAACAGCGCCCAGCCCTCCTCCTTGATGGAATAAACCTCCACATCCGTAACCTTCTCCAGCTCTTCTTCTGTCAGCGTTGCCAGCGGATAAACAGCCTTCTTATAATCCACGCTGTCGTACAGAGACATCAGCTGCTCCCTGCAGGCATTTTTATCCACATAATAGCCTCGGTACGTCGTCCGGCCGTTTTTCAGGCCGTATTCCACCTGCACGAATCGAATCTCTTCCACCTCCGTGCCGTCGGGCCGCAGCCACATGACTCCCCAGGGAGTGTCCCTCCGCTCCAGCTTATTTTTCACAAACGCCTGAACGGCTTCATACACGTGGGGATCCTGGGCCTGGTTTTCCATGGCCTCCAGCTGCTGCGCGCTGTATTCCCGCTCAGAAGGATTGTTGTACTCCCACACGTGTACGCCCAGGCTTTTTAAGCTCTCCTGCTTTGGAAAAAAGTCGTCGTATCCGAGCAAATCTCCCCAGAAAATCCCGACCACCAGCGCAGTCGTGACTACAGACGCGCCCAGCATCCACGGATGCGCCATCACCCGGCGGATGTCCCCTTCGTAAATCACTTCCATAATGCCATGGCAAAGCGCGCCGCCCAGCAAAACGCCGAACGCCATCCATGTCACAGACGAATGGACGGTGATGCTGTAGAACAACAGCCCAAACGCCAGCGCCACCAGGACTTCCATCAGATACTGAATCCCTTTTCCCAGCCGGAAAAACGCCATGGCGCGGCCGGCCGCCTCGGAGGGACGCTTCCTATATAGGAAGAAACTCAGCGCAAGCAGCGCCGCCAGAGCCAGAAGGCCCAGCCCCCAGACGCTGGCCGGAATCTCGTAAGACGAATCCGGGAGACAGCGAATGTAAGCCATCACCGGCGAAAGACCGCCCATAAATTTGCTGAAAATCAGCTGCCTGGAAGCGTATGTGTCAAAAAATGCGGACGCATATCCCTGGATTAAAAGATCCAGCAGCGGCACGTAAAAAGTCAGCACAAACGCCCCCATAAGGCCCACCAGCGTTTTCCCGGTCAGCAGCATGGCCAGCACAACGGTCAGGTAGATCAGCATGTAAAACAAGCACTGGTACAAAAAGCACTCCAGCGACAGCCGCACCATGTTTCCCCTTAATACGCCGCCCGGAATAGCCACGACGTAAGCCAGCGCCAGATTTACCAGATATGGCACGGCAAAGTAGAGAAATCCCAGAATGATCTGCTGCAGGAAAATCTTTTCCCGGCGTATGGGCAGGCTGTGGTAAAAGTCCGTCTTCACGCGGGAGTGGAGCCAGGAAAACCCGACAATCCCGTTAAGAATCGCGCCGCCTACGGTCATAATGGACAGAAACGGGAGTTCCACGCCGGTCAGAAAACCTGTGTAATCCTTGATGATTTCCGCCTGTTCCACCCCCCTTGACTGCAGGATTTCCAGGCAGACCATGCCCGCCACCGGCAGAATCAGGAAAAATCCCAGCGTAAGCAGCGCCGGCGCCCAGAGCTGCTTTTTAAAATTTTCCTTCATGATGCTAAAAGATAAGATCCTTGACTTCATAGCCAGCCACCTCCGTTTCGCTGATAAATATTTCCTCCAGTGTCAGCGGGATAATCTCGCAAAACAAAGGATTTTTCTCCTGAATCCGCCGCATGATCTCCGAGCGGGTTCCCCGCGCCGTCACCATCACAAGAGAGCCCTGCCGCTGGCAGCGGATCACATTAAGCTCCTGCAAAAGCTGTTTTTCCTGCGCTTCCTCCGGGATCACGCACTGGACTTTGTGCAGGTGCAGCTTCATGTCCTCCAGATTTTCCGACAAGAGAATGCCGCCCTTGTGCAGCAGCCCCACGTTTTCGCAGATATCCTCCAGCTCCCTTAAATTGTGGGAGGCGATCACCGGGGTAAATTCCCGCTCCATGATCTCCGTGGCGAACATGCCCTTCACCGCCTGGCGCATCACCGGGTCCAGTCCGTCAAAGGTCTCATCGCAGAGCAAATATTTCGTGTTGGCGCTGATGCCCAGGATCGCGCTGAGCTGCTTTTTCATGCCTTTGGAAAACGTACGGATTTTGCGCGTTTTTTCTAGGCCGAACTGGCCAAGCAGTTTATAATACCGGCTGGAATCAAATTTCCCGTAAAACTGCCGGTAATAACGCTCCATATCCACCGGAGTGCCGTTGGAAAAAAAGTAGCTGTCGTCGGAGATATAGAAAAGCTCCCGCTTGGTGGCCTCATCCTCGAAAACAGGCTGCCCGTCCACGGCGATGGTTCCTTCGTCCTGCTTTAAAATCCCGCAGAGCATCCGCAGCAATGTGCTCTTTCCGGCTCCGTTGGTGCCCACCAGCCCGAAAACTTCCCCCTGGCGGATTTCCAAAGACAGGCTGTTGACCGCCTGCACGTCTTCAAACTTCTTGCTGACGCCGATTGTCTGTATCATATGGCTTCCTCCTTGTAATAATCGCCGGCAAATTCCAGAAATTCCTCCCTGGAGATCCCGCAGGCCTTTCCTTTTTTGATCAGCTCCCTAAGCTCCTGGAAAAGCATCTCCTTTTTCCGGGCGGCCGCCTCCAGATTGGGCGAGACGAAATTCCCCCGCCCTTTCACCGGGTACACCAGCCCATCTTTCTCCAGCTGGGCGTACGCCCGCTGAATGGTGTTGGGGTTGATAGACAGATCCATGGCCAGCCTGCGCACCGACGGAAGCTGCGTGTCCGGCAAAAGAGCGCCGCTTAAGATCAACGCCTGGAACTTCTCCACAATCTGCTCATAAATAGGCCGTCGGTCCTGATAATCCAGAATAATCATTCGCATCCCTTCTTTCGATTTGCTGTATTAACTGTATCGACTGTATTATTAGTATTAATACAGTTATTGTACAGCGCTCTTTTCCGTTTGTCAAGGGCATTGGGTGAAAAAAGGCATGCAGCATCGCTTTTGGGATAACTGCATACCTTTTTTCAAAAATCATTCTCTGCGCAGCGCCTCAATAGGGCTTAGCTTGGCCGCTTTTCTCGCCGGATAGAACCCGAAAAAGATACCGATGCCCGAGGAAAACAGGGTGGCCATCAAAATCGTGGACACATGGATTCCCGGCGGGAAGTCCAGCGTGGGAACGGAGCAGATGACATAGGCCAAAGCCGTTCCAATGACGATCCCGATCAGACCTCCAATGCAGGAGATAATGGCCGACTCCGCCAGAAACTGCAGAATAATGGAGGAAGTCTTGGCCCCCAGCGCCTTTCGGATGCCGATCTCCCGGGTGCGCTCCGTCACCGACACCAGCATAATGTTCATAACGCCGACGCCGCCCACCAGCAGGGAAATTCCCGCCACGAAGGAGATAAACCCGGTGATCATGCCCAGCATCTGGTTCACCTGCCCCACCTGGTCGTTGTAATCCTGCATCTGGTAATATTCCTCTCCCTGGCTGTAATGACGCCGGTTCAGAAGCTGCAGGGCGTTCTGCGCTACCACGCCGGATTCCACTGTGCCGTCGGTGGTCACGTAAAAGCTGTAAATGTCGTTGGTGGTCTCCCACCCAAAGGCCTCAAAAGCCGTATAGGGCATTTCCAGAGAAATGGAATCCCCCGCATAGTCATAGGAAACCATATTGTCTTCGTTTTTGCTCTCGGATATGCCGATGATGGTCATATCCACTGTGTTATTGTAAAGGCTCAGCTCCAGGCTCATTCCCAGAATATCGTCGGTGCCGAACGCTTTTATGGCGTCTTTTTTCCGAATGACGCACACGTGATTGGCCGTGGCGATGTCCCCCTCGTTGTAGTAACGCCCGGCGATGACTTTGATCCCAGACACTTCCTCCTGGGCCGTGCCGCCGCCCCGGATGGTCACGTCGAAAGTCCCTTTGGGCGCCAGCGTCTGCCCTGTGTCCATATAGTCCGGGCTGGTGCCGGAAACCCCTTCGATCTCCTCGATGGCTTCCATGTCTTCCGCGTTCATATATTCGTCGTTTCTTGTTCCCTCGTCGTTCATATAGATATAGAGCTGTCCGCCGGCAAAGGAGGCCAGCTGATCGTTCATTTCCTCCTCGAATCCGTTTCCCACGCCCATGATGGTGATAACAGAAGAGATGCCGATGATGATGCCCAGCATGGTCAGAAACGAACGGCCTTTGTTGGCGCGGATGTTGGACAGGGCCATCTTAATGTACTCAACTATCTGCCCCATCGGCTCCCTCCTGTCCTTCTGTGGCGGGCATGCTCTTAGCCGGACTGCCCTCTGTCATGCCGGCTGGCAGCTGTGGAATCACCAGATCGCCTTCCTTTAACCCCTTTTGTATCTCTGTCAGTGTGTCGGAACTGATCCCGGTGACCACTTCCCGACGGGCGATCACGCCGTCCGCCAGCACGTAGCAGAATGTATTGTCCTTGCCGGTGTTCACCGCCTCCACGGGAACCGTCAGCGCGTTTTTCTCGGACCCGGTGAGAATGGACGCCTTGGCCTCCACGCCCAGGAAAATGTTGTCGTCCGGGTTTTCAATATCCACTTCGCAGGTGATGATCGGCGCGCCCTTTTCGTTTTGCTGGGCCACCCGGCTGATGTCGCCGACAACGCCCTGGTACACGTTGTTTCCCACTGTGACCTGCGCTTTCTGGCCTTCTTTTAATTTCCCATAGTCGTATTTGGACACGGTGACTTCCACCGCCACGTCGTCGTTGCTGGCCACGCTGACCAGCTCCATTCCCTGGGTGGCTTCCGTCCCCGCAAAAAGCTCCGCCTTGGTCACAATGCCGTTGAACTCCGCTTTGATCCCCTTGCGGCCCTTTTCCAAAATCTGCTCCAGCGAAGAGGATTCGATATCCGCCAGATTGTTGTTGTTTTCCATGGCCCGGCGGCTGGCGGCTGTGACTTCCGCCGCGTCCGCCGCGTCCACCTTGGCCTCCTCCTGGGCCAGATCCGACTGCAGTTCCCCCAGTGTCGTCTGGGCGTTTTCCAGATCCAGCTGCCACTGGGATAGCTGCGCGTCCGTGGAAGGGTCTTTCATGTCCATCGCTGACCCGCCGGCTGCGGATGCGGCCGCCATGCTCTCTGCCATCTGCTTCAATTCTTCCGCCGGGATCTTCGCGTAATCCCCCATCATTTTTTCCAGTTCATTGATCAGCGCCTGATTGCCCTCCATGGCGCCTCTGCGGCTGCGTATCTGGGCGGCGATGGTGTTGGCCGTGTTTTTATCTCCCGTAAATTCTACTTTGGATTTTTCAATGGATAACTGGTCAATCTCAGACTGGTATTCTTTGTTTTTTTCCTCCAGCTCTTCTTTTTGCTTGGCGCACTCCGCCGCCTGATTTAACTGGTCCATCTCCGCCGCCTGCTCTTCCAGCGCATTCTCCGCTGAGACGGAGGCCTGGTTGGAAAGCTGTATGGTCCGGTCGCTGATGGATTTCTTCAGATCATTGATAAACGCTTTATAGCGGTCGATGTCCCCCTGGATGATCCGCACGTTGCTCTGGGCCACGTCCGCCTCCGCCCGGGCCTGGGACGCTTTATCCAGCACATCCTGGTTCGTGTTCACGGTGGCCGAACGGGTCAGGTCCGCCTTCTGATTGTCCCTCTCCAGCGAGTTCGTGTCGAAACTGACCAGCGTCGTTCCCACGGAAACCAGCTGGCCGGGCTTGGCCGTATATTCCTTGACGGTGGCGTTCACCGGCGAATAATAGGTTTTCGTCTTCAGACTCTTTATCTTGCCGCTGACCTCCAGATAAGCGGTCACGTCCTGGCGCGTCACTTCCTGGGTGGGCACGGCGGGCGTAGTGTCCGTCTGCGTCATTTTAGGAACCGTGACCAGGGCGACCATGGACAGAATGGACAAAACGCCAATGATTGCCGTGGTGATCTTCCCCTGCCGTCTCCTCTGCTCCGGCGTTTTCATTCCTTTCGGACGTTTCGGCATCTTATTCTTTCGCATTAGGCTCTTCCCCCTCTTCATCATAGTTTTCATTCAAAATGTCTTCCACGATCTTCCCATCCATAATGCGGATGATTCTGCGCGCGCTCTCGGCGATCTCGTCGTCGTGGGTAATCAGGATCACCGTGCGCCCTTCTTTATGTAGATTTCTCAAAATTCCCATAATCTCCTGGGTGGACTTGGAATCCAGGTTTCCCGTGGGCTCGTCGGCCAGAATCACCGGCGGCCGCGCCGCTATGGCTCTGGCTATGGCCACCCGCTGCTGCTGCCCACCGGACATCTCCGAGGGCTTGTGGGTCATTCTCTTCTCCAGCCCCACCATGCATAGCGCCTCCTCGGCCAGCTCCCGCCGCTGCCAGCGGTCCACGCCCCGATACACCAGGGGCAGCTCCACATTGGCGATGGCGTTGAGATTCCCAATCAGGTTAAATCCCTGGAAAATAAAACCAATCTCCACGTTGCGTATGGTGGACAGCTCATTGTCCGTCATATAAGAAACGTCCTGCCCGTGAAGAAGATACCTGCCCATGGTGGGCACATCCAGGCAGCCCAGCATATTCATCAGGGTGGATTTCCCGGAACCGGAATGGCCGATAATCGCCACATACTCCCCCTCGTTCACTTCCAGGTTCACATGGTTCAAGGCCCAGACCTCATTCTCTCCCGGATTATAGATCTTGCACATGTCCTGAATCTCAATTAATTTTTCCATATGACCCTCCATAAATCGTTCCGCCGTTTTTTGTACTGCTTAATTAATACAATAATACAAAAATCCTTGTTTGTCAATACGCTTATAATTTTAACTCTATAGTGAAAAAAAAGAAAGCGTTTCGCTTCCCTTTTTTTCTTACATTTTCGTAAGAATTAAAAAGATTCTCTCCTAATGCATTTGAAAAAACATTCCCGCCGCTTTTTATCGAAATAATTTCGTAATATTTTTATAATATTTATTTAAATTCTCGTATTTCCATCACATTTAAGGTTTATTCTTT
>CAOJVE010000100.1 GCA_948444865.1 uncultured Lachnospiraceae bacterium
AGAGCTTTCCATGTTTTTGGGCATATTATAATGAACCACATAGCGCACGTCCGACTTGTCGATGCCCATGCCAAAGGCGTTGGTGGCCACCATAATCTGCCTGCGGTCGTAAATAAAATCTTCCTGGTTCTGCCGCCGTTCCTCGTCGGAAAGCCCGGCGTGATACCGGGTCACGGAAAATCCCTCTTCCCGCAGCTGAAAACAAATCTCCTCCACTTTCTTTCTGGTCAGACAGTAGACGATGCCGCTCGCGCCCGGCGCCTGCGCCTCTTTTTTCCAGAGAAAAGAAAGAAGCGCATGGTATTTGTCCGCCGGTTTTTCCACGGAGAAAAAGAGATTCTTCCGGTCGAACCCGGTGGTCACGATTTTGGGATTCTGAAGCTTTAGAATCTTTAAAATGTCGTCCCGCACATCCGGCGTGGCGGTAGCCGTGTACGCGCCCACCGCCGGCCGGTACGGCAGTTTTTCCAGGAAATCCAGAATCTTCAGATAACTGGGCCTAAAATCCTGGCCCCACTGGGACACACAGTGGGCCTCGTCCACCGCCAGCAGGGAGATTTTCACCTGGGGATCCAGCGCGAAGCTTAAAAATCCCTGGGTTTCCAGACGCTCCGGCGCCACGTAGATAATCTTATACCGCCCCTGCCGGGCCAGCCCCAGCGCTTTTTGGTACTGCCCCGCGGTCAGGGAGCTGTTTAAAAACGCCGCGTGGACGCCGGACTGGTTCAGCGCCCGCACCTGGTCTTTCATCAGGGAAATCAGCGGCGAGATGACCAGCGCGGTCCCGTCCATCAGCAGCGCCGGGATCTGAAAACACATGGATTTCCCCGCGCCGGTGGGCATGATGGCCAGCGCGTCTTGGCCTTTTTCAATCGCCTCAATTAGCTCCAGCTGCCCTTCCCGGAACTGTTCGTATCCGAAACAGCGCTTTAAAATTTCATGCGCCTTGTCCATTTACAGCGCCTTTCCCAATTCGTATGCTTTCGCCAGATCCGGGGAATCCTTCATGCTCCCCTTGGTTGTCATGCCGCTGATGGCAAGAATTCCTTTGTCCTCCCATTTCACATAGGCCGCCATCCCTTTGTACATCACGATGGCCGCGTCAAAGGTTCCCGGAGAGGCCGCGTCCAAAAGAAGCGCCGTCTGTGAAAAATGAAAACCTTTCTGCATCCGGGCGTACAGCCGGTCTATAGCCGCCTTCAACTGCGCCGTCACGTCGTTGCAGTAGATGGGTGACGCGAACACCGCCATATCCGCCTGGTCCAGATTGGCCAGGATGTCCGCCATGTCGTCTTCTTGCGAACAAACGCCGTCGTGAGCGAAACAATACTGACAACCCTTGCACCCGGCGATCTGCTTTTCGGCCAGGTTGATAAGGTCCACCGTATGGCCGCTTTCCCTGGCGCCTCTGGCAAACTCCTCCGCCATAATCTGTGTGTTGCCGTTTTTCCTGGGACTTCCGTTGATGATCGTGATTTTCATTTTATACGTCTCCTTCTTTTGTGTGTCAGATAGTCGCTGGAACTTCGCTTTTGTTTGGAAATTTCTGATTTTTTCCATTATTTTCTATACAGGCATTATAGCGCGAAACTGTTCATAAGTCAATTCTCCCGTCTTTGGCGCGGGCTTTCTGTCAGATAGCAATACGTCACCGATTGTTGACACCAGATAAGTTTTCCATTATACTATTTGCATAAATTTTATTTCAGGAGGCGTAAATTATGGAATACGATATTGTCTGGGATGATTCGTTTGACATTGGCGTGGAGATCATTGACAAAGCGCATCAGAAGCTTACGGCCATTGTCCGCAAAATGCTCACCATGACCCATGACTCAGACGAGGAGAAGAAACGCAAGGCGTGTGAAGAAGGGATTAAATATTTCAAAAGCTATGCCATTCAGCACTTCGCCGAGGAAGAATCTTATATGCGTTCCATCGATTACGAAGAATATGAGAAACACAGAATGCTGCACAGCGTCATGCGGGACATCACGATTCCCGAGCTGGAGCTTGATTTAATAGAGGCCAATTATTCCGACGAGGCCGTGGAAAGCTTTCTGGGCGTTTGCATGGGATGGCTCACCGGCCATATCATGATCGAAGACCGCAAGCTGACCCAGGCAGAGCCGCCAAAAAAAGACCGCAGACCCGGCGAGGAAGAGATCCATCACCTGGCCCGCGCAATGAATCAAACCATTCAGGACTTATTCTCGCTGGAGGCGAGCGTCAAAAACGAACGCTACGACGGCGAATATTTCGGAAAGGCCGTCTACTATAAACTGACTTACCGCAATCTCCATGGAGAAGAGCTTTATGTCATTTTTGCCGTTGAAAAGCCTCTGGTCGCCAAAACTGTGGGGAAAATGCTGTTCCTTACGTTCAGCAAGATCAACAAAACCGTTATTGCCGCCATGCAGCAGCTTTCACAGCAGATCATGCACAGCCTTCATACATATTTTGCCGAGTCTGACGACACGTTCTCGCTGACAGAAGACGAAATGCTAAATGCGAAAGAATTTCAGCAGGAATTTGAAACCGGCCATTCTCAGTACAGCCTGTTATTTGAAACGGAGCTTGGATATTTCGCTTTCTGCATCCACAGGCCCGAATAGAGTAGGAGTTCACTGACCATGCCATATTTTGCCACGGCCGTCCGGCCAAACCAGCCCAATCAGCCAAACCCGGCGGACAACGCCCCTTCTGTGCCCAATGCCGCCAACTCAGCCAACGCCTATAATCCCCAGACCAACCGGGAAAATACGCCGGCCGCGCCTCTGACGCCGGGAGCGCCCAACGAACCCAATCAGCCAAACGAGCCGAACGTCTACCGGCCGCCGGCCCTTTCCACCCCCGCCGCGCCCAACCAGCCAAACGAGCCAAACGTCCCCAATACGCCTGTCGCCAGCGTCTCCCAGGGAAATGTTCCGGTCAGCGCCAACGAGCCCAATCAGCCCAATAAACCAAACGAGGCCAATACTCCCGCCCTTTCCCAGGGCGACGCCGCGTCCCAGAATGTCCAGGAAAGCGACGCGGCGACGGGCCAGTCTGCGGAAGGCTTACATTCCCGCGCCGGCCAATCCCGGCAGACAGAAACGGCCAGTCCCCAGCCGCTGCCACCCGGCGATTCGTCCGATGGCGGAGGCGGACTGGGGATGATTCTGGGCGCGGTTCTCCTTTTGACCGCCATGGGTTTTCTGGGATGGAAACGGAAACAAAAACAAGCTTCTAAACCGGAAGCCGAACCGGACGCGGCGCCTACTTCAGACCAAGATTCCTCCGAAACTTCTCCCAGAGAACCGTGAGAAAATATTCGTACGCCCGGTCGTAAATCCAAAAAAGCGCCTGCCCCGCCGCCACAGCGGCCCACAGCCATGCGCCCTTTAATCCCTCCGCGAAAATCAGCCTGGGAAAAAGAAACAGCGCCGGCAGATACAACAGATTGAAAATCACAAATTTCCCAGCCAGCCAGAGGATGCCGCTTCCTTTTTCCCGGCGGCCCGCCAGCCGGAACATCCACTCGCAGCCCAGGATATAAAGCCCCATGGCCGCGAAGGTGACGCAGTACAGCTTGTGGGGCGCCAGCAGAAAGCCCAGCGCCACGGCCCCCGCGTAAAAAGCCAGTCCGGCGGCAAGCCCTCCTTCCCGGATCATCACGCCCACGAGAAAGGACGCCGCCGCCAGCAAAAATAGAGTGTTAAATTCCAAAACGCCGCTGAGCGCAATGCACAAAACAGCCAGGGCCATCAATGCGCCGCCCATGGCTATTTTTTTACTGTTTATATGCATGAACACAGATCCCCTCCCATGCATTCGCAGCAGCTGTCCGCGATCCACAAATCACAGCAGCAGTTCCCGGTGGTGGGGAGGTTGCTCCCCCTGCCTGTGCCGTAGCTTCTGGCCTGGTAACGCTGGCTGTTCCACTGAAGCTGCTTTAACAGGCTGCGGTATTCCATATTGTTTGGCTCCATATCCACCGCCGTCTGTATGTCGCGAAGCGCCAGCACGTTATTTCCCAATCCATAGTGAGCCGCCGCGCTGTAATAATGCCACCGGGCGGTTTTGGCGGGAATCCCGGACAGCGCCCAAAGCGCATCCTGGTAGCGGCGTTCCCGAACCATATCCGCGGCCTTTTGCAGCTGCCCCTCTTCCCGGTACGCGTCGGACGCGCTTTTTTCATAGGAAGAATGGCCCGCGAAACCGCCTTCCCGCTCGCGCATAATCTGATCGTAAGCCTCCTGCACTTCTTTGAATTTCTCCTCAGCAAGATCGGCCAGCGGATTGTCCACATAGGAATCCGGATGGTATTTCCGGCTCATCTCCCGGTACGCTTTTTTCACCTCATCGTTGGACGCCTGGGGCAATACGCCCAGCGTCTCGTATGGATTCGTTATCATAAATGCCTCCTTTAGGAACTGTTCAGAAATAAATTAGCCAGATGACACAGGATAAATGTTCATCTGCAAAGAAGAAAATCGCAGGCATAGCGGGCTATGTCAAGATTTTCTGATGTAGCAGATGAGCATTTAGACAAGCCAGATGGATAATTTATTTCGTGACAGTTCCTTCGTATTTTGCTCCTGCAGTAATTTTCGGTATTTCACCCACACCCCCGCGTACAGGATGTTGCGCAGAATGTCCGCCTCCTGAAGACAGGGAAGCTGCTCAAAAGCGCTTGTGCACTCCGAAATCATCATTTCCAGCATCTGCCCGCAGGCTTTTGTGAAATCTTCCGGGCTTTCGCTCTCGTCCCAAAGTTTTTTCAAAGGGTTATACAGGCCCTTTTTTCTGTCCGTGGGCAAATCCTCGAATGCGTCCAGAATGTAGATGAATTTCCCCAGGTAAAATCCCATCCGCCGCAGACGCTCTTCCCATACGTCCTGCCGGTAGACGAACAGCTCTTCCATCAGCCGCCCGAAATGCCCGGCCGCTTGGTCCACGTTCTGGGAGCGCCTGCGCTCCAGAGCCTGCAGGGCTTTTAATTGTCGGCGAAAAGCGCCGGCCTGCCTGGGATATTTTTCCTCCAGTTTGGCCGCCCTTTTATGAAACAGGTGAACGCCCGCCAGCCCTGCGAGGCTTTTCTCGTCCTGCCAGTCGTCCACAAAATGGTAATAGGCCAGCAGGACGTTCATGTCCGCCCCGTAACCGGTGATCGCGTTTTGCAAAATAGGGATCTTCTTCACCGGGTGGGCCTGGCAGCGGCGCGTCTCCATCGCCGTCTCCTCCTCGTACAGCGACGTCAGCAAAATCACCGCAAACGTCAGATCGTAAGTGAGGGCCATCTGCCCCCGGACTCCATAATCCTCCAGAAGCCGATGGCACAGCCCGCAGTAATAGCCTTTGTATTGATAATAATCCCGGATTTTCAGCTCCGGCTTGTCAATGACCACATATCCAAACACTTTCGCCCGCTCCTTCGTATGCACTGTCTGTGGTTAACACTCATTCTATCACTACTCATCCGCAAGGTAAATATTTTTTTCCATTCTTTTGGCTTTATGCTATAATAGCCGTGTGACAACAATTTTTGTGGAAAGGAAAAACAAAGAAATGACTAAACAAGAATTTCAGAAGCTGTGCGCGAAAACCGTTTTTCTGGACGGCGCCACTGGCTCTAACCTGATAAAAGCGGGCATGCCCCAGGGGGTGGCCCCGGAAGCGTGGATTCTGGAACACCCGGATGTCCTCCACCGGCTGCAGGAGGCTTACGTAAAAGCGGGCAGCCAGATTATCTACGCGCCCACTTTCGGCGCAAATCCCATCAGCCTGGCGCGGCATGGTCTGGAAAGCCGCATCCGGGAGCTGAACCTGTCCCTGGTGCAGTGCGCGAAGGATTCGGCCGGAAATAAAGCCCTGGTGGCCGGGGACGTGACCACGACCGGGCAGCTGATGGAGCCGTTGGGCGATATGACTTATGATGAGGCCGTCCAGGCTTATCAGGCGCAGATCTCCCTGCTGGCCGAGGCCGGCGTTGACTTAATCGTGGCGGAAACCATGATCCACATCGGCGAGACCTGCGCCGCGCTGGAGGCCGCCCGGGCCGTCTGCGATCTGCCGGTTATGTGCTCCCTCACGGTGGACGCCAATGGAAATATTTTCACCGGCGGAAATATTTTTGAAGCCGCCGCCAAGCTGGAAGCCGCCGGGGCCGACGCGGTGGGCGTCAACTGCTCTGTGGGGCCTGAACAGCTAAAACCCATCATCGGCAAACTCTGCCAGAGCGTGTCCATCCCGGTTCTGGCCAAACCCAACGCCGGCATGCCTGTAGTTTCGGCGGACGGCCAGACCTCCTATCAAATGGAGCCGGACGATTTCGCCGCCCACATGAAGGACCTGTCCGCCCAGGGCGCAATCCTGCTGGGCGGCTGCTGCGGAACCGCGCCTGAATTTATTGCAGCCTTGAAGAAAATCCTTCGCCAACCTTCGTCTCCCGAATCACTTTCCTGACCGGAAGAATGCAGGCGGGAACCACAGACAGCATGTCCACGCCGATGCGCAGAAATTCCGCGGTCAGCGCCGTGTCGGCCGCCAGCTCCCCGCAGATGCCCACCCAGCAGCCTTCCCGGTGACCTTCCCGCACGGTCATGCGGATCATCTTCATGATAGCCGGATGGTTTTCCTGATAACGCTCCTTTAGCTGGGGATTCTGCCGGTCCATGGCCAGCGTGTACTGGGTCAGGTCGTTGGTCCCTATGTGGAGGAAATCCAGTTCCCGCGCCAGTTCCCGCGCCATCAGGACTGCGGCGGGGGTCTCCACTACGATCCCCTGCTGGATTTCTTTGTATGGGATGTTCTGAGCGCGCAGGCCTTCCTTTACCTCGTCGACGATCTTGCGGATCTCGCGAACCTCTTCCACCGATGTGACCATGGGATACATGATCGCCAGATTTCCATAAGCGCTGGCCCGGTAAATGGCCCGGATCTGCTCCTGGAACATCCTTTTTCTCTGCAGGCAGAGCCGGATCCCCCGGTTTCCCATGGCCGGATTGCTTTCCTCGGGAAGTCCCATGTAGGCTTCCTTTTTTTCCGTGCCGATATCCAGCGTTCGGATGACTGTCAGCCTCTCTCCCATGGTCTCGGCCGCCTGCCGGTACGCCTGGAAAAGTTCTTTCTCGGTTGGATATCCCTCCCGCCCCAGATACTGGAACTCACTGCGCAGAAGGCCGATGCCTTTTACATCGTTTTCCAGCACGCAGTCCAGCTCTTCCATATTGCTGATATTGGCGTACAGGCACACTGGATGGCCGTCCGCCGTTATGTCTTCCTTGTGCTTTAGCGACTGGAGATATTCCTGTTCCTGGCGCTCCTGCTTCTGTCGTTTCCGATATTCTTTTAAAAAGGCTTCGTCCGGGTCCACGTACGCTTTCCCGGCGTACCCATCCATAATGCACATCCTGCCTTCCCACTTGGACTGCACCGGAATATGAATCAGCGCGGGCACGTTCATGGCTTTTACCAGAATGGACGTATGGGACAGGGCCGAACCGCTCTGGGTGAGAAAGCCTAAGACCTTGCTCTTGTCCAGCTCCATCACCTCGCTGGGCGAAAGCTTCTCCGCCGCCAGAATCACCGGCTCTTCCGGCGTAAATTTTTCCCGGGCCAGGCCGCCCAGAATATACAGCAGCCGGTCGGCGATTTCCCGTATGTCGTTAATCCGGTTTAATACCGCCTCGTCCTTAAGCCCGGCAAATGTGGCGGACATCTCATCCCGGGTGGCGCTCACCGCGTAGGAGACCGTCACCTTCTCTGTGCGAATCATGCTCTCTATGGCGCTGGAAAACCCTGGCTCCGCCAAAACCTGCAGCTGCCGCCTGCATAACAGCGCGTCCCGCTCCTGGGCGGCGGCCACGGCCTCCCTGTATGCCTGGGTCAGCTGCTCCACGGCTTCCTCTTTCACACTCTGGTACCGGACCTGTTCCTGCTTCACGTCCGATATGCCGTTGGGATACCGAAACTGCCCCCGGTCATAGTGGTACCGAATCGTTCCGATGGCTATCCCCTGAAAAATAGCCTGACCTTCGTAGATTTCCATTTTCTCTCACTCCCTGACTTTAATCGCAGGCCGCTTTAAATTCCGTCCAGTTCTTATTGTAGGCCGCGTCCGCTTCCTCGCTTACGTTCTGCACAATCTCCCCTTTTGTCACGGAATCCGGCACCGCCAGATCCGGATTTTCCAAAAGAGCGTCCGCCTCGGCGTTGGTGCAGTAATAGCCGATCTCGTCAAAGCACTTGGCGCCTGTTTCCGGCTCCAGAATATAATTCAGGAACTTATGCGCCGCGTCCGCATTGGGCGCCTTCGACGGAACGAACGCCGCCATGATGCCGAACCCTAAGCCTTCCTCTGGGTACACCACTTTCAGATCGGGATTTTCCGACAAAACCTTCGTCACCTGGGACGTGTATAAAAACGCCACGCTGGCTTCGCCGTTTAACAGAGCGTTCTGGGTGTTGTCATCCTGAATCATGCGCACGTTGGGCGCCAGCGCCTTTAACTTCTCACCGGCCTGTTCAATCACGGAGACGTCTTCCTCATTCATGGATTTTCCCATGGAAAGAAGAGTGATCCCGTTGATGACGCGGTAATTGGCCGTCAAAGCCACGCTGTCTTTTAAGCTTTCGTTCCACAGATCCTCGTAGCTTTTGATCTCAAAATCCACAGCCTCCGGGTCATAGACGATCAGCGGAATGCCCGCCCCGTAAGGAACGGTGTACTCGTCGTTTTCGTCGTAAAACTGCCCCTGGTACAGCGGATTAATGTTCTTGAAATTCTCGATTTTGGATGTGTCCAGCTTCTGGGCCAGCCCTTCTTCGATCACGTTTTCAATGATATAATCATCCGCAATCACCAGGTCGTAGTCGCCGCCCTCCGCCTGGGCCAGCTTTTCCAGCATGGTTTCGTCCGTGTCAAAATTGGAGTAGGTCACCTGGATGCCCGTTTCCTCCTCAAAAGAATCCAATACCTCCTGGGGGAACATACTGTCCCAGGTAAAAAGCACCAGCTCTTCTTTTTCTGAAACGTCCGAGCCGCACCCGGACAATAAGCCCGCCGCCACACAGAGCGCGCACGCGATTGACATCCATTTTTTTCTTCTTATTCTTATCATCTCTCTTTCTTACCTCCTTTATTCCCGGCCTCTTCCCGGCGAAGCCCCCGCCGCGCCAGGCTGTAAGCCGCCAGGATAAGCACAGTCGCCGCCAGCATAATGGTGCACAGCGCGTTGATTTTCGGCGTAACGCCAAACTTTACTTGTGTGTAGACTTTCACCGGAAGGGTGTTCAGCTTCGGCCCGTTTACAAAAATGCTGATCACCACATCGTCCAGCGACATGGCGAACGCCAGCAGCGCCCCGGACAAAACGGCCGGCATCGCCAGCGGCAGCGTAACGTCAAAAAAGGCGCGGGCCGGCGACGCGCCCAGATCCATGGCTGCTTCCTCCAGAGCCGGGTCCATGCCCGCCATCCTGGCCTTCACCATGGTCAGAATGTACGGAATGCAAAAAGCCGTGTGGGCAATCACCAGCGTGACCATCCCGAAGGGCAGATGAAGCGCGGCGAAAAAAGCCATGAAGACCATCCCCAGAATGATTTCCGGAATCATAATCGGAAGGGTGGCCACATATTCCATGACTCCCTTGGCCCGCGCCCGCGCTTTGATAAGCCCCATGGCCCCCACCGTCCCGATAACCGCCGCCGCCAGACAGCTCAGCACGCCGAGCAGCAGGCTGTTTTTCAGCGCGTCCACGATGGAGGCGTCCTGAAAAAGCGCCTGATACCATTTCAGGGAAAATCCTTTCCATGCCGCCGTGGAGCTGGACTCGTTAAAGGAATAAAGCGCCACGAAGCCGATGGGCAGATAGATAAACAGCAGGATAATCCCCAGATAGATCCCCGAAAGCCGGATTTTACGTCTTCTCAATACAGTCCCTCCAATTCACTTACATGGGTGATCCGGCGGTAAAGATAAATGATCAGCGTGGTCAGAACCGTCAGCGTCACCGCCAGCGCCGCCGCAAAGGGCCAGTTGCTGCCCCGGGTCATCTGATCCTGAATCAGGCTTCCCACCAGGACGATTTTATTTCCCCCCAGGATGTCCGCGATGAAAAACAGCCCCATGGAAGGAATAAACGTCAGAATCATGCCCGAGAGAAGGCCCGGCAGCGTCATTTTAAAGGTCACGGTGAAAAAGGCCTGCGCCGGATTCGCCCCCAGATCCATGGCCGCCTCCACCAAAGACCAGTCCATCTTCTCCGCGCTTGCGTACACCGACAAAATCATAAAAGGCAAAAGCGTATAGATCATGCCGATTAAAACCGCCGGATAACTGTACAGGATTTTCAAGGGCTCCTCAATCAGCCCCAGCTTCAGCAAAAAGCCGTTTAAGGCCCCTTTCGTCTGCAAAATAATAATCCAGCCGTACAGACGAATCAGACTGTTGACCCAAAACGGAATCAACAGAAGCGCCATCAGCCGATTCTTCCAGGGGCCGCTTAAACGCGCCATGAAATAACCGAAAGGGTAGCCTAAAAGCATGATGATTATCACACTGGTAAACGCCAGCTTCAGGGACTGGCGAAACGTCTCCAGATACACCGGATCGAATATCTTCCTGTAGTTATCCGCCGTGAACTGCCAGAGCACGCCGTAGCCTTCCTTGTTCGTGGCAAAGCTGATGGCCACCATGTAAAGAAGCGGCCCC
>CAOJVE010000101.1 GCA_948444865.1 uncultured Lachnospiraceae bacterium
GAAAGCAGAGAAAGAGACAGTTCAGACAGCTGTGGATCGCCCGCATCAACGCGGCGGCCAGACTGAACGGACTTTCCTACAGCAAATTCATGCATGGACTGAAACTGGCGGACATCAACATCAACCGGAAGATGCTGGCGGAGATGGCTGTAAACGACGCGGATGGATTTACCGCGTTGGCAGAGATGGCAAAGAGCAAAATAGCGTAAATACAAAATGAAAAACCCCATGTTTCGTGGGGTTTTTTTCATGTAAAAAATCTTTTTTGCGGGGATCGCCCGCATCAACGCGGCGGTCACAGAAGCAGAAGCTGGTCTACGGTGACGAACGCATACCCCTGCTTGGTCAAAATGTCCACGATTTCCAGAGCGGCTTTCACAGAGCTGTCATAGGAATCATGCAGCAGGATAATGTCTCCCTCCTGCACAGAGCTGACCACTTTCTGCACGACCTGCTCCGTGTTGTGGTTATTCCAGTCCAGCGGGTCCACGTCCCAGAACACGGGAAGCATGGTAATGGCACAGTCCAGCCCCGGCCGCCATTCGCCGAAAGGAGGCCGGACGAAGGTGGGGTACTGGCCGGTGATCTTGTAAATGACGTTGGAAGTTTTGGTGATCTGGCTGCACGCTTCGGATTCGGACAGTTTATTCAGGCGCACATGGTCAAAGGTGTGGTTTCCGATCAGGTGCCCTTCCTCGTGCATGCGCTTGACGATGGCTTCATTGCCCTCGATGTTTTTCCCCATCAGGAAAAAGCTGGCCTTCACGTTTCGTCTTTTCAGGCCGTCCAGAAGCTGGGGCGTGTAGAGGGAATGGGGGCCGTCGTCAAAAGTGAGGGCCAGGACGGGGCGTTCCGTCTTCAGTCTGGGCGGATTCCCAGAAGAGACGACCGGGTGAATGGTTCTTTGTCCCCAGAGAAGGCCCAGCAGCAGAAAAACGCCTGTGCAGGCGTACAGCAGATAGCCTAGTTTTTTAGCCAAACACAACACTCCATGCCGATGATGTTACTGCTATTTTATGCGCGGGCGGGCGGCGGTATTCCTTTCCGTCTGCGCTCACTGGATATCCTTTCGGCAGTATTTCCAAAAAGCCGCGCCCACGCCAACCGCGGACAGTCCCATCCCCAGCAGAATCTTTTCCCCATCCAGGCGTCCGTCGGCCAGAATGTCCGCGCCCTCGGCATAGGCAAAGGGCGTGAGATATTTGAGAAATTTCGCCTGCTCTGTGATATTGGAGAGGATATTCAGAAAATACAGGACGGCGGCGATTCCCAGCCCCACGCCCAAACCGCTGCGGCGCAGGAAGGCGGAGACGCCGAAGCAGATGCAGGCCAGCTCCAGCTGCGCCAGGAAGTTGGCCAGGTGCAGCAGTCCGATTTCCTTAACGGGAATCTCCTGGCCGATCAGGGCGATGGACGCGGCGGCCAGCGCGAATGCCAGCAAATGCAGCCCGGCGATCTGCAGAAAGACCGCCGCCAGTTTTTCCGCCAGCAGTTTTTTGCGGCCAATGGGATGGGCCAGAAGAAATTCCGCGGTTTGGCCTTTTTCCTCTTTGGACAGGATGCCGGCGGCCAGAAGGGAGCTAAAGAACGCGCCGCCCAGCCCCAGAATGTTGCCGCATTCGATGGCGTAGAATCCGGTCAGCTCGCCGAAGTTCAGCCGGTCCATGCCGAACGCGGCAGTGAACGCGCCCATGGAGGAGAACATATGGCTCATGTCCTGCATTTCGTTTTCCATCTCGGGATACATGAACACACAGACTGCCAGGAAAGCTCCGATGGCGGCGGTCCAGACTGCCAAGGACTTAAAGCCCTGCTTAAACTCGTGTTTCAAAAGGGTCATTTTTCCTCTCCTCCCTTCTCGTAATAGTGAAAAAAGATTTCTTCCAGGTCCGGTTCCGTCACCGAGAGATCCGCGACGTTTCCCGCCGCCAGCGTCTGAAGCAGCCGGTTCATGTCCCCGTCGTAGAGAAAATGAAGGGCTCCGTCGATTTCTGTCCGGCTTCGGACGCCAGGCAGTCCGTCTAAGGATACGCTTCCGCGCAGGGAAACGCGCTTCGTCTGGGACTGGGCCAGCGCTTCCACCCGGTCGCAGGCGATGATGCGGCCCTCCCGGATGACGGCGGCTCTTGCGCAGTTTTGCTGGATTTCAGAGAGCACGTGGCTGGACAGGAACACGGTGGCGCCCGCCTGGTTTTGCTCCTTTATAATCGTGAAAAATTCTCGCTGCATTAAGGGGTCCAGGCCGCTGGTGGGCTCGTCCAGGATCAGAAGCCGCGGGCAATGCTGAAAAGCGCAGACGATGGCGGCTTTCTTTTTGTTGCCCAGGGACAGCTCATCGGCTCTTCGGTTCACGTCCAGATTCAGCCGCTGGCAAAGCCGCCTGGCCTCGGCGGCGCAGTCCTTTTTTCGCAGGTCGGCGGACAGCTTCAGGATATCGCCCACCTTCATGCCCGGGTAAAACGCCGTCTCCGAGGGCAGATAGCCCGTCTCGGATAAAATCCGCGTCTTCTCCCGGCGAATATCCCGGCCGAAGATCCTGGCCTGGCCGGATGTGGGGCGGATCAGGCCCAAAAGAGTGCGGATGGCCGTGGATTTTCCCGCGCCGTTGGGTCCGATGAAGCCGAAGCATTCCCCTTCTTCCACCATCAGGTTTACGTTTAAAATGCCGCGGGCCTTGCCGTAAAATTTTGTCAGGTTTGTCATCTCGATAGCGTTCATAGGGGTTCCTTTCTTGCGTAAACGGATTTCCAGAAGTCGATCATTTTCAGGAAATCCCGTTCGATTTCGTCCGCGTCCAAGCTGTCCTGCTGGAATTTTTCCCAGAGGTAGCCTTCGGTGGCCCAGTACATGTTCTGGTACATCATTTCCAGATCCAGGCCGGGGACGAATTGCTCCGGGGTAAAATTTAAAAGAGTCGCGTTGATCTTGTAGGAGGCGAGTTTCTCGATGCTTTTTTGTACGTCGGCGCACACGGCCGGGTCTTTTTCGTAATAGACCTTCATGGCGAAGGCGCCCAGGCCGGGGTAGCGCCGCATGAGCTGAATCTTCGCCCGCATCCCTTTGTACAGGGTTTCAAACAGGTCCGTTTGGAGGTAGCAGCCGCTTTCGTCGAGGGCATTTATGGTGATCCGCGCACAGGTTTCCCAGAGGAACAGATAAAGCTCCTTTTTGTTGTGAAAATAGTGGAAAAGCAGGGACTTGCTGATGCCGGCGGCTGCGGCGATCTCGCTCATGGGGCTTTTTTTGTAGGAATTCTGCGAAAAAACGCAAAAGCCCGCGTTGATAATCGCTTCCTGTTTTTCTTTTGGCAGGGAGAAAAATTTCTCGTTCATGGCGCCTCCTTCTTTAACCGCATCGGTTAATTACCATTATACGCCGTTGACCGTTTTTGGGAAGACGGAAGAAGTGTTTTTTTCCCGGGGAATTGCTTCTGGCGGCTGCAGGCGCTATGATATAAAATAAAAAAATTGCGATGAAAGGAGGGCGTGCGGTTATGGGAAAAGGCGCGCAGTTAAAGAAGGCGTTCAAAGCGGCGTTTCCCCACACGATTCCCATTTTTGCGGGGTTTTGGTTTCTGGGGATGACCTATGGCATCTATATGAATGTGTCCGGGTTTAGCTTCTGGTATCCGATGCTGATGAGCCTGACCATTTTCGCCGGGTCCGTGGAGTTTGTGGCGGTGAATTTGTTGCTGGGGGCGTTCAATCCCTTACAGGCGCTGGTCATGACGCTGATGATCAACGCCAGGCATCTGTTTTACGGGATTTCCATGCTGGACCGCTACCGGGGGAATGGCTGGAAGGATATTTATCTGATTTTCGGCATGTGCGACGAGAGTTTTTCCATCAATTACACAGCCGAGATCCCGGAGGGCGTGGACCGGGGCTGGTTCCTGTTTTTTGTGACGCTTTTGAATCATTTTTACTGGTTTTTCGGGGCGACCTTCGGAGGGATTTTCGGCTCGCTGATTCACTTTAACATGGAAGGGCTGGACTTTGTGATGACGGCCATGTTCGTGGTGATTTTTCTGGAGCAGTGGCTGAAGGAGAAAAATCACGCCAGCGCCTTTGTGGGGCTGGGCGTTTCCCTGCTGTGCCGGATTGCCTTCGGCGCGGAGGATTTTATCATCCCGTCCATGCTGGCCATACTCGGCGTGCTGACGCTTTTGAGAAAGCCGTTGGAGAAAGGAGGGGAAAAGGCATGCGAATGACATTTGCGCAGCGGATGATTACCATTGCCATGGTGGTTCTGGGAACGGTTCTGACCCGGTTTATTCCGTTTTGGTTCTTTCCGGCGGACAAGCCCACGCCAAAGTACATACAATATCTGGGAAAAACGCTGCCGTCGGCGGCATTTGGCCTGCTGGTGATTTACTGCCTGAAAAACGTAAGCGTTTTTACGGGAAGTCACGGGGCGCCGGAATTTCTGGCGGTGGCGGCAGTGGCGGGTCTGCACCTTTGGAAAAGGCAGATGCTCCTGTCCGTGGCGGGCGGGACGGTTTTCTATATGCTGCTGGTGCAGTTTGTGTTTTGATTATGAAAAAAGCGCAAAGTCTTGGAAAACTTTGCGCTTTCTTTATGTCTGGCGCTGCCTGCGGTACTCGGTGGGCATGGTCTGGGTAAAGTCCTTGAACGCTTTTGTGAATTTTCCCTGATTCTCGTAGCTTAGGCTTTTGGCAATGGCGGCCACGCTGTCGTCGGTTGTGCGCAGCAGCTCCATGGCCCGGCGAATGCGGCGTTCTTTCATGTAAGAGGCGATGGGCTGCCCGTAGACAGCTTTGAAGACGGACTTCAAAGAGGAAGCGTTGATGGGGTACCGCCGGGCCAGCGCTTCGATGGTAAATCGCTTGTCCAGATTTTGGATCAGGAAATCGTGGATTTCTTTGATCAGCTCCACCTGGGAGGAATAATATTCGTTCAGGGTCTTTTCCTTGGCCGGGTCCAGGCGGTCCAGATAGAAGAAAAGCTCCTGGATTTTCAGCTTGCAGTAGGGGACGCTTACGGACTTTTCAAAACGGCACAATACGGAAAAAATGCCGTCGATCTCCGGGTTGGCGGGCAGGCAAAAGGGCTTCTTTTCGGGACAAAGCTTGCGCGCCAGGGCCTTGGCCTGAATGCCCGCTTCCGAAAGAAGCGCGGGAGGATTTTTTTCAAACGCCGCCAGATCCACGGAGACGGTGACGCCCCGATAATGGTCGGTGGGCAGCGTGATTGAAGAGTGGGAGCAGCAGTCCATGGCGTGCAGCGACAGGTCGCCGGCCCCCAGGTATATGCATACGCCGTCGTTCATCTTCCAGCCCATCCGCCCGTCCAGGCAGTAATTGATCTGGATCATTCCCGGAAAGTCTTTGTGCTGAAAAGAAAGCGTGCGGTAGCAGTATTCGGTGAAAAACACTTCCACGCCGGGAAATGCGTCCAGCCGCGTTGCCTTTCCTTTTCCAGAGGATTGGAGATTTTTGGCGTACGTGCGGATAGGATTTTCGCTCATAGGGACGGACTCCTTTTTTCCATATAATATAACACAAAATTAATCCAAATAGAAATGTTTTTTATCCGTTTGGAAGGATGGCGGCCGGATGCGTTGACTTTTCAGGGGGGAATTTCTATACTGGAGGCACGATACAAAACAAGCGGGAGGGAAAATCATGAAAATAGCGGTGACGGGAAAAGGCGGCGTGGGCAAGACATCCTTTGCGGCCACGCTGGCCAGGATTTTTGCCGAGGAGGGGAGAAATGTGGTGGCGGCGGACGCGGACCCGGACGCAAACCTGGGCCTTGCCCTTGGATTTCCAGAGGAAATCGTGGACTCCATCACGCCCATTTCCAAGATGCGCAGACTGATCGAGGAGCGCACAGGCGCGGACAAGGACAATACCTTCTATGTGCTGAATCCGAAGGTCAGCGACATTCCGGACAAATACGGCAAACTGTACCATGGAATCCGCCTGCTTCTTCTGGGCACGGTGGAAACCGGCGGGGGCGGCTGCGTATGCCCGGAAAACGTCATACTGCGGCGGATCATCAGCAATCTGGTTCTGCACAGAGACGATGCGGTCATCCTGGACATGGAGGCCGGATTGGAGCATCTGGCCCGCGGAACCACCGCCGGGATGGACCAGTTTGTGGCGGTTATAGAGCCGGGGGCGCGAAGCGTGCAGACTTACAAGAACGTGAAGCGGCTGGCGCTGGACCTGGGAATTCGGCAGGTGCGCGTGGTGGCCAACAAGGTAAAAGACGAACAGGACGAACGATTTATCCGGGAAAAAATTCCGCCGGAGGATCTCCTTGGCTTTATCCATTACAGCCCAGATATTCAGAAAGCGGACCGGCAGGGAGCGTCCCCGTACGATTACAGCCCTGGTCTGGTAAACGAAGTGAGAGAAATCAGGAAAAGAATGGAGGCATAGATATGGCGCATGTGATTGCAGTGGCCGGAAAAGGCGGCGTAGGAAAAACAACTTTGACAGGACTTTTTATTCAGCGTCTCTGTGAAAGCGGGAAAGGACCTCTGCTGGCGGTGGACGCGGACGCCAACGCCAATTTAAACGAAGTTTTGGGCGTGGAGATGCCCATCACGTTGGGGGAAATCCGGGAAGAAATTGAGCGGTCCGGCTCTGACCCGAGCCCTAAGATTCCCGCCAGCATGCCCAAGAAGGAATATCTGGAATACCGGATGGAAGACGCGCTGATGGAGGAAAAAGATTACGATCTGATGGTGATGGGCCGCTCCCAGGGGGCCGGCTGCTACTGCTTTGTAAACAGTCTGGTGCAGGCCAGAATTCAGACGCTGCAGAACCACTATCCCTACATCGTGGTGGACAACGAAGCGGGCATGGAGCATATCAGCCGGGGAATCCTGCCGAAAATCGACACGCTGCTTCTGGTCAGCGATTGCTCCCGCCGGGGCGTCCAGGCCGCCGGAAGGATTGCGCAGCTGGTTAAGGAGCAGGACATCAATCCGTCCTTTATGGGGTTGATCGTAAACCGCGCGCCGGGCGGGAAATTAAACGCCGGCACCGAAGAGGAAATCGAAAAGCAGGGCCTTTATCTTTTGGGCGTGATACCCCAGGACGAAGAAGTCTATCAGTTCGACTGTGACGGCCGGCCCATCGTGGAACTGCCCGAAGGCTCCCCGGTGCGGGAAGCGCTGGACGCGATAATCCGGCAGCTGGATTTATAAATTTTACAGGGAGGAATAAAGATATGATGTCATTTGGATGCATAGATAAAAATAAAACGCCGGTTCCAGAAGAGCGGACGTGCCCGCAGTGCGGCGGAGAAATAGAAGTGTTTTTGTCGATGGGACAGATCATGGAAGACGCGGTATGCGACTGCGGCTATGTTATAAAGGCCCAGGAGCCTTTGGGCGCGATGCCGGAAGCGCAGTAGATAATCATTTCAGAAAACAGGAGGCGAAACAAGATGAAAATTGCGGTATGTGGAAAGGGCGGAAGCGGAAAGAGCACGATCACCGCGCTTCTCGCGAAAGAATTGTCCCGGATGGGAAAAGATGTGCTGGTCATTGATTCCGACGAGTCCAACTATGGGCTCAGCAGGCAGATGGGCGTGGAGCTGCCCAAGGATTTTACAGCCTATTTTGGGGGAAAAGAAAAAGCCCAGAAGGATATGATGCTGTCCAATTTTACCCACCAGTTTTTCAAAGAAACTTGGACGTTTTCAGACGTGCCCGAAGGGTATTACGCCGAAAAAGACGGCGTGAAACTGATGTCCAGCGGGAAAATCCACACCGCCAATGAAGGGTGCGCCTGCACCATAGGAAACATCATCCGCCAGTTTGTGGAGCATTTAAACTTGACAGAAAATGAGTATGCGCTGATGGACATGGAGGCGGGCATCGAACACTTTGGGAGGGGGACGGACAACGGGATGGATCTGATTCTGATGATTGTGGACCCGTCTTATGAATCCCTGGCCTTAAGCGGGAAAATCCTGGAGCTGGGAAATGCCATTGGAAAACCGGTGCGGTTTGTGCTCAATAAAGTGAACGACGAAAACCGGGAGCTTATGAAAAACGGCGTCTGCGAAAAAGCGGAAGTGATTTGCGAAATCTTGGAGGATGATTTCATCCGGGGCGCCGGATTGCAGGGGAAGGAGCTAAGCCTTGAGATGGAGTCTGTGCGGGATCTGGCAAAGCGCATCATCTCAAAAAGCGCAACTAAATAGCTGGAAAAAGGCACGTTTTGGTTCACCGCCGCGTGCCTTTTTCATTTATTCAATTTCGCGCGGCGCTACAGCCATATATTTCCATTCATATCCGCCGGTTTTAATAGAGCTAGGATAAATTCGATAAGCGCCACAATGGCTGGGATGCCGGTGCAGCAGAACACCAGGTAAATAATGCCCAGCATGGTCTTTCCGGCGTAGAACTTGTGGATGCCCAGCCCGCCCAGGAAAAAGGCCAGAAGGCAGTAGACCACTTTGTTCACAGGCCGCCCTACCGGATAGCCGCCCATGCCGGGACCTCCGCCGGATGCGCTGGCGGCGCTGGAACTGGCTGCATTGTTGTTATTGATGATGATCGGAGATGGATTGTTGGGATTATTTTGCGATAAATCCGCCACCTGTTTGCCGCAATTGGGACAGATCACGCAGTCCTTGTCGATCTGGTTGCCGCAGTGCTGGCAAAACTTCTTGTTGGCCGAGTTATTTATTGGCGTGCCGCAACTGGGGCAGTGCATTGCGTTTTCGGAAATCGCCGCCCCGCACTCCGGGCATTTGATCATTGCCATAGTATTTTCCCCCTCTTTTCTTTTGCAGGAGCGTCATGGCCTTTACAGCGCCCGCACACTCCAAGTCTTTTTTTACATACATAAATATACAATGTTTTTCCCCGAAGGTCAACAAAAACAACCGTTTAAAGTCGTATTGAAGAACTATGAAATACGTGATAGGATAAATTAAGATAGTCTGCGCATAAAAAAGGAGGAAATACATATGCAAAGAAAAGTGGATTTTTATTATTTCAGCCCTACAGGAGGCACAAAAAAGGCCGGGGAGATTTTTTCCAGGGAAATTTCCGAAAATGTGAACTTTATTGATCTGGCGAAAGAAAAGGAATTTCCCCAGACGGACGGGGAGCTGGCGGTATTGGCCGCTCCGGTGTTCGGCGGAAGGATTCCGGCATTCGTCGCCGAGAAGCTGAAAAAAATTGACGGCGCGGGAAAGAAGGCCGTTACCTTCGCGGTTTACGGCGTGCGCGCCTATGAAGACGCGCTGGCGGAACTAAATGACGCAGCGGCGGCGCGGGGTTTTCAGGTAATCGCGTCGGCGGCTGCCGTAGCGCAGCATTCCATCGTGCCGTCGGTGGGCGCCGGACGGCCGGATGAGAAAGACGCGGCAGAGATTCAGGAATTTGCCAGAAAAGTTCTGGACAAGCTTGCCCAGGGGCCGGACGCGGCTTTTGAGGTTCCGGGAAATCGTCCGTACAAGCAGTGGGGCGGCATGCCGGCGGCGCCGATTTCGCTGCCGTCGTGCAATCAGTGCAAAAAGTGCGCGGACGCCTGTCCCACAGAGGCCATTGCCGTGAAGGAAAACGAAGTGGAGACAGACGCTGAGAAATGTATACTCTGCATGGCCTGTACGGCGGTCTGTCCGGAACATGCCCGGATTTTGCCGCCTCCGCTTAAGGAAAAACTGGAGGAGAAGCTGGGAGCGTTCAAAGACGTTCGCAGGGCCAATGAATTTTATTTATAATCTATGGAAGGCGTTCGAGTATGAAGAAGATAGTTTTCAGCGACGTGGACGGCACTTTGTTAAATAGGCGCCATGAGATCACCCCGCGGACCCGGCAGGCCATAGAAAAGCTGCAAAAAAAGGGGATTCCTTTCGTCATTGTCTCCGCCAGAAGCCCTTCCGGCATTTACCCGATCCTGGATGAATATGGGTTCAAATGTCCGATTATCGCCTACAGCGGCGCGCTGATATTAGACGAAGACAGGAACGCGCTTTTTCACAGAGGGATGGAAAAGTCCCAGGCCAGAAAGATTATAGAATTTCTGGAAGCAAACCGTTTCGACCTGGCTTGGAGCGCATATTCGGTGGATCAGTGGATCGTGAAGGACAAGAGCGATCCCAGAATCATGGAGGAGGAGCGGATCGTGAAGGCCCAGGCGATGCAGGGTTCGGTGGACGCTGCGGCGGATCCGCAGATCAATAAGATCCTATGTATCTGCAGCCCGTCGAATATTCTGGAAATCGAGGAAAAGCTAAAAAGCGCGTTTTGCGACTGTTCCATCGTAAAGTCCGCCGATTTTCTGCTGGAAGTCATGGAAAAAAGCATCACCAAGGCGGCGGCCGTTCAGTGGCTCTGTGGAAGGCAGAACATATCCCTGGCAGACGCCGTGGCGTTCGGGGATAACTATAACGACGCGGAAATGCTGGAAACGGTGGGCGCGGGGTTTCTGATGGGCAACGCGCCGGAGGAATTGAAGGGCCGCATTCCTCTTCATACGTTGGATCACAACCAGGACGGCATTTATCATGCGCTTTCGAGACTCCATCTGGTATGATAAAAAAATATAGAATTGGATATTTAAACAAGTCCAGTCTGGCGTATAATGAATACCCAAGGAAGTTGCGTTTCGCAATTATCCAAATATTATACATACAAGAAAGGCATGGACTTGAATTATGGACGAGAAAAGATACGAACTG
>CAOJVE010000102.1 GCA_948444865.1 uncultured Lachnospiraceae bacterium
ATGTATACCGATCTTAGATACAATTTCCTGTAGACATCTCCAGTCTGCCTTGAGCTGCTCCAGCTGGCGCATCCCCTGTTCCGTGATCTTATAATATTTGCGGACGGGCCCTTTTGAAACATTTCCTGTAAAAGTCGTCGCGGCTCCCTCTTTGTTGAGCCTGCGCAGGATAGCATAAAAGGCGCTCTGCGCCACTTCCGGGAAGAACTGGCGCAGCCTCTGGATGATATCGTATCCATACAGCTCCTCCCCGCTTATGATATGGAGGATGCACATCTCCAATATCCCTTTCTTGATCTGCGCATTCATCTGCCGCGCCTCCATTCCCAGATTTTCAAAGAAACCGCCAGGACAAAGGCCAGGCACAGACAGTTCCCATACTCCATCAGGCAGATCATCATGTCCTGTCTGCCCGCTCCCGGCCCGATGGTAAGATCCATGCCGCGCCCTGTTCCTTCTCGGCAGAAAAAAGCTCCTCGTAATCGAACAAAATCTCCAATACCTGATCCAAGGGGAAAAATAAGAGCAGCAGTCTTCCAAGGGATCGGCTTTTGGACATTTATTTTTCATCCCTGGCCCAAAAGGCCAGGGGCCATGAAAAAACAGAATGGGCACATGCAAAAGAGGAATGGGGAAATATCCCCATGGGGGGCTTGTGGCGTGGGGCGTTTTCGATTATGCTCCTAGAAACGACAAAAAGCAAAGGAGAGGGAATATGAAGAAAAAAACGATCGCCCTTCTATTGGCTTCGGCGATGGCGGCGGCTTTATTCGCCGGCTGCGGCGGGAAAAAGGATGGGAACATCGGTAAGGAGACGGCTTCGGCGAAGGAAGAAACCAGCGCTTCGGGGGAGACGGATGACGACGGCATTGTCTGTTATGTGGGCCACGGATTTTGGGGCGGCTCGCTGGATCCCGTAAAGGGAGCATATGCGTACGGATATGATTTTACCAACAACGCCCTGCTGCGCGTGGCGCCGGATTCCAGCTATACGGGTGATCTGGCCGAGAGCTGGGAGGTGGCGCCGGATGCCCGGACCTATACGTTTCATCTGAAGAACGGAATTAAATTTCAGGACGGGTCGGATTTTTCCGCGGAGGACGTAGTGTTTACATATGAGACGGTTATGGAGCGCCAGGGCGATAACGAAGACGTGGATCTGACGAAACTTGCGCAAGTGGAAGCGCCAGATGAGAAAACCGTGGTCTTTACGCTAAAGGAGCCTTATTCGCCGTTTCTGGACGCCACGGCGCAGCTGGGGATTGTGCCAAGCGACAGTTATGACAGCGCGGCTTTTGATGAAAAGCCGGTGGGAACGGGACCGTGGAAGGTCGTGCAGTACGACGCCGAGCAGCAGCTGATTGTGGAAGCCAACGAGGAGTATTTTGACGGGGCGCCCAAGATTCAGCGGGTGACTTTCGTGGATATGGACAATGAGGCGGCTTTCTCCAACGCCCAGTCCGGACAGCTGGATATCGTTATGGTGCAGCCTAATTACGCGTCGGAGGAAATCAAAGGGATGCATATAGAGGAACTGGAGACCATGGACGTGCGCAATATCAGCCTTCCCTGCCGGCCAAGACAGATGATGAGGGACAGCAAAGGAAACGATGTGGAAGTGGGCAATGACGTCACTTCGGATGTGCATGTCCGCAGGGCGCTTTCCATAGGCATCGACCGGGAGCGGATTATTGAAAACGCGTTCAACGGCGTGGGCCGCCCGGCTTACGGCTTTACCAAAAACCTGGAGTGGGGCAATGCGCCGGAGGGCCAGGATGGCCAGGCGGACGAGGCGAAAGAGATTCTTGAAAAGGCCGGTTGGTCCGACGGAGACGGCGACGGCGTCCGGGAAAAAGACGGCGTGAAATGTGAATTTGAGGTCTACACCCCTTCCGACGAGCAGGATCGGTACAATCTGGCCGCGGCGGTGGCGGAGGAGGCAAAGGGGCTTGGCATTTCCATAATCGTCAAACAGACCAGCTGGGATGAAATCTATAAGACCTCCAATACAGGCGGCGTGGTCTGGGGCTTCGGCCAGTACAACCCCATCGTCGTCAGCCAGCTTTTCAATTCCGATGGAATCCTGAAAGGGGATTTTGACAACAAGCCGGCCTACGAAAATAAAAAAGCGGATGCGCTGATTGGCGAAGCCATAGGCGCCGCAGAGTATGAAGAAGCGGTTTCAAAGTGGAAAGAAGTCCAGTCTGTCTACGCAGAAGAGTACCCGTATCTGTTCATCGTCAATATTGAACATTGTTATTTTGTCAGTGACCGGCTGGACATCTCAGTGGACACGCAGATTCCCCATCCCCATGGCCACGGCATCCCGATTATCTGCAATATGAAAGATTGGAGTCTGAAATGAACCGGTTAAAATATATAGGAGGCACATTGTGCCGGATGCTCACGCTGCTGGCGGCGGTCAGCGTCCTGTCCTTTGCGCTGGTCGCGTTGTCGCCCATTGACCCGCTGACGGCCTACATTGGGACAAATTCCACGCTGTCCCAGGAGGCCAAAGACGCGATTGCCGAACACTGGGGACTGAATGACCCGCCCGCGAAGAGGTTTCTGGCCTGGGCGGGGAATTTCCTAAAAGGCGACTGGGGCACATCCATTGCCTTCAAAAAACCAGTGAAGACCGTAATCGGGGAGAGATTTTCCTATTCCGTGGCGCTGATGCTGATTGCGTGGATATTTTCCGGCACTCTGGGATTTCTGGCAGGCGTTTTTGCCGCTGTGAAAAAAGGCTCCCTGTGGGATAAAATCATCAAAACCTTCTGTCTGGCGCTGCAGTCGGCGCCCACGTTCTGGGTGGGGCTTTTGGTCTTAAGCCTGTTCGCCGTGCGGCTGGGATGGTTTCCCATCGGCCTGGCGGCGCCTATGGGGAAGCTGGCCCAGGACGTGACGCTGGGGGAGCGGATTTACCATCTCATCCTCCCTTCTCTGACCTTGGGCGTGCTGGGAATCAGCAAGATTACCCTGTATGCCCGCCAGAAACTGATTGAGATTTTAAGCAGCGATTTCATTCTTTTTGCAAAGGCCAGGGGCGAGAATATTTCCCAGCTGGTATGGCGCCATGGCATGCGCAACATCGCCCTTCCGGCGGTCACCGTCCAGTTCGCGGCCTTCAGCGAGCTTTTCGGCGGCATCGCTCTGGCGGAATCCGTCTTTTCCTATCCGGGAATCGGAAGCGCGCTGACGGCGGCAGGGCTGTCCGGCGACGTGCCGCTGCTTCTGGGAATCGCCGTGTTCAGCGCCATCTTCGTGTTCGCCGGGAATCTGATGGCCAACATCCTGTACGGCCTGCTGGACCCCAGGATAAAGGAGGGACGGGCAAATGGATAGAAAAACAGCGCGTTTCAACACGCGGACCCGGGTCATGGTCTATATCGTCCTAGCCTTCGTTTATCTGGCCGGGGTTCTTCTCTGGGGGCTTTTGATGGACCCGGAGGCCTACGCGGTGGATTACCGCGTGAAATTTTTGCCGCCCGGCGCGGGTCATCTGTTCGGGACGGATTTTATGGGCCGGGACATGCTGTTTCGGTGCGTGAAGGGTTTGTCCACAAGCATCGTCATCGGGGTGATTGCCTCGGCGGTCAGTTCCGTCATCGCCCTGGCGGCTGGCGTGGCCGCGGCGGTCGTCGGAGGGAAGCTGGATAGCTTTGTGAACTGGTGTGTGGACTTGTGCATGGGCATGCCCCATCTGGTTTTGCTGGTTTTGATTTCCTTTATGCTGGGCCGGGGCATGAAAGGCGTGATGTTCGGGGTGGCTCTGACCCACTGGCCGGAGCTGACCCGCATCGTGCGGGCGGAAGTCCTGCAGATTCGCGCACAGCCGTACGTGCAGGCGGCGTACCGGCTGGGAAAGACGCGGATGCAGGTGGCGCGGGAACACATCCTGCCCCATGTGCTCCCGGTGTATCTGATTGGCGTGATTTTGCTGTTCCCCCACGCGATTATGCACGAGGCGTCGATTACATTTCTGGGGTTCGGCCTGTCCGCCGAGGAGCCGGCCATCGGCGTAATCCTCTCGGAATCCATGAAGCATATCGCCACGGGAAAATGGTGGCTGGCGCTGTTTCCGGGGATTTTGCTGCTGGCGGCGATTATGCTCTTTGATGTGATTGGGGAGAATCTGAAGCGTCTGCTGAATCCGGGCAGCGGCCATGAATAGGAGTGAGAAATGGAAGAAAAACAGGAAAAAATGGCGTTATTGGATGTGCAAAAGCTGCGCGTGTCCTTTGACATGTACGAGAGAGGCCTGCAGAAAAAAGAGCTGGAGGTTCTCCACGAACTCAGTTTGCGCGTGTATCCGGGGGAGATTCTGGCGGTGGCGGGCGCAAGCGGCTCCGGGAAAAGCATTCTGGCCCACGCGGTTATGGGCATCCTGCCGGGAAATGCCCGCACAGAAGGGGAAATCCGTTACCGGGGGGAGCTCCTTGACAGGAAGCGACAGGAGTCCATCCGGGGAAAAGAAATCGCGTTCATTCCCCAGTCGGTGGAATATCTGGACCCGCTGATGCGCGTGGACAGGCAAGTCATGGGCATACGGGGCGCGAAGGAAAAACAGGAGACGGCCTTTGCCCGGTATCATCTGGGAAAAGAGGTGGAGCGGATGTACCCGTTCCAGCTCTCCGGCGGCATGGCCCGGCGCGTCCTGATTTCCACGGCGGTTATGGAAGAGGCGCGGCTGATTGTGGCGGATGAGCCTACGCCGGGACTGAACGCCGAGATGGCCATGGAGACGCTGCAGAATTTCCGGGAACTGGCCGACGAGGGCTGCGGCGTGCTGCTGATCACCCACGACATCGACCTGGCTTTTCAGGCGGCGGACCGGATTGCCGTCTTCTACGCGGGGACCATTGTGGAAATCGCCTCGGTGGCGGATTTCCTTGCGGGAAAGGAGGCGCTGCGCCATCCGTACAGCAAGGCCTTTATCGACGCGCTGCCCCAGAATGATTTTAAACCCATCGAGGGCTTCCAGCCCTATGCGGGCAATCTGCCGAAAGGGTGTCTGTTCGCCCCCAGGTGCCCCATGCGAAGCGGGGAGTGCGAAAAAGAAATCGCCATGCGAAAAATACGGGACGGGGAGGTGCGCTGTGTCCATGCAACTTGAAGCGAAGAAAATCAGTTTCCGGTATCAGAAAAACAGCCCGTGGATTCTTAAGGATGTGGATTTGACGGTGCAAGCCGGGGAGAGAGTGGCCCTGTTGGGTCCTTCCGGGTATGGGAAAAGCACGCTGGCAAAAATTCTGGCGGGCTATGAAAATCCCGTGAAGGGGGAGGTTTTCTGGGACGGCGCCCCGCTGCCAAAAAAGGGCTTCTGCCCGGTGCAGATGATTGGCCAGCATCCGGAAAAGGCGGTCAATCCCCGCTGGAAGATGGCGCGCATCGTAAACGAGGGCTGGCAGGCGGACGAACAGACGCTGCGGGAGCTGGGGATTGAAAAAGCGTGGATGAACCGCTGGCCGTCGGAACTCTCCGGCGGCGAACTGCAGCGGTTCTGCATCGCGAGGGCGCTGGGGCCAAAGACGAAATTTCTGATCTGCGATGAAATCAGCACGATGCTGGATGTAATCACGCAGGCACAGATCTGGCAGAAGGTTTTGGCCGCGGCCCAAAAAGGAGGCCTTGGCCTTCTCGTGGTCACCCACAACAAAGCTCTGGCAGCGCGGGTCTGTGAAAGGATTATAGAGCTGCCGAAGCTCAACCGCCCATCGTAAATTTTTTCTTACGAATTTGTAAGGTTAAAGAGGAATCTGTAAGCAAAAGCTAAGGCAGGCCGCCGCCTCTTTTGGTATACTGTCAAAAAGACGAACATCGAAGGAGGAATGCGCGTATGTCTATATTGGAAGTGGAACATATTCAGAAAGTATACGCCACCCGTTTCGGCGGAAACCAGGTGCAGGCGCTTACGGACGTAAGCTTCCGGGTGGAGCAGGGGGAATATGTGGCGATTATGGGAGAGAGCGGCTCGGGTAAAACCACGCTGTTAAACATTCTGGCGGCGCTGGATAAGCCCACCCGGGGCCAGGTGATTTTAAACGGGAAAAGCCTGTCCATGATTAAGGAGAAGGAGCTTGCCGCTTACCGGCGCAAGAACCTGGGATTCGTGTTCCAGGATTTTAACCTGCTGGACACCTTTAACATCCAGGACAATATTTTTCTGCCGCTGGTGTTGGCTGGGGAGTCTTACGAGACGATGAAGAGCAAGCTGCACCCCATCGCCCAGCAGCTTCGGATTGAGGAAATCCTGCACAAATTTCCCTACGAGGCGTCCGGCGGGCAGAAGCAGCGGGCGGCGGTGGCGCGGGCTTTGATTTCTGGGCCGCAGCTTGTGTTGGCCGATGAGCCTACGGGGGCGCTGGATTCCCGGGCGGCGGGGGATCTTTTGACGGCGTTTCAGGAAATCAACGAGAAAGGCCAGACGATCCTGATGGTGACCCACAGCGTGATGGCGGCCAGCCGGGCCAGTCGGATTTTGTTTATCAAGGACGGGCAGGTTTTCCACCAGATTTACCGGGGTGGGAAGACGGACGAGGAACTCTACGGGATGATTTCCGACACGCTGCGGGTGTTGGCGACAGGCGGTGATCGCTATGAGTAGGGGATTTTATTTCAGGCTGGCGCTTCAGAACATGAAGAAAAACAAGCGAACCGTTTGGCCCTATCTGTGCACCTGCGTCTGCTCGGTGATGATGTATTATTTCATGAGTTTTCTGACGCTGAATCCGGGGCTGGCCAAGATGCCCAGCGGCCATAACGTGCAGTCGATTATGACAATGGGAACCGCGGTGATTACTATTTTTTCGCTGATTTTCTTGTTTTACACCAACAGCTTTCTGATGAAGCGCAGGAAAAAGGAGCTGGGGCTTTATAATATTCTGGGCATGGAGAAGCGGCACATCGGCCGGGCATTGTTTTATGAAACGCTCGTAAGTGGAGCGGTCAGTCTGGCGCTGGGGCTTTTCCTGGGGATTCTGGGCAGCAAGCTGGTTTTTTTGCTTCTGTTGAAATTGCTTTCGTTTCCGGTGAAGCTGGGGTTTTTCGTGTCGGTGAAATCCATCGTCCGCGCGATGGCGCTTTTCGGGGCAATCTTCCTTTTGTCCTATCTGAATAATCTGCGGCAGATTCATATGGCTAATCCGGCGGAGCTTCTGCGCGGCGGAAACGTCGGGGAAAAGGAGCCGAAAACCAGATGGCTGTTAGTTCTCGTGGGCCTTTTGTGTTTGGGCGCCGGATACTGGATTGCGGTGACCACGGAATCGCCCATGGAGGCTATTTCTTATTTCTTTGTGGCGGTGGTTCTGGTGATGGCGGGCACGTATTGCCTGTTCGTGGCGGTCAGCGTGGCCGCGCTGAAAATGCTGCGCCGCTGGAAAAGCTTTTATTATAAGACCAGCCATTTCACGGCGGTTTCCGGCATGATTTACCGGATAAAGCAAAATGCGGTGGGGCTGGCAAATATTTGTATTTTGTCCACTGGAGTTTTGCTTATGGTCTCTACAACGATTTGCCTGTACGTGGGCCGGGAGGAAATCATTGCCGGGAGGTACCCCCAGGAAGTGAATCTGACGGCTTACAGGGCGGATGATGAAAGCTTTCAGAAGATAGAGGAAATAGAGGCGCAGACCCTGGAGGAATGGGGGCTTACGCCGATTAATTCGATGTTCTGCCGAAGCGCCCAAGTGGCGGTTCTGGATACAGGCGATGAGATGAAGATTCTGTCCGGCGACGATAATCCGGCAAAAGACATGGGAAAAATTGCCGGGGTTGCTTTTATACCGCTTAAGGATTATAATGCCTGTATGGGAGAGGACCGTAAGCTTAAGCCGGGCGAGGCGCTGTTTTTCGCCAACCAGAAAAAGAAGGATGGCCGCAAGGAACTGAACATCGACGGAGAGCGGTGGGCAGTTGCCGAAGAGCTGGACGATTTTTTTCTGGAAAAAAAGGTGAGCTCGCCGCAGATTAACGGCTATTATCTGGTGGTGGACGACATGGAAGCCGTTGTGCGCATTGCCAAGACAAGCAATATATTTGAAGGCATTTGCTATCAGAAATCCTATAATCTGTCTGGCGACCCGACAGTATTTGAAGAGGCGGAGCGGCAGCTTGAGGAGAGTGTGAATCAGGCGCTAGAGGGGGAGGCTTACGTGCATGTGGGAGGCCGGGAGCTGAACCGGGAGTCCTTTTACCGGACCTACGGCGGGCTTTTCTTCCTGGGGATATTCTTAGGCGCGCTGTTTTTGATGGCCACGGCGCTGATTATCTATTATAAGCAGCTTTCGGAAGGCTATGAGGACAGGCGGAGATTTGAAATTATGCAGAAAGTGGGCATGAGTAAGCGGGAAGTGCGCAGGTCCATCAGCAGCCAGATTCTCATGGTGTTTTTCCTGCCTCTAGTGACAGCCATGATGCATATCGGGTTTGCGTTTCCGCTGATGAAGAGGCTGCTGGCTTTGCTGTATCTGTATAACGTGAGGCTGTTTGCCGTGTGCACGCTGGCCACCATCGGGTGCTTTGCGCTTGTTTACGGGGTGATTTACGCACTGACGGCCAGGACTTATTACCGTATCGTAAATTAGCGGGTGAAATCCGGTTACGAAAATAAATGGGCGTTTCATAGTTGTCTGGATAAATAAACAGGAATGAGAGTTGGAGCGGGAGATGACAGGGCACAGAAGAAGAGCAAAGAAAATCGCGGTTGGGGTGATTGTCTGCCTTTTGCTGGCGGCAGCGGCGGTTGGTGGCTGGCTGGGAAATGTTTTGATTGACATGGCCCTTTGCCGGCCAAAGGAGAGCATTTGGGAAAATGATTCTTACGCCAGCGTGGCGGCGGATGTGGAGGCTTCCTACAAGGTCAGCGACAAAACCCAGGAGAACATGCTGGCGGCTTATGAGAAGCGGCAGGCCTGGCTGGCCAGGGTAAAGCCAGAGCAAGAGACTCTGATTTCCCGCGACGGGTATGAACTCGTCGCCAACGTCTATCCCGGTCCGGCCAAAAGTCATAAATGGGCGCTTTTGCTCCACGGCTATGGCTATACGGGGCGGAAAGAAGAGATGGAATACATAGGCGCGGAATATGCGGCCCGGGGCTATTGGATATTGGCCCCGGATCTGCGCTGTCATGGGGACAGCGAGGGGGATTTCATCGGCATGGGCTGGACGGACCGGCAGGATATTCTCCAGTGGATCGACTACATAATTGCCCGGGATGCGCGGGCGAAAATCGCGCTTCACGGCCAGTCCATGGGCGGCGCGGCGGCCTTAATGACCGCCGGGGAAGAGCTGCCGGACCAGGTGAAGGCAGTGGTGTCGGACTGCGCGTACACCAGCGTGTGGGACATTTTTTCGCGGAAATTAAAGGACTGGTACGGGGTGGGCCCGTTTCCCGTCCTGTACGAGACGAATCTGATTTTCCAGCTTCGGGGCGGCTACAATCTGCGAAAAGCGTCCGCGCTCTCGCAGGTGGCGAAAAGCCGTCTGCCTATTTTGTTCATTCACGGGGAAGCGGATGATTTCGTTCCCGCGTCCATGGCCCGCCAACTGTACGAGCGGGCGGCTGGGCCGAAGGAACTTTTGACGGTGCCCGGGGCGGGACATGGGCTTTCCAATTACGTGGACCCGGAGGCTTATTATGGGAAGGTGTTTTCTTTTCTGGGGGATTTCTTTTGAACGATTTGTTACCTTTTCGGCATCTGAAAGTCCGCAAGAGCCTCGTTCAGAAAGTCGTTGAAAGGTTTCATGAGTTGGAAAATCGCCGCCGCCTTTGCGGTAAATGTTTCCGCATCGCTTAATTCTTCATCTTTTATGGGGTATTCCAGATACCAACTCTTAAATTTTAGATATTCCGCCTGCGGATGTTCCTTCTCATAGCCTGCGGGAATTCTTTTCAGCGCTGTTCCCTGTACAGTGAAATTTTTTTCAAACTCTGGCGCATGGATGATTTCTTCCCATTTTTCGCCATTTTGGGAAATATAATTCCGTATCATCGTTGTTGCGTCTCTGAACATATCGGCGAACAGGCCGCCGCCCAGGAAAGACTGGTTGTCGGGCTTTATCATAAGATAATAACCCACAGGGACAGGCAGCTTTCCCTTAGAGGAAATATGGGCGCGAAACGCGGGATTGTAAGGTGATTTGTCGTGGCTGAACCGGGTATCCCTTACAATCTTAAAGGTAAGGTCCTTTGGGTTGTTGCATAGAATGCTGTTGTCGAACTTTCCGATTTTCAACATCAAAGCCTGCAAGAATTCTTCAAACGCGGCATTTGCTTTTTTGAAATCTTCTTTGTTTGCGTGATACCATTCACGGTTGTTATTCATGCGCAATGCCGACAAGTAATTTAGTATGAACTGTGTATTCACAATCGGTCGTCTCCTTTACGAATTTTGAATAATGGAAAGCTGGGTGGAATCTAAAAATTCCTGTATCAGATGTTTCGTGCGTTCGGGAGATTGGTAGG
>CAOJVE010000103.1 GCA_948444865.1 uncultured Lachnospiraceae bacterium
CGTAAAGGCCATGTGGTGCGGCGACGTGGCCTGCGAAGAGAAGATTAAGGAAGAGGTGCAGGCCACTTCCCGCTGTATGCCTTTTAAGGAAGAGCGTCTGTCGGATGTCTGCGTCTGCTGCGGCAAGCCGGCCAAGAAGATGGTTTACTGGGGGCGGGCGTATTAATATGCGTCTGAAGCTTCCGCCGAAAGTGATTCGGATTATACGGGTTTTGCAGGAAAATGGATTTGAGGCTTATGCCGTGGGCGGCTGCGTCCGGGACATGATCCTGGGGCGGGAGCCGGACGACTGGGACATCACCACATCCGCCCGGCCCCAGCAGGTGAAGAAGATTTTCCTGCGCACGGTGGACACCGGTCTGGCGCACGGCACGGTGACCGTGCTGCTGGGAGACGACAGCTTTGAAGTGACCACTTATCGGATCGACGGCGCCTACGAGGACCACCGGCATCCCAGTTTTGTGACGTTTTCCGGGGAATTGGCCGAAGACCTTCGGCGGCGGGATTTTACCATTAATGCCATGGCCTACAACCGGGAGCAGGGGCTGGTGGACCTGTTCGGCGGCATGGAGGATCTGCAGAGAAAGCGGATTCGCTGTGTGGGCGACGCCCGGGAGCGGTTCGGCGAGGATGCGCTGCGGATCCTGCGGGCGGTGCGTTTTTCGGCGCAGCTGGGTTTTTTTGTCGAAGCCGGGACGGAAAAAGCCCTGCGGGAGATGGCGGACAGCCTGGCTTTCGTCAGCGCGGAGCGGATACAGACCGAGCTGACAAAGCTTTTGCTATCCAGTCATCCCGCGTATGTTCTGCGGTTGTTTGATACGGGAATCGCCGGCGTGATTCTGCCGGAGCTGGACGAAGAGATCCAGAACTCCGGATATCTGGAGAAAGCGGCCGTCCGCCTAAAAAAAGCCCCGTCTCAAAAAGCCATGCGTCTGGCCATTTTCTTGTATCCGCTGGGCGAAAAAAAAGCGGCTCAGACCTTGCGCCGCCTTAAATTCGACAACCATACGATTGATGCGGCGCGCCGTCTGGTGCGCTGGCATGATTATTCCATAGGGGAAAATCCGGCGGCGGTGCGCCGGGCGGCCGCGTTGATGGGCGAGGAGATTTTTCCCCAGGCTTTGCAGATGCAAAAGACCTACAAGGATGTGTCCAAGGCGGAGTCTCTCTGGCGGGAGATTCTGGAAAAGGGCCAGTGCATTTCCAAAAAATCCATGCGGATTTCCGGGGACGACCTGATCTCTCTGGGCATGAAGCCCGGCCGCGCCATCGGGGAATGCCTGGAGGAGCTTTTTTTGGACGTGCTGGAGAATCCAGAGCATAATACGAAAGAATATTTGCTGGAATGCGCAAAAAGAAAGCTGGCGTAGTGACATTTTCATTTTATCCCCCTCATACAATGAGTAGAGTATGTTTTGAAAAAATTTGAAACGATGGGAAAGTGAGGGGGATTTTAGTGTATGACCGCGGATTGAGTGTGCTGGAACAGTATGGCTTGAATGTGAAATCGTCCTATCGGGGGAGAGGGGCGCTGCTTTGCCAGACCCAGATTGGCCTGGTTATGATACGGGAATTTGCGGGTTCGGCAAAAAAACTTCAGAGACAATGGGAACTTTTGCAGAAATTAGAGGAAAGCTGTCCCCATCCGGTGGACCAGATCTTAGCCAATCAGGAAGGCTCTCTGGTCAGCGTGGATAAGGAGGGGATTTCGTATGTGGTGCGCAAATGGTACGAGGGCCGGGAGTGTGACGCCAGATCCCGGGACGATATTCTGAAAGGGGTTGCCGCGCTGGGAACCATACATAGATCCATGCATTTGGAGCCGGATGCAGATTACTGCCAGATTTCTCTGGCGGAAGAATATGAGAGGCATAACCGGGAGTTGCGGAAGATCCGCAAGTTCATAAGGACCAAAAGGAGGCAGAATCCCTTTGAGCAGCGTTATCTGGAGAATGTCCAGTGGTTTCTGGAACGGGGGGAAGAGGCCCTTGCGCGGCTGCGCGCCAGCGGATACGAGAAGCTTCGCCAGGAGGCGTTTGCCCGGGGCGATGTCTGCCACGGGGAGTACAACCAGCATAACGTGCTTTTTGGGGAAGAACGCCTGGCGATCACCAATTTTGACAAATTTCACTACGACACGCAGGTGGCGGACCTGTATTGTTTTATGCGGAAGATTCTGGAGAAAAACGGCTGGAGCCGGCAGCTGGCTCAGGAAATGATCGAGACATACGGGCAGGCCAACGGGATGACGGACATCCAGTACGAGAATCTCAAGATTCGTTTCCTCTACCCGGAGAAATACTGGAAGCTGGCCAATTATTATTACAACCACAACAAAGCGTGGGTGTCGGAAAAAAATATTGAGAAAATAACAAAGCTGATAAACTGTAAAAGCGCTTGGCATGACCTGGGAAACGGGTTATAATTGAGTAGAGAGCATTCCCGGAAAAGAAACGCTTCCGGGGACGCTCATGCAGCAACCCCGCGGCAGGGGACGAACGCACGGGCAGGCGTCCGCGCCCGGTTTCTTTGTTTGCGGGACTCAATGAAGATACGGAGGTGTAAATATGGATTATAAGGCATTGTACAGCCAATGGCTGCAGAACCCCTATTTTGATGCGGATACCAAGGCGGAGTTGGAGGCGATTGCAGACGACGACAAGGAAATTAAAGAAAGATTTTATAAAGATCTGGAGTTTGGGACAGCCGGGCTTCGGGGCATTATCGGAGCCGGAACCAACCGCATGAACATTTATGTGGTGCGCAAGACCACCCAGGGTCTGGCCAATTATATTAAATCCGTGGGCAAAGAGGGACAGGGTGTGGCGATTGCGTACGATTCCCGGAATATGTCCTGGGAATTCGCCAACGAGGCGGCCCTTTGCCTGGCGGCCAACGGGATTAAGGCCTATATTTTTGAATCTTTGCGGCCCACGCCGGAGCTTTCTTTTGCCCTGCGCCATTTCGGCTGCGCGGCGGGCATCAACGTGACGGCCAGCCATAATCCGCCGGAATACAACGGATACAAAGTATATTGGGAAGATGGCGCCCAGATTACGCCTCCGCATGACGCCGGGATCATGGATCAGGTGAAAAAGGTGGAAGACTACAGTCAGGTATACACCATGGACAAGGAAGAGGCCATTGCCCAAGGCAAATACGAAGTGATCGGACAGGCTGTGGACGACGCTTACATGGCGGAGCTGAAAAAACAGGTTCTTCACATGGACGCTATTGAGGCGGAGGGAAAGAACTTAAAGATCGTGTACACGCCCCTTCACGGCACCGGCAATATTCCGGCGCGGCGCATATTAAAAGAGCTGGGATTTACGAACGTATATGTGGTTCCCGAACAGGAGCTGCCGGACGGGAATTTCCCCACGGTCAGCTATCCCAATCCAGAGGCGGACGAGGCCTTTGAGCTGGGCCTGAAGCTGGCCAAAGAGGTGGACGCGGATCTGGTGCTGGCCACAGATCCGGATGCGGACCGTCTGGGCGTGCGGGTGAAGGACAAGGATGGCAATTACCATACCCTGACCGGAAATATGTCCGGCTGTCTGCTGGCGGATTATGAGATCGGACAAAGAAAAGAGCTGCATGGCCTGCCAAAAGACGGCGTTCTGATCAAAACCATCGTGACCACCAATCTGGCGGACGCCATCGCGAGAGGCTATGAGATCGGGCTGATCGAAGTCCTCACCGGATTTAAGTTTATCGGGCAGCAGATTTTAGGTTTTGAGCAGGGGAAAAAGGGCGAATATCTTTTTGGATTCGAGGAAAGCTACGGCTGTCTCATCGGCACCTACGCCCGGGACAAAGACGCGATTGTAGCCACGATGGCCCTGTGTGAGGCGGCCGCTTATTATAAGACCAAGGGCAAGACTCTCTGGGACGCAATGTTGGATATTTACGAGAAGTATGGATATTATAAAGACGACATTCAGTCCATTACGCTGAAAGGAATCGAGGGGCTGGAGAAGATCCAGAACATCATGAATCTGCTTCGGAAGGAGCCGCCGGTGAAGCTTGGCAGTTATCCGGTGATGTCCGTGCGGGATTACCAGGCGGGGGTTGACGGATTGCCCAAATCTAATGTATTATATTATGACCTGACCGATGACGCGTGGGTGTGCGTGCGCCCGTCGGGCACGGAACCGAAGGTGAAGTTCTATTATGGCGTCAAGGGCGGCTCTTTGGCGGATGCGGATGAGAAATCTGCCCAGCTTGGCAAAGCGGTGCTCACAATGGTGGATGACATGATGGGACGGGCCTGAGAGCAAGAAAACTGAAAAAAACAGGGTTCATCCTTAAAAATTCAGGAAACTCCTTGACAAAGCCAATAAAACAGTATATAAATATATTCTGAAAGCGTTAAAAAAGTGTCTGGGGATAAAGTGAAGCTTTATTTAGAGTGTGATGCCGCGGCAGCGGTATATTTGGCATGAATGATATTGTTAGGAGGAAGCGCTATGAACAAGACAGAACTGGTGGCTGCAATGGCGAAAGAAGCGGAGCTTTCCAAAAAGGATGTGGAAGCGGCTTTAAAGGCTTTCATTGATGTGGTTTCCGAAGAACTGAAGAACGATGGGAAGGTCCAATTGGTGGGATTCGGCACTTTTGAAGTGTCCCAGAGGGCGGCCAGAGAAGGCAGGAATCCGCAGACGGGCGAGACTATGATGATCGAAGCGTCCAAAGCCCCCAAGTTTAAGGCGGGCAAAGCTTTAAAAGACATCGTGAACAGCTGAAAAAGCGGGCGGTAGCGGATGATCGTATATTCAGACAGGGGGAGCGCATGCGTTCCCCCTGTTTACGCTACAATCGACACAGAAAGGGTGTGAAAAATCATGAGGCTTGACAAATTTCTAAAGGTTTCCCGGCTGATCAAACGCAGGACCGTGGCCAACGAAGCCTGCGACGCGGGCCGCGTTTTAGTCAACGACAAGACGGCCAAGGCTTCCGCCAGCGTGAAACCGGGCGACATTATTGAAATTCAGTTTGGCTCCCGCCAGACGAAAGTGGAGGTTCTGGAGATTAAGGAAACGTCCAGGAAAGAAGAGGCGGAAAAAATGTTCCGTTATCTCTAACATATATTCCCCCAAATCCACATAAACTTAGAGGAGAAAAGTAAAGAGCGGGGGAGTCATTTGGAAGAGAAACGGCCGCCAATGTCTCACAAGCTTTCATTCACAAACCGTCGCCAGGGTCTGATCACCGGCGTTTTGGATGTTCTTTCCTTCGACGAGAAGCTGGTTACGCTCCGGTCCCAGTGCGGCGTGCTGACGCTTAAAGGGGACGAGATGCACGTCAAACAGCTGGATTTGGAAAAAGGGGAGCTGGAGATGACGGGAAGGGTGGATCAGGTCATTTATACGGAAGACGGCCCAGCGGGCAAAAAGAAGGGCAAATCCGTGCTGAAACGCCTGCTGCAGTAGCGTATGAGCGCATATATGAACCATGAGCTGCTCTTCTTTTTTAAGTCCATCGCCTGGGGCGTGATCCTGCTTTTTTTTTACGATTTGCTGCGCATTGGCCGCAGGCTGTTTCCGCGGCGGGCATTGTGGGTGAGTCTGGAAGATCTGGCGTACTGGTCCCTGGCCGGAGTCTTCTTGTTTGGAAAAATGTATCAGGCGAACGAAGGAAAAATACGCGGTTATTCCATCATCGCGGTGGCGCTGGGCATGGCGCTTTATTCCTACGGCGTCAGCGGCGTCTTTGTGTCGACAGCTGTAAAAATCCTGGAAATACCCCTGAAATTTCTAATTTCTGTGGAAAAAAGGTTGCTATTTGCCGTAAGACATTGTAAAATTTTAGTGTCCAAAAAGCTGAATGCCTTGTGGAAAAAGGCGATAGGGAGATTTGGAAAATTAAAAAGGGGCAAGAAAGTTGAAAAGAAGAGCACAGATAAGGCGCAGAAGAAGAAATAGGGCGGCGATGCTTGGCATCAGCTTGGTTGTCGTTTTCCTGCTGTGTGTCCTGTTATGGCAGGGGGGGAAGCTGGAACGGGAGCTGGCGGCTTACCAGGAGCAGGAGCGGGCGCTCACCAGAAAACTCAAGGACGAAAAAGCCCGGACCGAAGAAATCAACGGGCAGAAGGAATATATGCAGACCGATGAATACGTGGAAGAGGCGGCGCGGGACCGTTTGGGTCTGGTGAAAGACAACGAGATTATTTTCAAGGAAGCCGGAGGGGAATAATTTCGCAGATTATGTCTGGAAATTTTGTGCGCCATTCGGCGGTGTTTGACAAAGATTTTAAGGAAAATCCTCTATAATTCCCTGTTAAAAGAGGCGGATAGGCTGTTTATCAGGGAAAGGGGGACATAAATGCATGTATGGATTGTTGCCATGCTCGTGATCAGCGCACTGCTGATCCTACGGGACATGGCAAAAACTATTTTTTCTTTTCGCCAGAAACTAGAAGACGCGCCGGCCGGGCATATATTCGGGCAGCCCCAGAAAGAGCGGGTGGAAAAATACGCCCAAGCGTTTCGGAAGCTGGCGGACACATTTTATGGAATGCCTTACCGGAAAGATTATTTGTCCAACGAGCAGGCAGAGGATGTTGTCTGGCAGGCCTACAGCCAGGTGTGCGGCAACTGCCATCAGAGGCAGGAATGCTGGGAGGGCGAGGAGCGGCTCCGCCTGGGGGAAAAACTGGTGCGCGCGATGGAGAGCGGAAAAGAAGATCGTCGAAAAGAGCTGTCGAAAGAGTGGAAAGGCCAATGCGTGCATGCGTATCAGTTCACCCAGGAGCTGAATCACTTTTTCCAGAGGGAGCGTGAGAAGTTGGTATGGAACAACCGTATGATTGAAAACCGTCTGGCCGCCGCGCAGCAGTTTTCGGAAATATCGGGGATTCTAAGCCAGGCGGCCCGGGAGCTGTCCGAGATCGTGCAGCCCTCCCGGGAATTTGCGGACGAGCTTCGGTACAGCCTGAAGAAAAAAGGCTTGCTCCTCAAATCCGTGTGGATCATGGAGCGGGAGGGAAGCCGCAAGCAGGCCTATCTGGGGCTGCAGGCCAAGAACGGCCAGTGCGTGTCTGCGCTGGAGGCGGCGGAAGTCCTGTCGGAGCTGTGGGGGGCCGAGCTGGCGCCGGTGAATACCAGCCGGTGCACGATCAACGGAGAATGCCGCACCATACATTTTACGGAGAAAATGCAATTCCAGGCGTTGTACGGCGTGGCAAAGGTCCCCAAAGACAAAGAGCGGGTGTCCGGCGACAATTACGCCTGCTGCCAGGGCGAGGAGGGGAAACTGATCCTGTGCCTGTCAGACGGCATGGGCTCCGGCATGGACGCCTGCAAAGAGAGCGCCATGGCGGTGGAGCTTTTAGAGCAGTTTTTGGAATCCGGGTTTAGCAACGAGACGGCGGCGAAGCTGGTGAACAGCGCGGTGATTTTAAAGCGGCAGAACGATATGTTTTCCACGCTGGATCTGTGCACGCTGGATCTGTACACAGGCGTGTGCGAATTTTTAAAAGCCGGGGCGGCCGCCACATTTATCCGGCGGGACCAGTGGGTGGAGGCGATCGCGTCCACCAGCCTGGCGCTGGGCATGACGGACCAGGTTGACTTTGAGACGACCTCCCGTAAGCTCTACAGCGGGGACTTTCTGATTATGGTCACGGACGGGGTTTTGGATGCGCTGCCGCTGGACAAAGAAGAGGAAACCATGAAGGAAATCATTTTGCAGGTACATAGCCAGGCGCCCAGGGAGATGGGCCGGGGCATCCTGGACCGGGTTCTGGCGTATTGCGATTACAAGGCCAGAGACGACATGACGGTGCTGGTGGCCGGAATCTGGAAAAAATGATCGGACGGTAGGAGAACTTATGATTGAGAAAAGGGTGCGGGAGTATATTGAGAAACATCGTATGATAGCGAGCGGGGACAGGGCGCTGATTGGTTTGTCTGGAGGGGCAGACTCGGCAGCCCTGTTTCATATATTGCGAAAGCTCCAGAAAAGCCTCGATTTCCGGCTGCTGGCGGTGCACGTGAATCACGGCCTGCGGGGAGCGGAAGCCGCGCGGGATCAGGAATTTGTGGAAAATCTGTGTAAGGAGTGCAATGTCCCTTTCACCTGCCTTTACATGCCGGTGCGGGAAATGGCGGCCCGGCGCAAAATCGGTCTGGAGGAGGCCGGGCGGGAGGCGCGCCGGGAGGCTTTTCGCGAATGGGCGAAGAAATGGCGCTGCAATAAGCTTGCGCTGGCCCACCACAAAAACGACCAGGCTGAGACGATGCTGCACCATCTGGCGCGGGGAACCGGGCTTTCGGGGCTGGCGGGACTTTCCCCCACGGACGGCTTTTGCATCCGGCCGCTTTTGTGTTTAGAACGGCGGGAAATTGAGCATTATCTACAGGAAGCGGGATTCGTCCATGTGGAGGACAGCACCAACCAGGAAGACGCGTACACCCGGAACCGCATCCGCCACGGGATCGTCACGGCCATGGCAGACCAGGTCAACGCCCGGGCGGTAAGCCACATGGCCCAGACCGCGGAAATCTTGCGGCAGACCGACGATTATCTAAAAGAGCAGGGGCGGGCGCTTCTGGACAGATACCAGAAAGAGGCGTTTTTGCCCGACGAATTTTTCCGGGAAAATCCGGTTCCGGCCTATTACGGGCTGCGGGAATTTTTGGACGGCGGATTCCGGGTGAAAAAGGACATCGGCGCACAGCATTATAAACGGCTGCTGGCGTGGACGTCCATGCCCGTGGGCAAAGTCCTGCAGCTTCCCCACAAAATCCGGGCGCGCCGGGAGTACGGCGGCGTATCTTTTTATCTGGAAGGGGAGGAAAAGACGGGAGAAGGTGGTTTTTCCATCCCGTTAAAAATCCCCGGCGAGACGATCGGGCCCGGAATGCGGCTTCGCTGTCGGGTGATTCCAAATAATTTTCAGCAGGTTCCACAGAAAACATATACGAAATGGTTAAATTATGATAAAATAAAGAATACTGTAAAGGTGCGGACCAGACAGCCGGGGGATTATCTGGCGGTGAACGCGTCCGGCGGAAAGAAAAAACTCAAAGATTATCTGATCGACTGCAAGGCGCCCAGGCAGGAACGGGATCGGATCGTGCTGGTGGCGCAGGGCAGCGAAATATTGTGGGCGGTGGGATACCGTCTGAATGAATCGTACAAGATAGAGCCGGACACGAGGGAAGCGCTGGAGCTGGTATACGAAGGAGGATATGAGTATGAAGGATGATATTCGCATACTGATTACGGAAGAAGAGGTGCAGGAGAAGATTCAGAAGACGGCGGCCAGGATTAGCGCGGAGTATCAGGGAAAAACCGTGCATATGGTGGGCGTGCTAAAGGGCAGCATTTTCTTTGCGTGTGAGCTGGCGAAAAGAATTACCGTTCCGGTCACGATGGATTTCATGTCCGTGACCAGTTACGGGGACGACACCAAATCAAGCGGCGTTGTGCGCATCGTAAAAGATCTGGATGAGCCTCTGGAGGGAAAAGACGTGCTGCTGGTGGAGGACATTATTGACTCCGGCAGGACTTTGCACTATCTGATGGATATCTTAAAGGGCAGGAAGCCGGCAAGTCTGCGGCTGGCGGCGCTTCTGGATAAACCGGAGCGGCGGGTGAAGCATGTGGACGCGGACTACGTCTGCTTTGAGATACCGGACGAATTCGTGGTGGGGTTCGGCTTGGATTACGCGCAGAAATACCGGAACCTGCCTTTTATCGGGGTTGTGAACGTATAGCGGATGATGTGAAAAAGCAATGCATATAGAGAAACATATGGAAGAAGGAGGCATAAAGCGTGTATAAGCAACCTGGCAGAATAGGACTGTATCTGGTGTTGATTGTGGCGATGGTTGCGGGATATTTATTCCTGAGCCAGCAGATGGAGAACAGCGAGGGCTACTCCAAAACCCAGATGGAAGAAGCGGTGAAAGAGGACGAAGTCCTGGATGTGAGAATTTACCCCAATAAGGAATACCCCACCGGACGAGTGCGGGTGCAGCTGAGAAACGGCGACCAGAAGCATTTTTATGTGACGGACGTAAAGGAAGTGGAAACATATCTGGAGGCCAACGGGATCACCCCGGAGATCGCCGACGTGCCCCAGGAAAGCATATTTTCCAGCATTTTTCCGGTGCTGGTGACTTGCGGGCTGGTTTTCTTTTTATTTGTATTTATGAACCGACAGATGGCGGGAAACGGCTCCAACACTAAGATGATGAACTTCGGCAAGAGCCGGGCCAGAATGTCCACGGAGGAGGACAAGAAGATTAATTTCTCTTATGTGGCGGGTCTGCAGGAGGAAAAAGAAGATCTGGCGGAGGTGGTGGATTTCCTGAAAAATCCCCAAAAATACACCAAAGTGGGCGCGCGGATTC
>CAOJVE010000104.1 GCA_948444865.1 uncultured Lachnospiraceae bacterium
CCAGCTGTTTCCGCTGGCATCGCCCGTCCCGAAACGGTCCACTGCCGTCAGCGTCAGCGCCCTGGGATAAGCGTCTCCGTGATCCAGAAGGTACAAGCTGCCGTCTTTAAACTTCACGTACTGGTCAAAAGAATGGCTGACATAACTGTCGTTGGCCTCCTGCGCTTTCATAGTTCCGGTATCAATGACGAAAGAAATGTTGGACTGGTGGTTTAAGCCATCCGCATGTTTAAACATCGTCCGGGCCGTATGCACATACAGCGTATTTCCATTCATATCCATTCTGCATGTCCCCGCCCGGAAGGGTTCGCAAATCCCTTCAAACGCATTTTTCGCGGATCCTTTGATGGTCGCGGTCTTTAGCTTCTTCCAGCCGCTGCTGTACTGCATCACCTGGATTACCGTTTTTGACTTGCTTTCTTTTCGATTAAAAAAGCCTACCGCCACATAAAACTTCCCGTCCGGGCCATGATAAAATCCGCCCCACTTATCATATTTTCCCAGCTTAACGGTTTTTACGCTTTTCACATTCATGCCGGCCGTCATTGTGTAAATCTTCAGATTTTTTGTTTTCTGCACAATATGCAGCCTGCCTCCCGCTTCGTAATAATAAATTTCGTCGTCAAACTGCCTCTTAATCTTTAATTTTTTTGTTTTCTTGCCGGCGGCCTTGGGGATCAACTGAGATACAGTCGCTGAAACGTTGCTCTTGCCGGCCGGCGTCACCGTCACCAGCCTGTAATAATACGTAATCCCTTTGCTGACTTTTTGTGTATAGGAGGAAATCGTTCCTTTGTTGGCCGTATATATTTTTTTGTAGTTTCTGTTTTCTTTTGTTGAGCGATAGAGTTCATAGCCGGTGGCCGCACCAAGCGTCTTCCAGGTAATCTTCAGCGAGGAGGCGCCGGATTTCTGAACCGAGGCGATTGACACGCCCATCCGGTCCGCCGCATAGGTTTTTGGCTCGTTCTCCAGCCCGCGGCAGACTTTGCCGCCGTCTGTGATATAGGCCACCACCCGGTAGTCGTATTTCTTTTCCCATGGGGCGTTTACCGACGCTTTCACGCTGTTTTCGCCTTTCAGCGTCTGGAGGATTTTATAATCGTCCTTTCCCGCCTCTGACCGTTCCAGATAATATCCGCTGCACCCGGCGGCTTTTTTCCAGGTAAACCGCAAGGTCTGATAGGCCGTCTGCGTCAAATCCGTTATGTCCACCGCGTCCGGCACGACATGAATCCGGAACGAACGTTTTTCCCCGCCTACTTCCACCGTAATGTCCGTGGAGCCAATTTTTTTCGGCAAAAACCGTATGGAAAACGCCGCATAGTCGCCGGGCTCTACCGAAAATTTTTTATCCTGGATGGAAACAATCTTCTCATCGGCGCTTGACACAGTTCCGGCCTGTCTGGAATCGGTATAATTCAGGCAGAAAAACCCCACTTCCGAACGATAATCGCTCAGACTGGTTGTATATTGGTTGTTTTCATCCACATCCCAAAATATAAAATCAATCTGCCCTTCCCTAGCATTCGCCGGGGTTTCCTCCGGATCCTCTTTTGCCTGGTCGCCCTGCGACGCCGACGTTTCCTCACCGTCCGGGCTTTCCGGGACATCCGCCGCGTTTTCCGATGGGACGTCCAGGCTGTTTTCCGACAGAATGTCCTGTATTTCATTTTCGGAAACCGCCTCTGTTTCGTTTCCCGATAAATCCTCCGGCGCATCCAGAAGATTTTCTGATGCGATCTCCTCCCCGTTCTGGGAAACCGCTTCCATTTCCATGGCGAACACACTTTTCACCGGAAACGCCAGCGATAAAAAAATACACAATAAAATAAATCTATTCCATTTATACATATGCTTCTCCATTTCCGCATCACTGCCTTTACATTCATTTGGAATCTGGCTATAATAAGACCGTACATATCATCAAAAATCAGAGAAAGGAATCTTTAAAATATGAGCGGTTCAACTTTTGGAAAAATATTTCGCGTCACCAGCTGGGGGGAATCCCACGGCCCCGGCCTGGGTGCGGTGGTGGACGGCTGTCCAGCCGGACTGCCCCTTAAAGCATCCGACATTCAGGCGTTTCTGGACAGGCGAAAACCGGGGCAAAGCTCCTTTGCCACCGCCCGCAAGGAGGCCGACCAGGTGGAAATCCTCTCCGGCGTTTTCGAGGGGAAAACCACCGGAACGCCCATCTCCCTGCTGGTGCGAAATACAGACCAGCGCTCCCGGGACTACGGGAATCTGGCCGAAGCCTACCGGCCGGGCCACGCCGACTACTGTTTCGAGGCCAAATACGGTTTCCGGGACTACCGGGGCGGCGGACGCTCTTCCGGCCGGGAGACCTTATGCCGGGTGGCCGCCGGCGCCATCGCCTCCAAAATCCTGGAACGGCTAAACATCCGCGTCCAGGCTTACGCCCGCGCCATCGGCCCCGTGGAAATTAAGACCTTCGACCCGGAGCAGATTTCCCGGAACCCTTTTTGCATGCCGGACGCGCAGGCGGCGCAAAAAGCCCGGGAATATCTGGAGCAATGCAAAAAAAACCAGGATTCCGCAGGGGGCGTGGCGGAGTGCGCCATCTGGAACTGCCCCCCTGGCGCGGGAGACCCGGTTTTTGATAAATTGGACGCGCAGCTGGCAAAGGCCCTTATGTCCATCGGAGCCGTGAAAGCCGTGGAGGTGGGCAACGGAACAAAGGCGGCCGTTTCTTGCGGAAGCCAGAACAACGACGGCTTTCACTGGGACGCAGAAGGCGCCCTGATCAAGACCTCCAACTATGCCGGCGGAATTTTGGGCGGCATAAGCGACGGCAGTCCCATCTTGCTGCGGGCCTACATCAAACCCACGCCGTCCATCGCGAGGCCCCAGGCCACTGCCGACAAAAACGGCGAAAACATTCGCCTGCGAATCCACGGCCGCCACGACCCGGTCATCGTTCCCCGCGCCGTGGTTGTGGTGGAATCCATGGCCGCCATCACGCTGGCGGACGCGCTTTTGTGCGGCATGGGCGCCCGCATGGAATATCTTGAAAAAATCTGGAAAAGGTAAATGCCTATCCCTCTACTCTGCAAAACATAATACAGTTGGGCGTTTCCACCTGTAAGGGACGCCCTTTTTGTATCAGCAGGTTTTTTTCATAATCAATGGTAAATGTGGTGATGGTGTTGCTCTCGTGATTAGCCACGGCCAGATGGCGGCAGTCCGGGAAAATGGCCAGATCCTTCGGATATTCGCCGCTGATGGGCAGGGCAAATTTCTTGGTCAGCAGTCCGGTTTCCGCATCCACCTCATACATGGCCACGGAGTTGTCCCCCGCCGTGGAGCAAAACAGATGCTTCCGGTCAGGGGCCAGCGCCAGTCCGGAGGCGGCGTCATGCATCTCGTCCAGCTCATCCGACAGCGTGCTCACCGTCTGCAAAAGTTCAAACTGGGGGTTTTTCCCTGTGCCGTCGTAGCTGTACACGCCGATCTCGTTGCTCAGCTCGAACAGAAGATACGCAAACTTCCCATTGGCGCTGAACCGGAGCTTCCGCGGCCCGGATTCCCGTTTGCACCGGAGAACGTCCACCAGCCGCAGCTTATTGGTCCGCCGGTCAATGCTGTAGATCTTCACCTGGTCGATGCCGTTGTCCACCGCGCACAGATATTTGTTGTCCGGCGTGGGGCGCACGCAGTTTACATGGGGGCGGAAATTCCGCTCCGCCACGCTGCCCAGCCCCTTGTGGAACACCCCGTCCATCACATTGCCCAGACTTCCGTCCTCATGGGTGTGCACCACGGTCACTTTTCCGTCGTGGTACCCGGCCACATACAGGTATTTTCCCTCCCGGTCCAGGGACAGGAAACAGCCGCGCATGCCCTCGATCCGCACGCTGTTCATGCGCGTGAGATTTCCCAGACGGTCCACGGCGAACACCGCCACGCCCTCGTCCTCGATGGAATACAGATATTTCCCGTTCTTGGATCTGGTTACATAAGAAGAGTTGCGCACGGCCACCTCACACCGCTCCGTCAGGATTCCTTCTTCCATATCCACGTCGTAAATATGGATTCCCTTGCTGCTTCCATGGGAATACGTACCCACATACGCCACATATTTTTTTTCACTCATAGAAAATTTCCTCCTCTATGGCCTATCAGTCAAAAAATTCCCCAACCGCCTTTATGGTGGCGTTCAAATCCTCTTCCGTGTGCGCCGCGGACAAAAACATGGCTTCAAACTGGGCCGGCGCAAGATGAATGCCCGCGTTTAACATATGCTTGAAATACGAAGCGTATTTAGCCGTGTCGGCTGTTTTAGCGCTGGCGTAATCGGTCACCGGCTCTTTTGTGAAGAACAGGCACCCCAGCGACTGGATATGGTTCAGCCGGCAGGGAAGATTTTTCTCCTGGATGAGCGCTTCCATTTTCCCATAGAGACGATCTCCCATGTCGGAGAGCTTCTGGTAAATCTCCGGGCTGGACTGCAGGATTTTTAACTGGGTCAGGCCCGCCGCCATGGCGATGGGATTGCCGCTTAAGGTTCCGGCCTGGTACACCGGTCCGGCCGGAGCCACCATCTCCATCACGTCCCTGCGGCCGCCGTAAGCGCCCACCGGCATTCCGGCGCCGATGATTTTCCCGTAGGTTGTCAGATCCGGCGTTACGCCGTAAAGTCCCTGCGCCCCGGTAAAGCCCAGACGGAATCCGGTGATTACTTCGTCGAACACCAGCAGCGCTTTGTGCTTGTCACATAGGCTGCGAAGGCCAGAAAGGAATCCTTCTTCGGGAAGGACAACGCCCATGTTGGCACCCACCGGCTCCACAATCACCGCCGCCACCCGGTCGGGATTTTCCTCCAAAAGCTTCTTTACGCTTTCCAGGTCGTTGTAGATGGCCGTCATGGTGTCTTTGGCGCAGCCTGGCGTAACCCCGGCGCTGTCCGGCACGCCGCTGGTCATCACGCCGGAACCGGCGCTAACCAGCATGGCGTCGCTGTGACCGTGATAGCAGCCCGCAAATTTAATCACTTTCTCCCGTCCGGTAAAGCCTCTGGCCACCCGCAGCGCGCTCATCACCGCTTCCGTGCCGGAATTGACCATGCGCACCATCTCTATGGAAGGAATGTGTTCGCAGATAAACTCCGCCATCTCCACCTCGATCTCCGTGGCGCAGCCGAAGCTTAAGCCCCGGTCGGCGGCCTCCGTCACCGCTTCCCGGATGCGCGCGTCGTTATGGCCCAAAATGCAGGGGCCCCAGGAGTCGATGTAATCGATATAGGAATTTCCGTCCACGTCGTAGAGCCGGCTTCCCTCGGCTTTCTGGATAAAACGAGGCGTATCCCCGACGGAGCCAAAGGCGCGCACCGGGCTGTTTACGCCGCCCGGTATGCAGTTTACCGCCCGCTTAAATAAGCTTTCTGATTTTCCTGCCGCCATTATCCGATCCTCCCTTCCTGGATAAATCCTGCCAGTTCCTTGGCAAAATATGTCAGATAGATGTCCGCGCCGGCCCGGTATGCGCTGACCGCCATCTCACAGACAATGCTGGCCTCATCCACGAAGCCCGCCTGCGCCGCCGCTTTTACCATGGCGTATTCCCCGCTTACGCTGTAAGCCGCCACGGGAACGCATGTTTCCATTTTCACGTCGGAGAGCACATCCAGGTAAGCCAGCGCCGGTTTCACCATCAGGATATCCGCGCCTTCCTCCAGATCCAGCCCGGCTTCCTTTAAGCCTTCCCGGCGGTTGTGATAATCCATCTGGTAGCCCTTGCGGTCGCCGAAAGAAGGCGCGGAGCCGGCCGCGTCACGGAAAGGCCCGTAGAAAGCGGACGCGTATTTTACTGCGTAAGACATAATCGGAATATCCAGATAGCCCTTTTGATCCAGAGCCGTGCGCAACGCCAGAATCCGACCGTCCATCATATCGGATGGCGCCACCATGTCCGCGCCGGCCTCCACATGGGAAACGGCCGTCTTCGCCAAAAGCTCAAGAGTGCTGTCGTTGTCCACCTGCTGCCCTTTTAAAAGCCCGCAGTGGCCGTGGGACGTGTATTCGCACATACACACGTCCGTGATGTAATACAGATTGGGAAACTGTCGTTTCGCCTCTTTGAGCGCTCTTTGCACGATGCCGTCGGGCGCATACGCTTGGCTTCCCACCTCATCCTTTACCGCCGGTATGCCAAAGAGCATCACCTGGCTTACGCCGGCTTTCTCCAGCCGTTCCAGCTCGTAGGGCATCCGATCCACGCTGTAACGGAACTGCCCCGGCATGGTCGCTATTTCCTCTTCAATGTTTTCTCCGTCTATGACAAACATGGGGTAAATCAGCGAAGCTTTATCGATTCTCGTCTCACGCACCATTTTGCGAATGGTCTGGTTCCCCCGCAGCCTTCTGGGCCTGACTAACATATCCATCTTAATTTCCTCCTTCTTTTGCCATCTCGCAAACCAGTTCCACAACGCTGTCTATGGAAGCGCGTTTCGCCACATACGTCTGCATGCCAAGCTCTTTCGCCTTCTCCTGGGTCTGCCTTCCGATGCAGGCGGCCCGCACTTTGGAAAAGTCCAGTCCCGGCACGGCCTTGGAAAATCCATGGACCGAGGAAGAGCTGGTAAACACCGCGCAGTCAATGGCGCCTTTTTCAAATTCCTGCGCCAGATCAATCACATCCTGGCTTTCATAAACGGTATCGTAGGTGGCCACTTCCTCCACGATAAGCCCGGCTTTTTCCAGAATCTCCACCAGCAGCGGATTTCCCATGCTGGCCCTGGGCAGGAAAATCCGCTCACCCGGCGCGGCCTCCTTGGCCAGCGCGTTTCCAAGGGCTTCCCCCTCGAAGACTTCCGGCATCAGATCTGGGAAAATCCCCCTCTTTTTCAGCTCTTTGGCCGTTCCTTCTCCCAGAGCCGCCACCGACATGCCGCCCAGACGGCGCACATCCACGCCCAGCTCCTGCATCTGTGTGAAAAACACTTTCACGCCTGTGGGGCTGGTAAAGACAATCCACTGAAAATCTTCCAGATGGCCGCAGGCTTTGCGAAGAGGCTCCAGGTCTTCCACTGGATGGGTGGAGATGGCCGGCAGCTCCAGCGCTTCGGCGCCCTGACGGCGCAGCTTGGAGGCCATCATGGAGCTTAAGCCCCTGGGACGGGTCACCAGCACCTTGCATCCAAAAAGGGGCAGCTTCTCATACCAGCTAAACCGGTCCGCCAGCGAACACACCTTGCCCACCACGATTACGGCCGGCGGCTCGATGCCCTGTTTTTGCACCTCTTCGGGCAGGGTGGAGACAGTGGCCACGATCCTTTTCTGGCGGGCTGTGGTTCCCTGCTGAAGAATCGCGGCCGGCATATCCGGGTCGATTCCGCCGTCCAAAAGCCCTTTGCAGATATCCGGCAGCGCCGTCACGCCCATTAAAAACACCAGCGTCCCCTTGGTGCGCACCAGCGCCTCAAAGTCAATGTCGTATTCCTGGCCCGCTCTTCTGTGTCCGGTAATGATGTGCACCGACGAGCAGAAATCCCGGTGGGTCACCGGAATGCCGTTGTACGCGGGCACCGCCAGCGGCGATGTGACGCCCGGCACGATTTCAAAGGGAATGCCATTTTCCTCTAAAAGCTCCAGCTCCTCGCCGCCTCTGCCGAACAAAAACGGGTCGCCGCCTTTTAACCGCACCACCCGGTAGCCCTTCTTGGCCTCTTCCAGCAGAACCTGGTTGATCTGCTCCTGGGGCATGGTGTGGTTGGCCGCCCGCTTGCCCACGTAAATCTTCCGAATCTTATCGGGAATCTGGGACAAAACGCCCTGGCCCACCAGGCTGTCGTAGACCACCACCTGGGCCTGCTCCAAAACCTCCATGCCTTTTCTGGTAAACAATCCAATATCTCCCGGCCCGGCTCCCACCAGCCAGACCTTGCCATTTTCCTGTTCTTTCATAACGCCTCCTAGTTGTTTTATTTTTTATACGCCATTTTTACTGCAAATATCTTCCAGACAGCACCGTTCACAATGGGGCTTGGTACGCGCGGTGCAGATTTCCCTGCCGTGAAAAACAAGACGGTGGCAAAAATCGCTGCCCTCCTTAGGCGGAATGATTTCCCACAGCGCCATCTCCACCTTCTTCGGGTCTTTGATCCCGTCCACCAGCCCCATGCGGTTGGTCAGGCGGATGCAGTGGGTGTCCGTCACAATGGCCGGCTCGCCGAACACGTCCCCCATAATCAGGTTGGCGCTCTTTCTGCCCACCCCCGGCAAAGCCAGCACCGCTTTGAAATCCCGTGGGATTTTCCCGTCGTACTTTTCTTTCAGGGTTTTCATGCAGGCGCTGATGTCCCGGGCCTTGCTTTTTCCCAGGCCGCAGGGCCGGACAATCTCTTCGATGTCCGCCACATCCGCGTCGGCCAGGGCATCCACCGTGGGGTATTTGTCATACAGCGTTTCCACTACCACATTGACCCTGGCGTCTGTGCACTGGGCGGCCAGCCGCACGCTGACTAAAAGCTTCCACGCCTGGTCATAATCTAGGGTGCATCCCGCATCTGGATATTCTACTTTCAGCCGCTCAATGATTTCCTTCGCTAACTCTTCTTTTGTCATCTCTTTCATGCCCGCCTATTTCGCTTCTATCTGTTCCATGGCCTGCCTCACCTGTTCTTCGCAGTCCCGCATGGCCAGGATTGTTTTCTCAAACAATTCATCCAGCTCCCAGCCCAGCATCTCGGCGCCCTGGCGAATCACATCCCTGGAACAGCCCGCCGCGAACCGTTTATCCTTGAATTTCTTCTTGAGGCTTTTCACCTCCATGTCCATGACGCTTTTGGACGGACGCATCAGCGCCGCCGACCAGATCAGCCCGGATAATTCGTCTGCCGCGAACAACACTTTCTCCATCTCTTTTTCCGGCTTCAGATCCGAGCAGATGCCATATCCGTGAGAACAGATGGAATATATCATATCCTCCTCCACGCCGCCTTCCCGGAGAAGCTGGGGCGCTTTCTGACAGTGTTCCTGGGGATACAGTTCAAAATCAATGTCGTGGAGCAGCCCTACCAGGCCCCAGTATTCCTCTTCCTGTCCGTACCCCAGCTCCCTGGCATACCACCGCATCACCCCTTCCACGGTAAATGCATGCTGCAAGTGAAAAGGCTCCTGATTGTATTTCCTCAGCAAGTTCAGTGCGTCTTCTCTCGTAATCAAAAGACACCGCCTCCTCTTTTCGTATTTTTCGCCTGACTAAACGTAACCATATTTTAGCACAAAAAAAGGAAAAATGAAACCGCCTCCTGTAATTTTCGCATGCCTGATCCAAAATAGATACTCCATTGACAATACCCGGCAAATCTGTATAATTAAATCACAAAGAAGACGTTGTAAACGCCCATACGGCGTAATTTTCTCAAGAAAAGGAAGGTCAGTCTCATGATTATCGACATACATACGCACATTTTCCCGGATAAAGTGGCCGAAAAAGCCATTCCAAAATTATCGGCAACCATCAACCTGGCTCCCAGCATGAACGGCACCGCCAACGGCCTGCTGTCCTCCATGGAGCGCGCCGGCGTTGATTTAAGCGTCATACTGCCCGCCATCACCAACGTAAAACAGTTCGATTCCATTATCCGCTTCGCCGACTCCATCAACGACCGGGAATACTCCAAGGACGGGCCGCGGCTTTTCTCCATCGCGGGCATGCATCCCGATATGACGGACTACAAGGAAAAACTGACGCTCATCCGCCGGATGGGATTTAAGGGCATTAAGCTGCACCCCGACTACCAGAACGCCTTTTTTGACGACATTCGCTTTATGCGGATTCTGGACAAGGCTTCCGAGCTGGATCTTTTCACCATCACCCACGCCGGATACGATCCCTATTCGCCGGACCAGGTACACTGCACGGCCCGGCGCGTCCGCCGCGTGCTGGATGAGGTTGCGCCCCGGAAACTGATTCTGGCCCATATGGGCAGCAACGAACTGTACGACGAATCGGAAGAACTGCTGGTGGGACAGGACGTGTATTTCGACACGGCGTATTCTATTTGCCATATGGACAAGGAACAGCTCACCCGCATGATCCGAAACCACGGCGCAAATCGGATTTTCTTCGGCTCCGACGCTCCCTGGGCGGACCAGAAAGAAGCCCTTTCCATTTTCCGCTCCCTGCCGCTGACCAAAGAAGAGCAGGAACAGATCCTCTGGAAAAACGCCGCCGCGCTACTAAATATCTAAAAAACTTTAAAGGAAGGCAAAAGCCCCCGGGCCTGCCTTCCTTTTTTGAAAACCTCTATTTCAAAATCCACATCATCAAAATCGCTGCCGCCAGCGTAACCAA
>CAOJVE010000105.1 GCA_948444865.1 uncultured Lachnospiraceae bacterium
GTCGAACTCAACCTGCATGTCGCCGCGGCGGATGATCTCGCCCTCGAAAGCGGTTTGGCGGAACAGCCGGACACAACCAGAATAACGTCGTTTTTCAGCAGCTTTTTCATCAGCTCAATGTGGGCGTAGTCCGGGCGCACCTTGGGGTTGTTGCAGCCCACCATGGCCACCGCGCCGCGCAGAACGCCGGATTCGATGCACTCCACCAGCGGCTTCATGGTTCCCAGAACATCTACCTGGGAGTTGGTCACACCGTCCAGTTTGCGCTCAATTTCCTCCACGGAAAATCCCACGTAGGCTTTCTGCTTCATCTGGGGAATATGCACCAGGTCCGGGTTCCGGTTGGGGAAGTTTTCGATGGCGGCCTTGACGATTTTCCTGGCATTCTCCCCGGCGGTGTCGGAGTTGAAACGGATGAATTCCGAATCCGGCATCTGGGCGATGGGGGAAGTGGTGATAAATTTCGTGTGGAAGCATTTGCTCAAAGGCCCAAGGGCCGGGAAAATACACTGCACGTCCACCACGATGGCCTCGCAGGCTCCGGTGAGAACCACGTTTTCTTGCTGCAGAAAGTTTCCAGCCATGGGAATGCCACGGCGCATGGCCACCTCGTTAGAGGTACAGCAGACGCCGGATACGGTAATGCCTTTGGCGCCCATTTCCTTGGCGTAGTCAATCATTTCCGGGAGCTCGGCGTATTCCACAATCATCTCCGACAGGGACGGGTCATGGCCGTGAACCACGATGTTTACGTTTTCTTCCCGCATAACGCCTAAGTTGGCCTCCGTCTCCACCTCGTGGGGCGTTCCGAACATCACGTCGGAGAACTCCGTGCCGCACATGGAGCCGCCCCAGCCGTCCGCCATGCCGGAGCGCAGGGACTGTCGCACCAGCACCTCCGCTTTGCAGGAATTTCCCATGTGGGTCATGTGCATGGCCGTGGACACTTCCCGGTCGATGGCCCTTGGCTCGATTTCCTCCCGTCTCCAGATTTCCTGGGTGTGCTCCGGCGCGTGGCTTAACCAGCGGGACACGCCGTGGGGCTTTCCGTACTCCAGCAGCGCCATCTCGGACATTTCATGCGCCAGCTCATAGATATCTCTGCCTTCCGTGGGCACATCCCATTCCTTGGCGATGCGGATTAATTTCTCCGGGTCTTTTACCTTATAGTTGCCTTCCGGGTCCACGTTGCTTAAGGTATGGCAGATTTCCCGGCCATGGTCGGAATGGGTAGCCGCGCCTCCGGCGGTAAACCGCAGGAAATTCCTTCCTACGATTCCGTGGGCGTCGCAGCCGCAGATGCCTTTGGGGGCTTTCTTGGTAATCCGGCAAGGTCCCATGGTGCAGATGCGGCAGCACACCCCGTCTTCGCCGAATTTACAGTGCGGAGTCTGGTTCTTCACGCGCATCTGCCAGGAGTCTGCGCCGACACGCGCGCCGGTTTCCAAAAGGCGGGCAGTGGCAGTCTCCATCTCTTCCACAGTCGTCAGCTTGAATTCGCTCATATTTTTATCCTCCTAAAATTCGCATTACTTTCCTTTCACAAGAGGATTATACAAATTTTCCCGCTCTTTCAAAAGCACCGCTTTGTTGTCCCCTCTCAACAAAACGAGAAGGGCGAAAGGGTTTTTACAAAGGAAAAAACCTGGCAGGATATTGACGAAAGACTGCCAGGTTTTTTGAAGCGCGCTTGACGCTTCTGATTTATTAATGAGCAAAATCATAGTATCACAAACAGATGCCGCGCGGTATCAAGAATCTATTGCAGGGAATCCCTCATCTGGTGATAACGCCTTTTCGTATGCCCTGCAGCCATTTGTCCACATGCCTGTGGAACAATTCCACCTCAGCCGTCCTTGGCTCTCCTTTTCGGGTCAGCATATAGGCCGTCCACTGATATCCCTCTCCATCAAAAGGAACGCACGCCAGCTGATCCATGGACATGTCTTCGGAGATAAAATCCAGCGTCACCGATATGCCTTTCCCTTCTCTGCACATTTTGTGGCAAAGGCTGAATCCGCTGGTTTCAAATGCGATATCCGGGCAGAATCCGGCCTCCCGGCATTTTTCAAGAATCAGATGATGAATCTTAAACTCACTGCTTTCGATAAAAAGCGGCTCTCCCTGGATATCCCCAATGGATACGGCCTGCCGCTTTGCCAGCGGATGGCTTCTATGCACCAGAAGCCGCACCGGACAGCTGGCCAGCTCTGTCTTGTCGTACAGCCCTTCTTCAAAAGGCCCGATGGAAAACGCCACATTGCCATCTTTTTTCTGAAATTTGCGCTCCACCTCCCGGTCTGGATATTCCCGATAGGTAAATTCGATTTCTGGATAGCTCTGGCAAAACTGACGGATGCACTCCGGCGTGAGCAGCCGAAGAATTCCATAGGCGGAAATCAGGTCAATCACTCCGGCGTCCCGCTGTTCAATGTGCAGAATATCGTTTTTCATATCCCTGTAATCCGAAAGGATCTTACAGACCTTTTCGTAAAAACACTGGCCGCTCTGTGTAAGCTCAATCCCGCTGCTGGTGCGGATCAAAAGCTTCGCCCCCAGTTCATTTTCAATATTTTTGATAATCTTGCTCAAACCCTGGGGAGACATATACAGAACTTTCGACGCTTTCGTAATGCTTTTCTCCCTGGTTATGGCGCAAAAACAATCCATATCTCTTGTATTCATCCGCTTTTCATCCCTCACCCAGATTTTTCAAACACGCTCTAAATCCCGTACATGGATTATATCATGAATCCTGAAATCTGCGTATCAACAATTTATTGCCAGGGGTCAAAGATTCTCTCGCAAAAATTCAGAAAATACGTTATAATCGGAAGAACAACCGCCAAAAGAAAGGAATTCAAAAATGTCTACGTTCACGAAAAAAACAGCTCCGATTTTGATTTTATCCGCCGGAGCGTTATGGGGAACTCTGGGGATTTTCGTCCGAACCTTAAGCGCTTTTCAGCTTACGTCCATCCAAATCGCCGCCCTGCGCATCGCGGCAGGCGCCGTAATCCTCCTGGCAGGAACCGCGCTTCTGGATCGGGAGAAATTAAAAATCCGCCTGCGGGACATGGGATGGTTCATCGGAACAGGTCTTTGCGGCATACTGCTTTTCACCGTATGCTATTTTAAGACCATTTCCCTGGCCTCCCTGTCGGTCGCGGCGATCCTGCTTTACACCGCTCCGATTATGGTCATGCTCATGTCCCTGGCGCTGTTTCGGGAAAAAATGACCAAACGCAAGTTTCTGGCCTTACTGACGGCTTTCTCCGGCTGCGTCCTGGTCACAGGCATCGGCGGAGATGGACGCATATCCCCGGCGGCCGTGGGTTTCGGCCTGGCCTCCGCCTTCGGATACGGGCTGTACAGCATCCTGGGCTCCTTCGCGCTTCGGCGCTATTCGCCCATCACCGTAACGACATACTCGTTTCTCTGCGCCGGAATCGGCTCCCTAATCATCAGCGACCCGGGGGACATATGCCGGAAAATACAGGCCTCGCCAAAACCGGGAAACGCGCTTTTATGCATCCTCCTTCTGGCCATCGTAACCGCGGCCCTGCCCTACTTATTCTACACCATCGGCCTATCTTCCGTACGGGCAAGCTCCGCCTCCATCATGGCTTCTGTGGAGCCTGTGGTGGCCACCCTCGCGGGACGCCTTGTGTTTGGCGAAGCGCTCACCGTTTCCTCCTTTGTCGGAATCGCCCTGGTCATCGCCGCCGTCGTAATCCTGAACATGCCCGGACCTGTCCAAAAATAAGAGATGACTGTGCACTTAAAATATAGTATACTGTCTTTACAGAAAACGCTCATAACTTGCATCTTTTAAAAACCCCGCAGATTTCACAGCATATAGGAGGATACATATATGACGAACGACGAAAAACTGGATCTGATTCTGGCCGAAATCAAAGACATGAAAACTGACATGAAGGATATGAAAACAGATATCCAAAATATGAAAGCGTATATGCAAAATATGGACCTTCGTATTCAGAATCTGGAAACAGATGTTCAGAACATGAAAACCGACATCCAGAACATGAAAACCGACATCCAGAACATGAAAACCGACATGAACTCTGTAAAATTAAAGGTAACCGGCATTGAACTGAAACTCGAAGAGGAGATCCGCCACAACATCCAATTGCTGGCGGAAAATCACAGCAACTTAATCGACAAGTTAAACCAGGCCATCCGGGTAACGGATAAAACTCTGATCTGGGAGGTTCAGCTTTCCGGCTTCAAGATCCGCCTGGAAAAACTGGAAGAGGAATTTGCCGAACTAAGGAATAGACTGTAACCCAAAAGAGCGTGTGGACATAACATAAATTAACGAAAAAAAGGATTGTTCAGATTCTATGAAGAAATTATTTATGTTTATGAGCCTCACGCTCGCCCTTTTTCTGGCGTCGGCGGCATCTGTTTATGCTCTGTCCCCGGCTCCCGGCGAACAGTGGCAGGGAATAGATGTCAGCGAATGGCAGGGAAATATCAATTTTGAACAGGTAGCGGCTTCCGGGATTAAGATTGTATACATCCGGTCCAGCCTGGGAAACAGTTACATCGATCCATATTTTCAGCAAAATTACCAGAAAGCCAGGGCAGCCGGCCTGAAAATCGGCTTTTACCACTATGTAACGGCGCGCAGCGTTTCACAGGCCAAAAGTCAGGCACAGTTCTTCGCCCGGGTCGTTCAGGGCAAAAGGTTCCAGTGCCGCCTGGCCATGGACTTTGAAGACCTGACAGGCCTCTCCGCCGCCCAGGCCACCGAAATCGGCCTGGCCTTTATCCAGGAAACCGAAAAAGCCAGCGGCAAGAAGGCAGTGGTCTACAGCAATACCTACAATGCAGGCGCCATGTTTGGCGGAGCTCTGACAAAATACCCCCTGTGGGCGGCCTCCTACGGCGTCCCGCAGCCCTCCTCCGCCGTCAACTGGACTTCCTGGGCCGGATGGCAGTATACCGATAAGGGCCAGATTCCCGGCATATCCGGCTACGTGGACCGGGATATATTTACTAGGGCCATGCTTTTGAAATCCTCCGAACCTGTGAACCCCGATCCAGAACCCACGCCGCCCCCCTCTCCCGAAACCATCACCTATCGGGTAAAATCCGGGGATACCCTGTGGGACATCGCGCGCCGGTACAATACCAGCGTATCCGCCATCGCCCAGGAAAACAACATACCCAACCCCAGATTAATTTACCCCGGGCAGACTCTGCGCATCACAACCGGCGACAACGCCCCGGACACAGACAACTACACATACTACACCGTGCGCCCGGGAGACACTTTGTCGCACATCGCCATCCGGTTCCAAACCACCGTACAGCGTCTGGCCGCCGCAAATGACATTGCCAATCCCAACTTCATCCGCGCCGGAGAACAGCTGCGGATTCCGGCCGCCAGCGCCAATGCCACATACACGGTGCGCCCAGGGGACACTTTATGGGACATCGCCAACAGACACAATACTTCCGTGGCCCGCATAGTCTCCATAAACAACATTCCAAACCCAAATCTAATATACCCCGGAGAGGTTATACGCCTTCCGTAAATCCACTTTCCAGATAACGCTACGGCCCAACAAACAACGGAAGCGACGGCGGCTGGAAGGTAAACGCAAAAAAACAAAGGCCCGTCAGGATCACCAGTCCCCAGGGCAGAAATCCATTGCCCGCAGGCAAAAAACTGCTCTGGCCAATGATTTTCCTCTGCCTTCCAAACCCCAGAAAAATAGCCAGCAAAAGCGTGGCGATATCCACCGCCAGGATATGCCGCCCCAGAATGCCCGTATACGTATAATAGACAACCGGAATCACAAACGTCCCTGTCAAAATCCCCCACGCGCTTGCTCTGGACAGGGACGGAACCTTCTTGCGGATGCGCAAAATCTCATACAGGAAATAGACAAACAGCGGGAAAAACGCCAGCTTCATATGCTCCCACACAGATTCATTCACCGGGGAAAACAACCCCGCCCACACGGAATTCCCCGTAAGGTCGTACAAAAAATGCAAAAAAACGCCCATAAACGCCGCCAGCAAAATCCCCCATTTCGTATAGGGCTTCAACTTTTTCTCCATTAAAAATCTCCTTTCATGGATAACCGGTTTCGTATATACATTTTTTACAAATACTCCCTGTGAAAAAAAGAAACTTTTGCAGATACTATATCCAGCACATTGCGTGCCAATACAAAAGATCATGCGAAAGGAGTGTTTTCCATGAATTTACAACATCTATCCATTGCCTCCGTTCCCATACAGCCCTGGGGCGCCACCTACGACGGACCCCAGGCGCTGAAGCGGGGAACCATCTTCCAGGATCTGGACATGCCCTTTTTTGCGGCGGATGACCCAGGCGCCCCCAATGCCTGCTGCGAGACGTCCGGCTCTTCGGACCCTCAGCAGCAGGAACGCGAAACCATGATGCTGCAGATCTGCCAGATCAGTTTCATCGCAGACGACCTGCGCCTTTACCTGGACACCCATCCCCAGGACGCCCAGGCAATGGACATGCTGAAAAACAATCTTGCGCAGCGCAAGCAGCTTTTGCAGAATTTTGCCCAGAAATTCTACCCGCTGACCATGGACTGCATGGCAGACGCAGACCCTATGAACGCAAACGCCGGCTGCTACTGCTGGCAGGAAGGGCCCATGCCCTGGGAAGGAGCGTGCGTATAAATGTGGACCTATGAAAAAAGACTGCAGTTCCCGGTGAAAATCACCAAGACCTGCCCAAAGACCGCCCAGCTAATCATCAGCCAGTACGGCGGCCCCGACGGCGAGCTTTCCGCGTCCCTTCGGTACCTGTCCCAGCGTTACACCATGCCCGTCAAGGCGGTAGGCGGCCTTCTCACCGACATCGGCACGGAGGAGCTGGCCCATATGGAGATCATCTGCGCCATGGTCTACCAACTCACCCGACATCTGACCATCGAGGAAGCCAAAGCCGGCGGATTCGACGCTTACTATATCGACCACACCGCCGCCCTGTGGCCCCAGGCGGCCGCGGGCGTTCCCTTCACCGCCCTGGAATTCCAGTCCAAAGGAGACGCCATCGCGGACCTGACGGAAGACCTGGCGGCGGAGCAAAAGGCGCGGACCGTGTACGATAACCTGCTGCGCATGATCGACGACCCAGAGGTAAGAGAACCCTTAAAATTCCTGCGCACCAGAGAAATCGTCCACTTCCAGCGTTTCGGCGAAGCCTTGGAAAAGACCAAAGATAAATTAGACCAAAAAAACTACTACTTCTACAATCCGGAATTTGACAAACAGATGATCAACCGGGCCTAAACCGTCTGATCTATGATGGATGCAATATGGAAAGACCGGCCGGATAAACGGCTGGTCTTTCTAATCTCCCTCTACGCGCCAACCAGGACGACGGCGATTTCCCTCTGACCAAGTTTTCCGCAAAGAATAAGCGTATTCCATTTGGAAAGCCGTTGCGGTATAATCATTACGGAAATAATTTTATATTGAACCTAACGGCAGCTAAGAAGGGGACTGCAATGCAAATAAATCATAAGAAAAAGCGCCGCTCTCGCATTAGAATCTTTTTCATTCTGTTTCTTTTTGCCATATGTTTAACGATTCATGCATTTTTTTGCGGCGCTGCTAACGGATTTGAAACGCAGGCAAATTCTAAAAGCGCCGCCTTAAATGGAGACGGCAATTACACTACATATTCTGGCCCCGATACGGAAACTATAACGGAAAATCCGCGGCCACTGCCCAAAATTTATGCTATTCCAAAAGAAATCCGCCCGCTTTTTTTCTTTGCGACCTTATTTATATCATTACCGGATCGACGGACATTAATGAATCAAAAGGTGCGCCTGGATAATTGAATGCAACTCCTTTTTCAATCACTCACTACACTTTAAGCAAAGATTGAATAGGAGAAGCAGGCATGAAAGATAAAATATATAAATTATTTCTCGCCCTTATGGTAACTCTATCTTTGAGTTCAAATCCCATAGCCCAAAATGAGATCCGCAAGATGCTTAAAGCTCTTTCGGAAACAGGCGATGTGCGGGCGCAAGAACCCGATGAAAAAGAATCCGAAGAAGAGAAATAAGAAAAACAACAACCTTTCGGAAAAAGCAGGGGCCCGCCCAAGGCCTCTGCGATCTGCATATTGTCCGCACTGTATTTTTTTGTTATACTGAATAAAATTTAAAGCGTCAGGAGGATTGCCATGCAAGAAAACATCGTTTTTTCCACATTTCGTCCAAACGAAGGCGCAGACGACCTGATCATCGCCTGCCACACCATCCGCAAGGAGCTGGAATGCGCCATGAAGGCCACCCAGACGGAGCTGCCGGTGATTTACTTAAAATCCAGCCTCCACGACACGCCCAATCTCCTGCGGGAAACCCTCCAGGATCTGATTCGCCAGGCCGACGCCCTGGGCGTGAAGCGCATTTTCCTAGGATACGCTGCCTGCGGAAACTCCGTGGCGGGACTGGAAACCGGCGGCTGCCAGGTGATTTTCCCGCGGACGGACGACTGCGTGACCTTCTTTCTCGGCTCCATGGAAAAGCGGCGCCAGGCGCCCTCGGGAACTTATTTTTTGACCCACGGGTGGCTTTACGACAGCGGCCACGGACAGGCTTACTACGATGAAATCATGGAGCAGTACGGCCCCGAAACCGGCCGGGAAATCTACGACATGATGATGGAAAATTACAAACACGCCGCCATCGTGGACACCCACTGCTACGATATGGAAACCCTCACGAAAGACGCCTGCGCGTTCGCCCAGTGCCTGGGGCTGGAAGTCCTGAAGATCGACGGCTCCAATAAGTTTCTGGAACAGCTGCTGACCGGCCCCTGGGAGCCGGAGCGCTTCTTCGTATTCGGCCCCGGCTGCCAAATCGGCGCGGAAGAGCTTACGCTGCCCTAATTTTTTTACCCGTAAAAGAAAGGAATCCCATGTCTCTGAAAAAAATAGCCGAGATGACCGGCGCCTCCCCCTCCACCGTCTCCAGAGTCCTGAACAACAGCCATTCCAAATGCGCCTCCGAGCAGCTGAAAGCCAAAATATGGCAGGCGGCCCAGGAAATCCACTATGTGCCCAACGCCGCCGCCCGTAACTTAAAGCTGGGCAAGGCCCAGACCGCCAAACCGCTGCACATCCGAATCATTCTTGCGCGGGTGGAGACCCTGGACGAAGACCCTTTTTTCCGGGAACTGTACCAAGGCCTGGAATACGAGATTTTCCAGAAAGGATTCACCGCGGACAAGCGGACCGCCACCGCGGACGCCGCACAGGAGCTGACCGGCTGCGACGGCATCATTATCCTAGGCCGCTGCTCCTCCCACCTGCTGCAAACTTTATCAAAGCATACGCCAAACATGGTGGGCATCTGGCGCAATCCCATGAATTACGAGATCGACGAGGTGGTCTGCGACGGCCAGAAAGCGGCCCAGGCCGCCGTTACTTATCTGATCCAGAAAGGCCACAAAAAAATCGGCTACATCGGAGACTGTTCCTATGAGAGCCGCTACATCGGCTACAGCGAGACGATGATCCGAAACCGGCTTTCCATCGACTATTCCTGCATCGCCTCCACCGGCCAGACCCAGGAGGAAGGCTTTGCGGCCATGGAGCGGCTGCTAAAGGACAGCGGCCTGACCGCCGTCCTGTGCGCCAACGACATCACCGCCGTGGGAGCCTTGCAGGCCCTAAAAAAACAGAGGGGCCGCCGCGCCAGGAAAATCTCCGTGATCTCCATCGACAACATCGAAGCGGCCCAGACCACCAGCCCCCTTCTGACCACCGTGCACATCCCCAGAGAGGCCATGGCGCACATGGCGGTGCAGATCCTCCACGACCGCATCCTTCACGGCCACACGGAAAAACTGCGGGTGGAATTTCCCTGCCGCATCGTCGAGCGGGACAGCTGTTTTCCGGTCTGAGAAACCCCCGATGGCCCTTCGGAAACTTTTTTTAAATTTTTGAAAAAAACACTTGCGCAATCCAGCATAGTATGATAATATTAATGACGGCGTTAGGGAAATGGCTCCATGGTCAAGTGGTTAAGACACCGCCCTTTCACGGCGGTAACAGGGGTTCAAATCCCCTTGGAGTCATTCTTCAAGAAAATGCCAAACCGCATAAAGATTACGGCGCAGTAGCCAAGTGGTAAGGCGTGGGTCTGCAACACCCTGATTCACCG
>CAOJVE010000106.1 GCA_948444865.1 uncultured Lachnospiraceae bacterium
ATAATATGCCCAAAAACATGGAAAGCTATTACCAGGAGGCGGGGCGGGCCGGCCGGGACGGGGAGCCGTCGGAGTGCGTTTTGTATTACCAGGCCCTGGACGTGCGCACCAACCGGTTTTTCATCGACAACAACGAAGACAACCGGGAGCTGGACGAGCAGACCAAAAAAATTGTCCAGGAGCGGGACCGGGAGCGGCTGCGCCAGATGACTTTTTACTGCTTCGCCAACACCTGCCTGCGGGAATACATTCTGAATTACTTTGGGGAAAAGCGCACAGGCTTTTGCGGAAACTGCGCCAACTGCCTAACCCAGTATGAAGAGGCGGACATCGCCCGGGAAGCGGCCTGTATCCTATCCTGCGTGCAGGCCAACCGAACAGCCTATGGCGTTGCCATAATCGTGGACATCCTGCGGGGCGGCAAAAGCCAGAAGATCTTAAGCCGCGGGCTGGAGCGAAATCCCGAATACGGGAAGCTTTCCCATGTGTCGGTGACTAGGCTGCGCCAGATCATCCAGGAGCTGATCCTTCAGGAATACCTGCTTTTAAGCGACGGCGATTACCCCACGCTGCAGGCTACAAGCCGGGCGGATGCATTTTCGCCGGATGCGCCGCTTCTCATGAAAGTGGCCAAGGACCCAGAGCCGGACAAAGAGGACGCCGCCCGAAAGAGAAAGAAAGTCACTGCCGCCGCCGCGCTGCCGGAGGCGGATCTCGGTTTATTCGAGAGCTTACGCGCGCTGCGCCGGGAGATCGCCCAGGAGGAGAACGTGCCGCCCTATCTAGTGTTTTCCGACAAGACGCTGGCGGACATGTGCGCGAAAAAGCCCCGAAACGAAGAAGAGATGCTGGAGGTGTCCGGCGTGGGGAAATTCAAGCTGGAAAAATATGCCCAGCGGTTTTTGAAGTGTATTTCTGAGGCCGGATTATAGTGGACGTTGCATCGCTGATCGTCGCAATCCTGAATTTGAAAAATAAGAAATAGCCGTCCTGCTCCTGGAAAAGTGCGGACGGGCGCGTCCGGTAAAAAATAGAAAAAACCAGTTGCCTGTGAAATCAGATGTAGTTATAATAGAGAATGGAAATGTAGACAATGCGCGTCTGGAATCCGCCGCGGCGGACTTTTTGGCGCGCATGACGAAATAAAGGAGGCATATTCTTATGGTAAACCATGTAACGGATTCCGTTTATTATGTAGGGGCCAACGACCACGACATAGATTTGTTTGAAGGCCAGTACGTAGTTCCCAACGGCATGGCTTATAATTCCTACGTGATCATGGACGACTCCATCGCGATTATGGACACCATTGATCAGTCCAAGACGCAAGTGTGGCTGGGGAACATCAAGGAAGTGTTAAAGGGCGCCCAGCCCGATTATCTGGTGGTGCAGCATATGGAGCCGGACCATGCCGCGTCCATCGAGGCGTTTATGAACCAATACCCGTCCGTCACCGTTGTGGCCAGCGCGAAAGCGTTTATGATGATGGGGCAGTTTTTCCCAGATATGAAGCTGGAGCGCACAAAGGAAGTGAAGGAGGGCGACTCCCTTTCCCTGGGCAGCCATACATTAAACTTCGTGTCTGCGCCGATGGTTCACTGGCCGGAAGTGCTGATGACCTATGAGTCCAGTGAGAAAATCCTGTTCTCCGCCGACGGCTTTGGAAAGTTCGGCGCGCTGGACGTGGAGGAAGACTGGGCCTGCGAGGCCAGAAGATACTATATCGGCATCGTGGGAAAATACGGCAAACAGGTGCAAAACGTGCTGAAAAAAGCGGCCGGCTTGGACATCGCCATCATCTGCCCGCTGCACGGCCCCGTGCTCACGGAAAATCTGGGCTACTACCTGAACCTGTACGACATCTGGTCCAGCTACCGGGCGGAAAACGAGGGCGTCTGCGTCTGCTATACATCGGTTTACGGGCACACGAAAGCCGCCGTGGAGCTGCTCTGCCAGAAGCTGGAGGAGGAAGGCGCGCCCAAGGTGACATGCTTCGACCTGGCCCGCTGCGATATGGCGGAAGCGGTGGAAGACGCGTTCCGGTATGACAAGCTGGTGTTGGCAACCACCACCTACAACGCGGACATTTTCCCGTTTATGAAGACATTCATCGACCATCTGGTGGAGAGAGGTTTCCAGAACCGCACCATTGCCATGATTGAAAATGGTTCCTGGGCTCCGCGGGCCATCCATGTGATGAAGGAGGCCTTCAAAGACTCCAAGGAGATTACATTTACAGAAAACAACGTAACCATCCGCTCCGCCATGAACCAGACCACGAAGGAAGAGCTGGCGGCTTTGGCGGCGGAGCTGTGTGAGTCCTACTGCGCGGCGGACCGCGTGGAGTCCGACAACATCGACCCGACGGCGTTCTTTAACATCGGCTACGGCCTGTATGTGGTTTCCACCAACGACGGAACGCGGGACAACGGCTTCATCTGCAACACAGTGACCCAGCTGACCAGCGCGCCCAGCCGGATTGCGGTGACGGTCAACAAAAGCAACTATTCCTGCGAGACGATTTCCAAGACGGGCCTGTTAAACGTGTCCACTCTGTCCAACAACGCGCCGTTTTACATTTTCCAGAAATTCGGCTTCCAGTCGGGAAAAGACGCGGACAAGTTTGCGGACTTTAGGCATGTGCACCGCAGCGCCAACGGACTGCTGTTTCTGGACAAATACGCCAACGGGTACATCTCCGCGAAAGTGAAAGACGAGATCGACCTGGGCACCCACAAGATGTTCATCTGCGACGTGACGGAAAGCGCCGTGCTCTCCAAGCTGGAGACGATGACCTACGCATACTACCACAGCAACGTGAAGCCCAAACCCGAAACAGAAAAGAAAGGCTTCGTCTGCAAGATCTGCGGCTACATCTATGAGGGCGATGAGCTGCCGGAAGACTTCATTTGCCCGCTGTGCAAACATGGCGCGGAAGACTTTGAGCGTTTGGAGTAAAGGAGTAAATTATGGCCGTAAAAATAAAAAATGTAATGGAAGACATAGTGATCGGCCGCATGGGCAGCATCATCGAGAAATTCGGTTGCTGCCAGTGCGACCAGTGCCAGTCGGACGTGGCGGCATTCGTCTTAAGCAAGATAAAGCCCAAATACGTGTCCACGGTCAGCGGGGAGCTGTACTCAAAATCCGTGCAGCTTGATCCGGCGGTGGAAAATGAGATCGTGCTTCTGACGGCGGAGGCGGTTCAGCTGGTGATGGAAAAGCCGCGGCATTAAGAAATTTGTCCTACATTTGGTCAGTGCAGAAGTGCATGAGGCGGCAGTTTCATTCTGAAATGACGGGAAAAGCCGGGGTGTTAGCCTCAGCTTTTCCTTTTCTATGGCCGTTTTTTGATTTACGGAAGAATGCGCAATGCGCTATCTGTTAGAAAGATCGTCAGCCAGCCCGAGCCAGCCCCGCACCGTCTCTGCAGTGCGGCCGACTGCCGGCGCAATGGCGCCGATATCAAGCCCTATCGCGTAGAGGCGTTTAGAAGTTTCTCTGGCCTGCATTTCCTGGCCCTCCTCTCTGCCGATGCGTTCTCCTTCCTCTCTGCCAATGCGCTCTCCCTCTTTCTTCCCAAGCCGCCGTTCTTCCAACCTCATTTCCTGGATTGCTTGGCACATATCGACTGCCTCCTCTCCTTCTTCATATTTTAATCCGGATTTTGTGACTGCTTCGATCACATCCGCCGCCCTGCGTTCCAGCTCCCGGAAGCGTCCTTCGTTGGCCTGCAGTATCCGGTCTAGGCCCGCACGGTCTTTGGAATATTTGATGAACAGCAGGATTTCCCGCATACTGGACTGGAACCGCATGATCTCATCGTCCGCCATCTGCGCCGGCGCGATCAGGTGCTTTTTATAGTCGTTCATGCAGGCGCATACATTTTGGTCGGGCACATCCATCATATCAGACAGGCTCAGCGGGCCGTCCCATGCCTCCGCTCCGAAAAAGAGCGTCACTGTGACGGAGGGGATCAGGCGGTCCCCGGCCCAGAAGCCGCTTAAAAATTCCCCGGCTGAAGGCGCGTCCCCCGGCCTTTTTTGCCGCCTGTGCGATTTCGCCGCTTCTTCTGCCTGCCCGGCGTATTCCAGCGCGTCGTACAGGTTATTCTTTACGGGCATGGCGTAGTGGATCTGCGTCTGGTTCTCTACGCCGTAAAGGATGTACGTGGCCTTCCCGTCCGTCATCGCGGCGTACAGCTTCTGCACATCGCGGAACCGCTGGACGGGGATCACTGCGTCATCCGCGCCATATGGCAGTGCAGTCTTTGCAGTGTCCCGCTCCGTAAGCTGGCCCGGCTGGATCATCGAACGCCCGCCGTAAATATAGAAGTTGAAGATATCGGCGAAGACGCCCGTGTCTTTTACATACTCTTTTGTGATTGTGTCGGTTTTCATGTTTTTATTTTAACAGAAGGATGGGTATAAGCACAAGGGGTTTGCCGGGCGGGGGAAAATTTTTTGATGCCTATATTGATATGGTAAAACCATCTGGATTGTGGTATGCTTTTTTAGGGTAGAAACGGATCGATGCGGGGGGGGGGGAGTGGGTGGTGGGTTCTGTGCTGCATGAGACAACAGAAAATTGAAAAAATATCCTGTAAAGTTTGTTTTTTTCTATAATTCGGAGGTGGACTGGGGTTGTTGACTACGTAGTAATACCAGGCATTTGAGGGCTGCAATTAACTGACCATGATTGTAGAGAAAGGTAGTTACGCGGAAAAATACGCAAAAGAACACAAGATTCCGTATAAATACAAAGCGCTTGCCGCAGCCGAACAGGCGGCCAAAAAAGCCCCGAACGCCACCAGAGCCACTAAGTCCATAACGCTATGCACAGGCAAAGTCACCCACACAGCGACCATCAAGCCCATTTACCCCAAAAATTTCACATCCACATTAAAAGCGGCGGGCTTAAAAGTGAAATCCGTAACCTACAAATCCAGCCAGCCGGGGAAAGTGTCCATAACCCAAAAAGGCGCAGTCACCGGCCTGAAAGCGGGCAGCGCCACCATAACGATGACGGTGACATTAAGCGACGGAAGCAAGAAATCCCTTCAGACAAAAGTAACCGTGAAAAAACCATACCTGAAGGTTTCCGGCAAGCAGTCTGTGAAAAAAGGCAAAACTCTGATGCTGAAAGTCCAGAAATACGGCGTGAAAGGCACAGCCCGCTGGTCTGTGGATAAGACGAAAATCGCAAAGATAAATCCGAAAACCGGGAAGCTGACGGCGAAGGCCGCCGGAACCGTGAAAGTGAAGGTGGCCAGGGGTGGAAAAGTGTGCAATCCGATTTTGTATATTTTTATGTTCTTGCATAAATCATCCAAAAAGGATATACTATTAAGTAAGAAAGTGAGATTTTTTTACCAGGTATATCTGTGGGCTCAAAGAATATGGGTATAAACGAGAAAAGGAGATGATATTATGCTGGCTGAATTATGTCAGAAATCCCAGGTTACAATTCCGGAAGAGATTATTATCAAGCTTGGTTTGTCAGAGGGCGACAAGCTGGATGTCTTTGAGAAGGATGGAACTATTTGTCTTATGCCAGTGACTGTTTATCCAAAGAAATATTTAAATGAGATCAAGGAAGAGCTCAACAATGTAAAGGCAAAAATCGCATCCGGGGAGCAGCCTGTCTTTGACAGCGTGGATGCCCTGTTTGACAAATTGGAGGCAGAATGATGGCGTATGCATTTACCTTTACGTCTCGTTTTCAAAAACATTTTCAGAATCTTACCGCGCAGGAAAAGAAGCGGCTTAAAAACAAACTGGAGTTTCTGGCTGAAAATCCTTCGCATCCGTCATTGCGCACGAAACGCATCCAGGGAACTGCAGATCTTTTCGAGTGCAGTATCAACATGGATATTCGCATTATATGGTATTATGAAGGAGATAAAATGATTATCCTGCTGGACGTAGGACGACACGACATATTAAAACAATTCTAAGCAAAAAGGCGGCAGTCAAGGCGACGCGCCGCTTTTTGCTGCCCTATAATTTTAATAGCTGGCAATAATCCCTCTCCGTTTCAATCTCGCATTTCGCAATCAGCTTAGCAAGTGGAATCAATGTAGACATAGCGGTTTTTCCTTTCATGAGAAGTCTTTGCAGTATCCATAGAAGCCCTCCGCTCACAAATGCCGATAATAAAACACCGCCAGCTGCGTCCGGTCCCGCAATTCCAATTTCTCCAAAACATTGCTCAAATAATTGCGCACGGTCCCTTCGCTCAAAAACATTTTTTCCGCAATTTCCCGGTTATTCAGCCCGTCGGCCACCAGCCGGATCAGCGCGTATTCTTTTTCGGTGATGCCCAGCTTCTCATAGGGGAATTCCCCTTTTTTCTGCAAAAGTTCCGGTATGCGGGAGACGATTTCGCGGCCGAACACGGTCTGACCGTTTTGTACGGCGTGAAGGGCCGGGATGATGCTTTGGTAGTCCTGTTTTAGCAGGTAGCCTTTTACGCCGATCTTCAGCGCCTGCACGATGTATTCGTCATCGGAAAATGTGGTCAAAAGCAGGATCTGCGCCTGGGGATGGCGGGAGAGGATCTGCCGGGACGCTTCCAGGCCGTCCATGCCTTTCATGCGGATATCCATAAGAAGCGCGTCCGGCCGGTGGGTTTCATACAGGAGGGCCGCCTGTGCGCCGTCGGTTCCGGCAGCGCAGACGCGGATGGACCCGTCGGCCTCCAGAATGGTTTTTAGGGCGGTGGATACGAGAACGTCGTCGTCAATGATCAAGATTTTCATAGAGGCTCCTTTCGAGTCAGGTGATTGTGGGTGTTTTTTTCGGCGCGCCGGGCTTGTGCGGTAAATAAGGAGTGAGTCAGAGCGGGTTTTGCCCAGACGCAGAAGCGGGAGACAACTCTTTCGGTATGGCAATAAAGAGCCGGAAGCCGTCCTCCCGGTAAATCTGCATGGAGCCGCCCAGGCTGTGGACCCGGTCTTGTATGTTGGCAAGGCCCATGCCGGGCGTGGGCGAGGCTTCTTTTCGCGTCCCGTTATCCCGGACGGAGAGCTGGTAAAGCCCCGGGTGCTCCTGCAGGGAAACCCAGGCCTGGCGGGCGTCGCTGTGCCTGGCGATGTTGTGCAGCCCTTCTTTTACAATGGCGATGAGGCTGTATTTGATCTCGGCGGGGACGAAGCGCTCCATATCATAAGAAAGCGTCACCGGGCAGAAGGAGCAGGAGGCGCACAGGCGTTCCAGCGCGTCTTTTAAATCCACCGACTCGTCGTGGAGGTCGTGGACGCTTCGCCGGATGTTGTCCATGGCCGTGTGCAGCGTGTCCTCCAGCTGGTTCAGGGTCTGGCCCACGGCCGGGTCGGCGTTGATGGTTTTTGCGGCCCCGGTCATCAGGATGGAGCAGGACAGCATATGCCCCACGTGGTCGTGGATTTCCCGGGCGATCCGGTTTCTTTCCTTTAGGGTGGCGGTGTAAATCTCGTTGTCCTGATTTTTCAGCAGCATCTGATTCTTTTCCTTCAGCAGCAGCGTCAGCTCCCGGCTGTCGTCCCGGGTCCTAAGCCACTGCTCCTTCAGGAAATGGAGCCTGGCCGTCCGGCGCTGAAGCAAAAAGGCGGCGCCCCAGCCGGGAATCTGCGAGAGAATCCAGGCCGCGCCCTCCAGCCGCCACCGGTACAGGCACAAAATCAGCAGCAGGCCCAGTCCGAGATAATTTTTGTAAAACAGCAGCGCATAGGCCGCCACAGGGGAGAAGCAGAAAAGCCGTGGATAAAAACAGGCGCCTGCCAGAAAAAGGCCGGTGAAAATCCCCCGGAAAACGCGGCGGTCCGGGTCGCTTCCCAAAGTAATGTAAATGACGGCGCTTAAAAATCCGACTACAAATACCGCGTCGGGTTTGTCAAATAAAAGCATATAAAAGGCGTATAAAAGCAAAACGCTCTGGTCTTCAATGGTTTTCATAGGCATAGGCATCTTCTCCTTATTTCTATTATAAAACTTTCCCCAAGGCAGAGCAAGTGAGGCGGCCGGCATCTGCGGATATAAATGACATCTGTCACAAACGAATCTGACGGCAGACACTTCCCCAGGAGAAGTTTCCGGGTTATACTGCAACTAATCAGACATTTTAAACGGCAAAAAGGGGGACGCGACATGACGCAGATGATTGAGATTCAAAACCTGGTGAAGCGCTACGGCAATCTGCTGGCGCTGGATCACCTGAATCTGACCATAGAGGAAGGGGAAGTCTTCGGCCTGCTGGGCCCCAACGGCTCCGGCAAGACCACGGCCATCAACTGCCTGCTGGCTCTTTTGAAATACGACAAAGGCTCCATTAAGATCATGGGAAAACCCATGGAGCCGGACAGTTATGACATAAAGCGGGAAATCGGCGTGGTCATGCAGGACGTGGCGGTTTTCGAGCAGATGACCGTCTGGGAGAACATCGACTATTTCTGCGGCTTGTATATTGGGGACAAAAAAAGGCGCAGGCAGCTGGTCGAGGAGGCCATCCAGTTTGTGGGGCTGGAGGATTACCGGAAAATGCGGCCCGGGAAATTATCCGGCGGACTGAAGCGGCGGCTGAACATCGCCTGCGGCATCGCCCACCGTCCCCGGCTGATTATCCTGGACGAACCCACCGTGGCGGTGGACCCTCAGAGCCGGAATAAAATCCTGGAGGGCATCCTCAAGCTGAACCGGCAGGGCTCCACGATCATCTACACCTCCCATTATATGGAAGAAGTGGAGCGGATCTGCAGCCGGATCGCTATCATCGACCATGGCCGCGCGCTGGCGTCGGGAACCAAGGAAGAGCTGAAAAACATGATCAAAACCGGGGAGACGATCACCATCGAGGCGGTGGCGCTGGAGCCGGCCCAGCTGGAGGAAATCCGCGCGCTGCCCCATGTCTTCGACGCGTCGTACCGGGAACAGACGCTGACAATCCGCTGCGGCAGGGCCAGGCACAATCTGGCGCGCGTGTTAAGTTATCTGCAAAGCGCGGACATCGCCTTTGGAAAAGTGTTCTCGGAGCTTCCCACATTAAACGACGTATTCCTGGAAATCACCGGGAAAGTGCTGCGGGATTAAAGGAGGCGGATCAAATGAGCGGACAAATGTTTATGCATCTGGTAAAATACCGAATCCGACAGACGGTGCGGATGAAAAGCCTGATGTTCTGGGCTTTGGCATTTCCCATTTTGCTGGGCACGTTTTTTTATATTTCCTTTGGCAGCGCGGATACCGGAGAAAACATGGCACAGATCCCGGCAGCGGCGGTAGAGGACCCGGAAAAATCCGTGAGCGGGCAGGCGTTTTTAGAGTTTTTGCAGTCCATGGACGGGGAGACTCTCCGGCTTATGCCTATGACAGAGGAAGAGGCTAAGGCGGCCCTTCTGGGCGATGAAGTGTCCGGGATTTTTTACTGCGGGGCCAAGCCGTCGCTTACGGTGGCCGGATCGGGCATTTCCCAGAGCATCTTAAAGGCGCTGATGGACGGCTACGACAAAAACGCGGCCATGCGCACGGTCATAGCCCGGGAGCGGCCAGAGAAGATGGAAGCGGCCACAGAAGCCATGAGCCAGCGGCGCGAGAGGACAAAAAGCGTCAGCGTAAAGGGAAAAACCATGGATTCCAATATTTCGTATTTTTTTGCGCTGATCGCCTATGCCTGCCTCTCCGGCGCGTTTCTGGGCGTGCAGGCCAGCGTGGACGGCCAGGCCAACCTGTCGCCCCTTGGCGCCCGCAGAAGCGTCACGCCCACCCACAAAATACTGTTCGTGCTGACGGATATGCTGGCGCTTTTCGTCATTCATTTTATCAATGTGCTGATTCTCACCGGTTATATTTACTTTGTGCTGGGGATCGACCTGGGCAGCGACTGGGCGTCCATTGCGCTGGTGGAATGGATGGGAAGCACGATCGGCATATCTCTGGGGCTGCTGCTGGGGTGCGCCGGCCGTCTGGCTGTCGGGGCAAAAATGGGCCTGTGCGTGCTGTGCACTCTTTTCCCCGGATTCCTGGCGGGGCTGATGTTCGGACAGATGAAAGACGTAATTGAACACCATTGCCCTTTTTTAAACCGTGTCAAT
>CAOJVE010000107.1 GCA_948444865.1 uncultured Lachnospiraceae bacterium
GGGGCTTATTACAAAAACAGTTGATGAAAGCCAAAGATTTACATTAGAGGGGCACACTTCTCCCATCTCCTAAATGAACATACCTTTTGACATTATGGAGGAATTCAAATATTATTACTTACATTAAATAATATAATTTATCTATTTGGAAGAAAAAGCAATGTTTTTTTGTTTTTTGGAGGTGGGCGGGCAGACGGTTGACAACACAGGATGATGTGTGTATAATTAGCCGCGACAACGGATTTGCAGTAGGTAATTTGGTGAAAAAAATAAAAGGCGGGGCGTGGATACTCTGCTTTTTGTTTAGGAAACCGCAGGCGTTTGGCGAGTTAATGGTTAAAAAATGCTGGAAGCCTACGAATTTGTACAAAAAAATTTGTCAACTATGACTAGAAATTTAAAAGGAAACGTGCTATACTAGATTCGGTATTAGTCATTTGTGTTCCTAAGTACTAAATCAGGAGGTATATAAAGAGGGAATGAGTATGGCGAAAAAGACAGTCCCGTTCCAGGGGACGAAGGAGCAGGAGGAAAAGCTGCTTGAAGTGATCCGGGCGCGCAAGAACGAAAAAGGCGCTTTAATGCCGATCATGCAGGAAGCACAGGATATCTATGGATACCTTCCTATTGAAGTGCAGAAAATTATATCAGACGAGATGCAGATACCCATGGAGAAAATCTATGGCGTTGCGACTTTCTATTCTCAGTTTGCGCTGCAGCCGAAGGGCAAATATCAGATATCTGTATGCCTGGGAACGGCCTGCTACGTAAAAGGTTCTGGACAGATTTACGAGAAACTTCAGGAAACATTGCAGATCAAGGGCGGCGAATGCACCGTGGACGGGAAGTTCTCACTGGAAGCCTGTCGCTGCGTGGGCGCCTGCGGCCTTGCTCCTGTTATGATGATCAACGATGAGGTATATGGACGTCTGACACCGGATGACGTTCAGGGTATCCTGGAAAGATACGAATAAAGCCATGATGCCTGAAATTTCACTGAATGTGCTGGATGTGGCTGAAAATTCGATTCGTGCCGAAGCTTCGCTGGTAGAAATCCTGGTCACCATTGACCTGGAGGAAAACATGCTGAAGGTTCAGATTATAGACGACGGGAAAGGGATGACTAAGGAACAGATGGCTAAGGTAACCGACCCGTTCTTTACTACACGGACAACGCGGAAGGTTGGTTTGGGAATACCGTTCTTTAAGCTGGCCGCAGAGGCCACTGGCGGCAGTTTCCAGATTGAGTCTGAAGTGGGAAAAGGTACGAAAGTAACTACTATTTTTAAGCTGGATCATATTGACCGGATGCCGCTGGGCGATATTAACAGTACGATTCATACGCTAGTCGTATACAATCCGCAAACGGATTTTTTATACCGTTATACATATGGGCAGGAATCCTTTGAACTGGACACAAGACAGATAAAGGAAATCCTTGGAGGCGTTCCGCTGGACGCGCCGGAGGTTTCTGCATATATCAAAGAATATCTGGATGAGAACAAATCTGAAACGGACGGCGGGGCAATTGTTTAGGATTTTAAGTAAAGCGGCGGATGCAGGTATCCGCAGAAGGAGGAATTTTATATGAAATCCCTTGAGGAATTAAATGCAATTCGGAATAAAGTAAAAGGCCGTGTAGGCATGAGAGCAGAAGATGAGAATCAGACCAGGGTTGTGGTTGGCATGGCTACATGTGGAATCGCGGCAGGGGCCAGACCTGTGTTAAACGCAATGGCGAAGCTGGTGGCTGATAAACAGTTGGAGAATGTGGCGGTAGTGCAGACCGGATGTATCGGACTTTGCCGTTATGAGCCAATCGTGGAGATTCTGGAGCCCGGCAAAGAAAAAGTGACTTATGTTCATATGACAGCGGAAAAGGCTGAGCAGGTTGTGGATCAGCATTTGGTAAAAGGCAACCCCGTTGTTAAGTTCACATTGGGCGCTGCTGAAAAATAAACAGAGGAGGATAACTGTATGTATCGTTCACATGTATTAGTGTGTGGTGGAACCGGATGTACTTCTTCTGGAAGTGCAAAGATTATGGAGAAATTAAACGAAGAGATTAAGAAAAATGATCTTGCTGAAGAAGTATGCGTAGTGCAGACTGGATGTCATGGTCTGTGTTCTGTGGGACCGATCATGATCGTATATCCCGAAGGCACTTTCTACTCAATGGTGAAAGAAGAGGATGTGCCGGAAATCGTGTCCGAACATTTATTAAAAGGACGTATTGTGGAACGCCTTGTTTACGACGATAAGGGCAAGGGCGTGAAATCCCTCGGCGAGACTGATTTCTATAAGAAACAGAAAAGAATCGCTCTTAGGAACTGCGGCGTAATCAATCCAGAAGATATTGATGAGTACATAGGACGGGACGGCTACCAGGCTCTTGGTAAAGTTTTGAAAGAAATGACCCCCGACGAAGTTGTAAAATGCATCCTGGACAGCGGATTAAGAGGCCGTGGCGGCGGCGGATTCCCCACCGGAAGAAAATGGCAGCTGGCTATGGGCAACGCGGCAGATCAGAAATACGTATGCTGTAACGCGGACGAGGGTGACCCCGGCGCATTCATGGACCGTTCCGTTCTGGAAGGCGATCCCCATGCGGTATTGGAAGCTATGGCAATCGCTGGCTATGTAATCGGCGCAAATCAGGGTTACATCTATGTGCGTGCAGAGTATCCCATCGCCGTAGACCGTCTGAACATTGCCATCAAGCAGGCAAGAGATTACGGCCTGTTAGGAAAGAACATCTTTGACACAGGCTTTGACTTTGATATAGACATTCGTCTGGGCGCAGGCGCATTTGTATGTGGTGAGGAAACCGCTCTGATGACTTCCATCGAAGGAAACAGAGGCGAGCCCCATCCACGTCCTCCATTCCCGGCTGTAAAAGGTTTGTGGGAAAAACCAACCATCCTGAATAACGTGGAAACATATGCCAACGTTCCGCAGATCATCTTAAACGGAGCGGAGTGGTTCGCGTCTATGGGTACAGAGAAATCCAAAGGCACGAAGGTATTCGCTCTGGGCGGTAAAGTTAACAATGTAGGTCTTGTGGAGATCCCCATGGGAACTACGCTGCGTGAGATCGTTGAGGAAATCGGCGGCGGCATCCCCAATGGCAAGAAATTCAAAGCCGCACAGACCGGCGGACCTTCCGGCGGATGTATCTCAGCGGATAATTATGATATTCCGATCGACTATGACAACCTGGTTGCCATTGGCTCCATGATGGGTTCCGGCGGTCTGATCGTTATGGACGAAGACACCTGTATGGTGGATATTGCCAAATTCTTCCTGGAGTTCACCGTAGACGAGTCCTGCGGTAAATGTACGCCCTGCCGTGTGGGAACGACCCGCCTGTTAGAGCTGCTCAACAAGATCACGGAAGGCAAAGCTACCATGGAAGATCTGGACAAGATCGAAGAGCTGGCTTCCTATATGAAACAGAACGCTTTGTGCGCGCTGGGACAGACAGCGGCCAACCCTGTATTGTCAACCCTGAAGAACTTCCGGGATGAGTACATTGCGCATATTGTTGACAAGAAATGTCCAGCAGGCGTATGTAAATCCCTTTTGACTTATGTGATTGACCCAGAGAAATGTAAAGGCTGTAGGATGTGTGCAAAGAACTGTCCAGCAAACGCTATCAGTGGCGAGCGCAAAGAGCCGCATGAGATTGATCCCAACAAGTGTATTAAGTGTGGCGTATGTATGACGAAATGTAAATTTGACGCAATCGAAAAGAAATAAGGGGATAATACAATTATGGAAAATGTTACAATAAAAATAAATGGTATGGAAGTATCTGCGCCAGCGGGCTCTACCATTTTGGAAGCAGCCAGAATTGCCGGAATTGATATACCTACCCTCTGTTTTTTGAAAGACGCCAATGAAATCGGCGCATGTCGGATCTGCGTTGTGGAAGTGAAAGGGGCAAGGAGCTTGGTGGCTTCCTGCGTTTATCCCATCAATCCTGGCATGGAAGTGTTTACCAATACGCCTCTTGTCAGAGAGTCCAGAAAGAAAACCCTGGAACTGATTCTGTCCACACATGAAAGAAAATGCACCTCCTGTATACGAAGCGACAGCTGTGAGCTTCAGAAACTCTGCAAAGATTTGGGCGTTGACGACGAAGCCAAATACGATGGCAAGAAGAATGTATACGAATTGGACGAATCCGCGCCTCATATGATTCGTGACAACAACAAATGCGTTCTTTGCCGTCGCTGCGTAGGCGTTTGTGAAAACATTCAGGGCATCGGCGTTATTGGCGCCAATGACCGTGGATTCGACACCCACATCGGTTCCGCGTTTGAGCTGGGCCTTGGGGAAACCAGCTGCGTATCCTGCGGACAGTGTATCGTGGCATGTCCGGTGGGCGCAATCTATGAGAAAGACTGCACAAAACAGGTATTTGACGCGATCGCCGATCCAGATAAATTCGTGGTTGTGCAGACCGCTCCGGCTGTACGCGCGGGTCTGGGCGAAGAGTTCGGCCTTCCGGTGGGAAGCGGCGTTGAAGGCAAGATGGCAGCGGCGCTGCGCCGTCTGGGCTTTGACAAAGTGTTTGACACCAACTTCTCCGCCGACCTGACGATTATGGAAGAAGCCCATGAGTTCCTTGACCGTGTGCAGAACGGCGGCACGCTGCCAATGATCACATCCTGCTCACCGGGCTGGATCAAATACTGTGAGCATTATTTCCCGGATATGACAGACAATCTGTCCAGCTGCAAATCTCCGCAGCAGATGTTCGGCGCTACGCTGAAGACGTATTATGCAGAGAAGATGGGCATTGATCCGGCGAAAATCGTCAGCGTATCCGTAATGCCTTGTACAGCGAAGAAATTCGAGATTGGCCGCGACGATCAGGACGCGTCCGGATACCCGGATGTGGACATTTCCCTGACTACCAGGGAACTGGCCAGAATGATTAAGCAGGCTGGCCTGCGCTTCCTGGATCTGCCGGATGAAGACTTCGACGATCCGCTGGGCGAAGGCACCGGAGCTGCCGTAATCTTCGGCGCTACTGGCGGCGTTATGGAAGCTGCGCTTAGAACGGCAGTGGAAACGCTCACCGGCGAAGAGTTGAAGGATCTGGATTTCACAGACGTGAGGGGCACAAAGGGCATCAAAGAAGCTACTTATCATGTAGCGGACATGGATGTGAAAGTAGCCATCGCGTCCGGCCTTGGCAATGCGAGAGAGCTGCTGAATAAGGTGAAATCCGGCGAAGCGGACTATCATTTTATCGAGATCATGGGATGTCCCGGCGGCTGCGTAAACGGCGGCGGACAGCCACACGTGCCGGCAAGCTTCAAGAACGAAAACGACGTTCGGGCGCTGCGCGCGAAAGTTCTCTATGATTACGATGCCGCAAATCCGATTCGGAAATCACATGAGAATCCGCAGATTAAGAAAGTATATGAGGAATTCTTCGGCGAGCCAGGAAGCCACAAGGCGCACGAGATTCTTCATACCACCTATGTGAAGAGAGAGATCAACGAACTTCCAAAATAAATCAAATTCTGAAAACCCGCCTGTTATGGGCGGGTTTTTATCGTGGCGCAAGCGGAATTATGTTCAATAGGTTCTTGCCACAGAGGTTAAAATTGTGGTATCATAAATCCGTAACTGATGTGGAATGTTAGGATATTGATATGCAGTTAATACATTGGATCTATGCCGCCCTGTGGCTGCTGGCGGTTCCGGCGGCGGCGGGGATGACGCTGACGAGATTTACGAATAAGGAAAAAAGCATCTGTTTCGCCGTGGTCTGCGGGTACGCAGGCCTGTTTGCCGTGGCGCAGGCGTTGATTGTTCCAGGGATTTTCCTGGGCGCGTCGCTGCGGGTGATCATGCGCATTTATCAGGTCGTGGCGCTGCTTGCCGCCGCCGGGGGAATCTTTTTAAATTTCTCCAACTTAAAGGAGATGGCGCTGGGCATCGGGAGAAAAGGCCATGCAAAGTTTTCGGAAAATGCGCTGTTTTTTCTTGCCGTCATTCTGATTCTGGCGCAGATGGCGGTGGCGGGGCTTCTGGCTCACCACGACGCGGACGATTCCTTTTATGTCGCGACGGCCAGCACATCGGTCTATACAAACAGTATATTTGAGTACAATCCGTATACCGGAGACAAATACAAAGAGCCGCCCAGCCGGTACGTGCTCTCCCCATTTCCGGTATATGAAGCCATATTGACGGAGCTGACGGGGATGGACGTGCCAACCTTCGTCTATACGATTTTCCCGGTATTTATGATACTGCTGGCGTATTTTATCTACTGGCTGTGGGCGGACATGCTTTTTGACGGGCAAAAAAAACAATGCGCGCTGTTTTTGATTTTCATCAGCGCGGTGCAGGTTTTTTCAAATTATTCCATTTATACATCCGGCACTTTTTTTATGCTGCGCATCTGGCAGGGCAAAGCCGTTTTGGCGGGCGTTTTGCTGCCGGCGGTGGCGTTTATGTGCGCCCGCCTGATGTCCAAAGACGAACAAGGGGGCGGCTGGCCGGCGCTTTTTTGTCTGATGACGGCCTCCTGCCTGGTTTCTTCCATGGGCATTATCCTGACGATGCTGATGGTGGGCATTTACGCCTTTGTCTGCGGAGTCTGCGCCTGGAAATGGAAAACGGTGGGGAAGGCGCTGTTCTGCTGTCTGCCCAATCTGATCTTTGCGGTGATCTATTTATTTATACGTTAGGGGGCCTTTCGGGATGATGGAAGATGTATGGAATATGAGCCTGGAAACATGGCTGGCGTACTGGGGAGAGGGCTGGCATGTTCTTTTGTTCGTGCTGTGTCTGCTTTATTTGCTTTTTTCCAAAAAAGACAGGAAAAAAGGGGAGCGCAGGATTTTTGTGGGATACACTTTGGTGACTCTGGTTATTTTCTTTTTGCCGTACACGGCCAATGTCATTGCGAATTACTGTATCGGGGAAACGGTTTATTGGCGGGTGCTGTGGCTGCTTCCCACGGCCCCGGCCATCGCGTACGTGTGCGTAAAGTTCTGCACATCCTGGAAAAACGCGGGATTCCAGATGGCGTTCGCCGCGCTTTTGCTGGGCGTGATCGTGCTGACCGGCGAGCAGGTCTATGTGGAGGGCAATTACCATGTGCCGGACAATCAGGAGAAAATTTCTTATGAAATAAAAGCCATTGCGGAGTTGGTGCGGGAGGACGCGGGCGACGCCAAAAAGAAACTGGTGGCCCCGGATTCCATCGCCACGTATTTGAGGATATACGCGCCCGACATAAAGATGCCCTATGGCAGAGGCTCCAGGGGCGCCAGGCGAAAAATAGCCAAGCAGCTCCATCTGCTGCTGAACCAGGAGCCGCAGTTTGTAGAGCCCGCCCAGGTGACGGATCTGGCCTCCCAGGCGCGCTGCGGCTATCTGGTGGTTTGGACGGATCTGGACGAACAGCGGCAGAAATATGCCAGCAATGGGTATTCGCTTTTGGGGATGGTAGATCAATATTGTATCTATAAATACGGCAAATAGCATAAGAGGCTTATGGATGGGGCGTTTCCGTTGGGAAAATTGCCCCATTGAATTTGCCTGTTACATTGCGCGCACGCATATTTTCAGAATAATTCCATGCCAAGATATGCTTTATCCAGGTCATCTTGTTCCACGCCTAAATATCGCTTGGTGGTCTGAAAATTGCTGTGGTTGTAAATAGTCATAATCACGGCAAGCGGAACCTCCCCGCTTCTGCAAGCATGGTACCCCCAGGTTTTGCGCAGGCTATGGCAGGACACTTTCCCATCGATTCCCACGGCTATTGCCGCTGCGTGGATAATCCGCCAAGCCTGTACCCGGCTGATGGCTTTGCCGCTTTTACGGTTGCTGGCGAAGATATACTCCCCGCGGCGGTGCGGCAGGCATAAACGCAGAGCGCCCAGAACCTGTTTATTAAGAGCGATACGCTTGGTTTTGGCGGTCTTTTTCTCTGTTATCTCCACATGGTTTCGGAAAATGTTTTTTTCCGCATCATACACGTCGGACCATTTGAGTCTCAGTAAATCACTGATCCTAAGCGCGGTATAGACGCCCATAACGATTAGGGCATAATTTCGACACTGTCCGCGTTCCAAGTAATATTCAGCCAGTTTTTTCAAATGTTTTTTATTTCGGATTGGTTGTGTTGCTGCCATAAATATAAAATCCCCCTTAAATTGATGATATTTAGTATACCGCATCAATGGACTAAGGAGGTTAGTAACATATTAGTTAGTCTGTTACATTTTGGGAAAGCATTATTCGGCAAAATCATTAGAAAAACAGATATGAATCTATGCAAATAGAGACAAACAAAGATTTTCCTGTTACATTCTGCCACTTTTTTGCTAAGTTCTACAAATAATTCTTGAAGGAAAAGATTTTTAATGTTAAGATATGTATCATAATAACTATTATGTTACATTTTTGTCGTTGTTTATAAAAGGCAAGGGAGAGTGTATATGGTATTTTCATCGACTGTTTTTTTATTTATGTTTTTGCCCCTGGCGGTGATGATTTATTATAATCCGTGGCTGCGGGGGCAGAAGTTCAGAAATGGATTTCTGCTGCTTTCCAGCTTGGGATTTTACGCCTGGGGAGAGCCTGTGTTTATATTCTTGATGTTGTTTTCGATTGCTGTTACATGGGTGATGGGGCTAGCGCTTGACAGATATGAAAGTAAAGGAAAACTTGTGCTGTCTGTTGCGGTTACATATCATATCTTTGTGCTTTTTATATTTAAATATCTTGGGTTTGTCCTGCGGCAGATGGGGCTTTTCCTGTTTCGTTCGGAGATTGATTGGAGCATAGAGCTTCCAATAGGCATCTCTTTTTTCACATTCCAGATGATGTCTTATCTGTTTGATGTATATTACAAAAAGGCCGGCGTCCAGAAAAATATTTTTAAGCTCGCTCTCTATGTCTCTTTTTTTCCGCAGCTGATAGCGGGACCGATTGTTCGTTACAACCAGATTGAAAAAGAAATAAATCAAAGAATTGTTAAAAAAACGGATTTTACGGAAGGGATGGAGCGGTTCATCTATGGACTCGCCAAGAAAGTGATGTTATCCGATTACCTTGCCTTTATAGCGGATTCAATTTTTTCGGCGGGCGAAAGGTCTGTGGCGGCTGCCTGGCTTGGCGGGATCGCTTACGCTTTGCAGATTTATTTTGATTTTTCCGGGTATTCGGATATGGCGATCGGCCTGGGCCGTTTGTTTGGATTTCATTTTTCGGAAAATTTCAATTATCCGTATACGTCCAGAAGCGTCACGGAATTTTGGCGAAGATGGCATATTTCGTTGGGGACCTGGTTTCGCGATTATGTGTATATACCGCTGGGAGGGAACCGGACATCAAAAGGACGATGGGTATTTAACATTTTCACGGTGTGGGCGTTCACGGGGATCTGGCATGGCGCCAACTGGACGTTTCTTCTGTGGGGATTGCTGTATTTTGCGCTTTTGCTCATAGAAAGGCTGACTGGATTTACGGAAAAGATTGGAAAGTTTTCGTATTTATATACATTTGCCGCAGTCACTTTAGCCTGGGTTTTGTTTCGGAGCGACAGCGTTGGCGAAGGTTTTTTCTATATTGGAAATATGTTTGGCGTCAAAAGCGCAGGGCTGACAGATCCGCTGTTTGTTAAGATGGTTAAAAGTGGCGCTTTTGTGTTGGTTGTCGGCGCTGTTTTCTCGTTTCCGATATACAAGAAAATATGCGGAAAGGAAAAAATTCGCGCGGCGGTTTGCGCTGCGGTTTTTCTGCTTTCGATTATCAAAGCGGTGGCCTCAACGTATAGCCCGTTCATATATTTTAATTTTTGAGGTGACAAGATGAAAGACAAAACCATATTGGACATAACTGTGCGCGTGTGTTTTTTGCTGCTCATACTTGCGCTGGTTACGATTTTTGTTCGATTTCTGACGCGTCAGATTCTGGTGGAAAAACTGGGATGGGATAATGCATTTACAAAAACAATCTTTTGGGGCGATG
>CAOJVE010000108.1 GCA_948444865.1 uncultured Lachnospiraceae bacterium
TCTTGGTCAAGATATGGCTTTTGTAAGCTTTATGTCTAACTAATTTTCCTGTACCTGTTTTCTTAAACCGCTTTGCAGCAGATTTACATGTTTTCATTTTTGGCATTTCTGAATTCCTCCTTGATCGTATCGAAATTTTCAGCGCTTCTCAGCTAAAAACATAGTCATGCTCCTGCCTTCCACTTTCAGGCCCTTCTCCACAACGGCAATGTCCGACAAAAGCTCTGCAAAATCTTCCAGAACATGCTTGCTGGCATGCATATGTGCAATCTCCCGCCCCCGGAAACGCAGAGTCACCTTGACCTTGTCGCCTTTCGTGATAAACTTCCTGGCTGCAGTCGCCTTGGTCTTAATGTCATTCGCTTCAATGTTTGGTGAAAGACGCACTTCTTTGACATCGATGGTCTTCTGTTTCTTTCTGGCTTCTTTTTCTTTTCTCGCCATCTCATATTTATACTTACCGTAATCAATAATCTTACATACGGGCGGCTTTGCCATAGGAGCGATCTTTACCAAATCCAGTCCTGCATCCTGCGCCTTGAACATCGCCTCTTTTGCGGACATAATCCCCAGCTGCTCCCCCTTAGAGCCAATCAAACGCACCTCTTTGTCTCTGATTTGTTCATTAATCATTAAATTGCTAATTGTAGTGCACCTCCATACCTGAATTAAAACCATAAAAAAGTGTAGACAGCATCACTATCCACACTTGCATTATGACCTGATAATCCAAATTCCGAGAGTGAAAAAACGCAAATTTTCCCACTGAATGTCGATCTGTGCCCATGAGCACGAGAATGGAAATTCCGGCCAACAACTATAAAACCATTAGTCGCCCCTGCGCTAAGGTGAGAGTGGATGCTCTGCTTTGTTTTCGTACCAATATACATTAGCATATGTGACGGCGCGTGTCAAGGGAAATTTTTTATCGCTGCGGCGCTCTTTTTATTTATACGGAAGATAGGTTTTCTTATACTCCTCGCGGATATTTTCCGGGACAAGGCTGCCGCCGGTGGCCCATGCAATATGCGTGGCCTGCTCCATCCGCTCCAGAAGATTGTTTTTCTCAAGATACTCCACGGACTCCCGCCGCTTCATGATCTCGGCCGCCCCCTGAAACGCCGCGCAGGCGCTGGGTTCCAGGAAAATCTCCTCGGTCTTTAGAAGATCCCGCATATAATCGTAAAGCCGGGCGTCCTGCACGGTGAACTCCCCGCTTAGCATGGGCTGCATCACGCGTCCTACGAATCCCGACGGGCGGCTCACCGCCAGACCGTCCGCGTGGGTCAGCCCCGACAAGCCCACATCCTGCACGGAAATCTCATTGTGCAGCCCCGTGGCCATTCCTGCCAGCATGCAGGGCGCCTGGGTGGGCTCTGTGAAAAAGCAGTGGACGTCATCTTTGAAAACCTGCTTTAAGCCAAAGCTTATGCCGCCCGGCGCGCCTCCCACGCCGCAGGGGATATAGACAAACAGCGGATGTTCCTCGTCCACAGGAATCTCCTGGGCTTTTAACTGCCCGGCCAGCCGTTTCGCGGCCACTGCGTAGCCCAGGAAAAGATTTCTGGAGTTCTCATCGTCCACGAAGTAGCTGTTTTCGTCCTGCTGGGATAAGCGTCTGCCGTTTTCCACGGCTTTTCCGTAGTCCGAGTCGTATTCCATCACCGTCACCCCGTGGCGGCGCAGCAGATCCTTTTTCCACTGCTTTGCATCCGCTGACATATGCACGATTGCCTTATACCCGATGGCGGCGCCCATGATCCCGATGCTCATGCCCAGGTTCCCTGTGGAGCCTACCTGTATAGTGTATTTCCCGAAAAAATCCCGCGCCGCTTCTTTGGCCAGATCGCCGTAATCGCCGTCCGGCTCCAAAAGGCCATGCCCAAGCGCCAGATCTTCCGTGTGCTTTAACACTTCGTAAATGCCGCCCCGCGCCTTTACAGAGCCTGCGATGGCCAGACGGTTGTCCTGCTTCAAGAAAAGCGCGCCCTCCAAACGGCTGTTGTAGGCCTCGTTCAGATGCGCTTTCATGGCGGGAATCGGCGTCAGCTCCGACTCAATGAGGCCCCCACTCTCCCTGGTTTCGGGAAAGCGCTGCATGATAAACGGCGCAAACCGCAAAAGCCGCCGTTCGGCCTCCTCGATGTCCGCCATAGAAAGCTCGGCGCCCTCCATGCTCGTCTTATAGTCCGTTTTGTCTGGATTGATCCAGACCGTCTCTTTCTCCTGCCGCACATCTTCCAATGCCGGAATTTCCTCTTTTTTCATCCTATTCTTCCTCGCAAAATATTCTGGAAATTCCCCCTTTTCCTACCATAAATCGCACATTTCCAAAAAGATGATTTTATGGTAAAATATATGAAAAGGGAGGTGTTTGAATGTCTGAACAAAAAATGTTAAATAAAAAAAGCCTGTCAAAATTCGGCGTGGCCGCCATTTTGTTAATGAGCAGCCTGACCGTTATGGTGGGGACGGCGGTGACGCCGGCGGTGGCCGAGCTGGGGCGTGTCTACAATCTGGGAAATTACGCGTCCTGGCTGATCACCACGCCGGCGCTGGGCGTTGTGCTCACCACCATTTTGCTGGGCCGGATCATCGACAAAAAAGGCCCCTACTGGGTGGCGTTTATCGGCCTTCTCTGCTACGGCGCGTTCGGCGTGGCCGGCGCGTATATGCCAAACGTGGTTACGCTTTTGCTGGACCGGGTTCTTCTGGGCGCGGCCACCGCGGCCATCATGAACGCCAGCGTCACCTTTATCTCCGCCTTTTTTCAAGGGGAAAAGCAGCTGAAGATCCTGGCGCTGCAGAGCATGGCCATGGAATGCGGCGGCGTCATTTACTTAAGCGTCAGCGGCATGCTGGCGGATATCTCCTGGCGATGTCCTTTTTACATCTATGGACTGGGCTTTCTGGCCTTTTTGGGGCTGGCCCTCTTTATCACCAAAACGCCGGCCTCTTCCGCCGACAGCAGCCCCCGGGACGAAACCGCGCAGACGGGACCCAATGGCGTTCCCATCCCGCTGGTGCTTTTGATTTCCTTTTTGGGGATGCTGATGTTTTTCACCGCCATGGTGGCGCTGCCTTTGTACCTGCAAAACGAGCTGGGGTATTCGCCGTCTTTTACAGGCTATTACCTGGCCTCCATCGACGTGGTGTCCGTGCTGGCCGCCGGATTTTCCCCGCAGATCGTAAAGCGGGTGAAAGAAAAGGGCTGCCTGACCATTGCCTTTTGCAGCTACGCAGCCGCCTTCCTTTTGTATTTCCTCATCGGGAAATCCTTCGCGCTGTGGATCGCGGCTGTCTTCGTGGGAATCGGCTTCGGCTTCTCCACGCCGCTGTACAATAACCTGATCATCAACAAGAGCGCGCCGGCCAACAAAGGGCTGCACATCAGCTTCTGCACCATGGCCATGTTCGCGGGGCAGTTTTTGTCCGCGCTGCTTGTTTCCGCCTTCGCCGCCCAAAAGCTGTTTTTGGTGGCGTCGCTTCTGGGCTTCGCCGTCATGGCGTGCATCCTGCCCGTGGCCAAGAAATACGGCGTCCGGAAAATCTAAAGAAACCAATTATGTCGTGGCCGGGTTGCATTTTGCTAATCCGGTCACCGCTCTAAAGCGCCGCTTTCACCTCCGGGATCGTCAGCCCCTGCCCGCGCAGCTCCTTTATGCGCCGCACCCGCGCCACGCTTTCTGGGCGTTTGTACCGCCTGGTCAGATTTTCGCCGCCCTGCTCGAATTCCAGCATGCCTTCCTCCGTGTAAAACTTCAGCGTGCTGTAACGAACGTCCGTCAGCCTGGCCAGCTCGCCGATGGTCACATATTCCGCCTGTTCAATCACTTCCATGCTTCTGCGTCTGGACATATCGCTTCACCTACACCGCGCTCGCCCCGGAGGCGCTGACGATTACCAGGATCGTTTCGATGTAATCCGCTATTTCTTTTACCAGCTTCCCTTCCGGAGAATCCATAAGGACGCGCACTTTTTCCTTGATTTCTTTTTGCTCAAATTTGGAAAAATATTGTTTCAGGCATTTGGCCCTTTCCAGCAAAATCGCCAGCGCAGCCGCCTCCTCGCTGATTTTTCCTTCTTCCAAAAGCTCCGAGCGCAAACCTTCCACCACCGAACGGACGGTTTCCGGCGCCGGCGTGTAGCCTTTTTTATTTCCCAAAAGCCCGATCTTTCTCTCCTGAACCAGCCCCATTTTCACCAGGGATGCGCCCACCTCGTCCAGAAGCTCATGATAGCGTTTGTTCGTCAAGGAAAGGCAGTATTCCCCCAGAATTTTAGAAAGCTTCATCTGCTTTTTCTGGCTGATAAAATCATAGAGCGGCTTTAAATACTGCCGGTCAGCCGGAAGCGAACCCGTCACCGACGTTTTCTTTGCGTCTATGACGATGCAGCGCTCCATCCGCAGCTCTAAAATGGCGGCCGCCACAAAACAGACTGCCTTTTCTGAACTGAACCCGGATATTTTTCCTTTCTCATCCACAATACAAATCACGTATTCCTGCGTAACCGATAAATCTCTCATCTCACATCCTCCCATCTGCCGCCAAAGCCGGAGCTTACTACTTATCACTTACTACTTATGATTTATATTATAGCGCTGTCCCGGCGTTTGTCAATGGGAAAGAATGCCTTATTTCATCATACATCCAAACGCTGCAAAGATTTATTTAATTTTTTATCGAAACTAAATACATTTTCATGATTAATTTTGTTGTATGCAATTAAAAGACAGTCCACAAAATCTAAGGAAACCGCCGCATAAACTTCCAACGCGTACATCACGCTTTTCTCATCTGTGCAATAAATAACTTCGAATATTTCCAGCAACATGTCTCTGATCTACGGACGCTGTACACCATAGACTTTTTGGGTACATATACAACTTCCGCAATAATCTCAGGTTTTGTGTATGCCCCGCTGTCTATGATCGCAATGGCCTCAGCCGTCATTTCCGGGTTATCGTCCAAAATACACCGCAAAATAACATTGGCGTCAATCAGACGCATGTTTTTCTTCCATTGCCTTTTCCAACGTGGACATAAGCTTTTCCTCCTTTTACTCAAAAAAATCTATCGGCGTTTGCTTACAAAACCTCCCGGTAAACCCGCAGCACGTTTTCCCCGCAGATTTTGTCGATCTGCCTGGGCGTAAACTTCTCTGCTTCCAGCCGCCGCATCAGTTTCTCCATGTCTTTGGCCGTCCGCATGTCCCGGTTGCCCTCGATGCCGTCGAAATCGCTTCCCAGGCCGCAGCAGTCTTCGCCGCCTACCTGGACGATATGGCGAATATGGCGGATGATGGCGTCCAGCAGCATGCCCGGCTCTCTCTTATTCTCCATGCACAGGAAATCTTCGCAGAAATTGATCCCCATCACGCCGCCCTTGTCCGCCAGGGCGCGGATCATCTCGTCGGTGAGATTGCGGCACACGCCGCAGACCGCCTGGGCGTTGGAATGACTGGCCACGAAGGGCTGCCGGCTGTACTGCGCCACATCCCAGAAACCTCCGTCGGAAAGATGGGACACGTCCACAATCATCCCCAGCCGCTGGGCTTCCTCCACAACTTCCAGGCCAAATTCCGTAAGCCCCTGGTTGCTTCGCAGAGTGAACAGCGGATTGCCGCGCTTGTCTTTTTGCATATTTGGAAATCCGATCTCATTGGGATAATTCCAGGACAGGCCGATCATCCGCACGCCCAGATCATATATTTTTCGCAGATTGTCCAGGCTTCCCTTTATAATCCCGCCTTCCTCGATGGTCAGCATGGCGCTGATTTTTTCCTGCTCCCGATTTCTGCAGATATCCTCCCAGGAATAAACCGGGGAAATGCTTTCGCCGCACTGCTTCAGCTCCTGCCCGTACAGTTCAATCATTTCCAGCGCCGTCTGGAATGGGTCGTCCACCTTCCCCATGTTCACAAATACCGCAAAATTTTGCAGGCAGTAACCGCCTGCCTGCATCTTATGTAAATCTATGGAAAGGCCGCTGGCGGACAGACGCTCTTCGCGGCCGTTTTTTCTTTTCCAGTATAGTGCGCTGATGGTATCACAGTGCATATCTACAATTTTTCCATTATAATCCGTCATCTATTCATCCTCCCGTCATCACATCCAACATTTCCTGGCTCTTCATCTTCCGGTCCAGCGTCCAGTTCATCAGCTCCCCCACCGCCGTATCCAGCTGCGCCTGAATCGCAGGCTTCACCGCAAAGGCGTACAATTTCTGCAAAGGCGCAAAAATGATATACTGCATGGCATACACCGCCGCCGCGTCTAAATGCCTGGCGTCCGGCGCGCTTGGGGCGCAGCTTTTGCAGAGCATTCCGTGCTTTTTCCAGGAAAACGCCTCCAGGCCCTCCTTCACGCCGCAAAGGACACAGGCGTCCGCCTGGGGATATTCCCCCTGGACGACCAGCGCCCGCAACTCGAACGCCCGCCGGATGAGCCGGTTGTCGATTTTCGGGTTCATCAGCGCCCTAAGCGTCAGATAAAGAAGATTGAGCATTCCGCCCTCGTCGGCGTTTTCCTGGCCGTAATAGTCGGCCAGCTCCAGAAAATAAAAACCATAGTAAATCTCTGGCTGGGCGCGGGCAAGCTCTGTAAAATAGCTTCTGACAGACGCATACTGAAGGTGGTAGATGCTCCTGCCCTCGTTTAGCTGAAAAGAGCCGAAGACAAAGGGCGTGGCGGCGGCCATCAGATGGCTGCTGGGCCGACGGACGCCTTTTGCGAAAACAGTCAGCTTTCCCCGCTCTTTGGTCAGCAGCGTCAGCCTTTTGTCATAATCGCCCACAGGCATGGCGGATAGTACCATGCCTGTGACCATAACTGTCTTACTCAATTTTACAGATCCTTCTTCTCGTAGCCAAAGTTTCTTATGAGAAAATCACTGTCCCGCCAGTTTTTCTGGACTTTCACCCACAGCTTTAGGTTCACTTTCTGGTCCAGCAGCCGTTCGATTTCAAAGCGGGCGTTGCTGCCGATTTGCTTTAACATGGCGCCCTGCTTGCCGATGATGATGCCCTTGTGGGAATCCTTTTCACAGATGATGGTCGCCTCGATGTCCACCAGCTTCTTGCCCTTTCGCTTTTTCATCGTGTCGATGACCACCGCAATGCCGTGGGGAATTTCCTCGTCCAGCGCGTGGAGGGATTTTTCCCGGATCATTTCCGCCACAATCTGCCGCACGGGCTGGTCCGTCACCGTGTCTTCGTCGTAAAAAAGCGGACCCTCGGGCAGATATTGATAGAGGGTGTCCACCACGTCCCGGGTGTTCTCGCCCTTTAAAGCGGATACGGGGATAATCTCCTCAAAGTCGTAAAGCTTTCGGTACGCGTCGATGACCAATAGGGTTTCCTCTTTTTTGATCGTATCCACCTTGTTGATGACCAGCATCACCGGAACTTTCACGCTCTCAAGCTGCTCGGCGATGCCTTTGTCCCCCGGCCCGATGTAGGCGGAAGGCTCCACCAGCCAGAGAATCACGTCCACCTCCCGCAGGGCCCGGTTCACTGCCTGCACCATGTATTCGCCCAGTTTGTTTTTGGCCTTGTGTATCCCCGGCGTGTCCAGAAACACGATCTGCCCCCGCTCGTCGGTGTAAACCGTCTGAATGCGGTTGCGGGTGGTCTGGGGCTTCTTAGAGGTGATGGCGATTTTCTGCCCGATCAGCTGGTTCATCAACGTGGATTTCCCCACATTGGGACGACCGATGATCGCCACAAATCCCGATTTCTTTTCCATATTCAACCTTTTCCTTCCGTCAGATATTTTACGTCTGCAAACAGTTCCTTTTCACGGCCGATGGTTTCCTCGCCTCCAATGACGCAGATGTAATCCTGGTCCAAAACAGATTCCACCGTCTTTGCCAGCGCCTGGATGTCCGCCGGAGAGGCGTCCAGAATCTGCTCTCTCTCCTTTTGCATCATCTCTTCCGTCACGCCCATAAAATACGCGGAAGTGGATATGCTGCCTTTCATCTGGGGCGTCATGGGCACGTCTTTGGCGCTGATGGCGCCGATGATGTACTTGGTCATCTCCCGCTCATCCGCCTGGAAATTTTGCAAGTATTTTGGAACGCCGCGGTACACGTCCAGCGTTTCTTTCAGATGGGGATCGCGGTAGGACACCAGGAAAGCCTCGCCGTTCCTGCGAAAACCGCTCATGCAGCCGTATGCGCCGCCTTTGACCCGGATCTGACTCCACAGATAATCGTATCCCAAAATCACTTTTAAAACGCTCATGGCGCCGGTAAAGTCATGCCCCGCCTTCTTGAAGTTCCCGGCCTGGGCCACGTACTGCACCTGGCCGGCTGTGCAGAATCCCTCGTTGCGCCAGGGATTTTCTCCCCCGCCGGCCGCGTTTTCCACCGGCTCTTTATGCAGAGATTCCCGGAAGGCTTTGGCCAGCGCCATCACATGCTCCCGCTGGCTCTCCTCTCCCGTGAAACTGACCATCATATTTTCTGGCCGGAAAATATACCCCATCAGAGCCCGCAGCTTTTTGCTCAAATCCTCTTTTCGGCTGTCAAAATCCCGCTCCAGCTTTTCCATGAATTTGTAAAAAGCAATGCCGCCGGTCTGCTCCGAAAACCACCCCATGGGTGAAAAATAGGACACAGCCCGCTGCACCGCCGTGGAATGGCCTGCGCTTGGCAGCCCCGCCTGCAGCCTGGATTTCACGCGGGCGATGATCTCATAGAGCCGCTTTTCATCCTCCAGATTGGAAGTGGCAATGATCTCCTCCATCATCTGGAACACAAAGTCTAATTTGGGATAAAGCGCCTTGCTCCTTACGCCAAACAGCGCCAGATAGCCGTCGTCCTCCCCCAGACGGCTGTGCGTTTCCGTGCCGCAGTGAATGCCGCCGGTGTGCACGTTGATCTCGTTGAACAGTTCTCCGTAAGCGTAGTTTTTGGTGTCTACATAGCCCAGCACGGCTTTCAAAAGCCCCACGTAAGGAATCAGCTCCTGGGGAACCTGCCGCAGATCGAAGTAAACCGTCAGGTAGCCGATGCCGTTGGCATTTACGTCATGGTGGAGAAACAGCGTATCGTCTATAAAATATTCCTTGTTGTACAGAGGCGCCGCCTCCCGCTTTATGTCTTCCCGTTTCAAAAGGGGAATGCTGGCGATGGCTTCCGGCGTCTCCTCCTGCTCCTGGTAAGCTTCCAGCGCGCGGGTGCGCTCGGCCATTTCCTGAATCTCCTGGGCCGACATGCCCGCTTTTAAGGCCGCCAGCTTCTCCTGCACCGCCCGGTCGTTGGCCGCCGCCAGGCCCTTTTTCGGCTTCAGGGTCAGAGACGTCACATGGGTATTGTCCAGCATGTATTCCTGAATCAGTTTTTCAAAATAATCGGTCTTGGCCTTCTCTTTCAAATCCTCGTAAATCTTCAGCTGCTTCATCTCCACAAAAGCCGCATCGTCGTCGTAGAGCCAGCTGCTGAACGCCTCCAGACCGTACATCAGACCCTTTGGATAGGAAGAAAAGTCCGCCTCCCGGAATCGGAATTCAAAATAATTGATGCCTGCTTCCAGAGACTTCTTGTCCATGCCGTTTTTCACCAAATCGGACAGCGTATCCCGGATGGTCTGGATGAACCGCTCCTTGTCTTTGCTCTTGGCGTTCTTGGCCACGATGGAAAAATACGGCTGGCAGATGCCGTCGTCAAAGCTGCCGTAAATGTCCTTGCCTATTCTTACGTCCAGCAGCGCTTTTTTCAGCGGCGCGCCCGGAGAATTCAACAGGGCATAGTCCAGAATCAGAAAGGACATGCAAAGCGGGATGTCC
>CAOJVE010000109.1 GCA_948444865.1 uncultured Lachnospiraceae bacterium
TGCGAATTTCCAGGAGAGGGATTAAAAAAGGGTTGTGTCAAAACACTACCGACTACTACCCGCAAGGGGCCAACCTCGATCTCCATAAAAAAACCAACGCGTTTTAAGGGGGGCCGGGGGAAGTCAGCAATCCCCCGGGCACTTTTGGTACTTTTCTCGTAGAAAAGTACGGTTTATAGGTTTATGCAGCAGTAAGGAGAGCCTGGCCAAAAGGAGAATTAAAATGAAAAAAAGAATATCCACCATCATATTTTCCATATTTTTTTTAGCTGGACTGTCCTTGTTGCTGTATCCATTCGTAGCAAACCAATGGAACAACTACCGTCAGAAGCAGCTGATTTCCAACTACGACGACCAGATCGCCCAGAAAGAAGCCGCGGGCGAGATTGATTACAAAGCTGAGTGGAACAAGGCCCAGTCCTACAACGCGGCCCTGCTTCCCAGCATCCTGCCTGATTCCTTTGCGAAAGCGGCGCAGGGGGAAGGCGAGTCCGGATACATGGCCTGTCTGAACCTGACCGGCAACGGCATGATGGGCTACGTCCAGATTCCGAAGATCAACATCAAACTTCCCATCTTCCACACCACAGACGAGGAAGTTTTAAAAGAAGCCGTGGGCCATCTGGAGGGAAGCTCCCTCCCGGTCGGAGGCGAGAACACCCACGCGGTATTGTCCGCCCACCGGGGACTGCCCAGCGCGACGCTTTTTACCGATTTGGATAAGATGGAAAAGGGGGACTATTTCCTCCTGTACATATTAGACGACACCCTCTGCTACCAGGTGGATAAGATTTCGGTAGTGAAGCCCGACGAAACACAGGATCTGGCGGTGGAGCAGGGGCAGGATCTGGTGACGCTTTTAACCTGCACGCCCTACGGCGTAAACAGCCACCGGATGCTGGTCCGGGGCCATCGGATTCCGTACAACGGCGTTGAGGAGGAGCCGTCGCCCACGTCTTTAATCGGCACGAGCCTTCACACCAGTTATCTTCTCTGGGTGCTGGTGGGCCTGGCGGTGACCGGAGTCTTCATCCTGCTTCTGTACCGCAGGGAAGTGAAGAGAAAACGGAGGCGGCGGATATTGGAAAGCCTGCCATCCGACGACGGCCCAAAGGACGGTGACTAAACCATGCTGCGGAAAATATCGACAGTCTTGTTCGCCCTATTGTTCTTGGTGGGCCTTGGCGTTCTGGCCTATCCCACCGTGTCCAACCAGTGGAACAACTACCGGCAGAATCAGTTAATCAGCAACTACGAGGGAAAAATAAGCGAGATGAAGCCAGAAGACTTTTCCGCGGAGTGGGAGAAAGCGCGGGCGTTCAACGCGACCCTGGAGAAAAACAATCTCTACGGCGATGTCTTCGGAGAGGCGCATCAGGATTTGGAAAATACAGAATACTGGAAAATCTTAAACGTGGCCGGGGACGGCGTGATGGGCTACCTGTCCATCCCGAAGATCAACATCCGGCTTGCCATCTACCACGGAACGGGAGAAGATCTTTTGCAGACCGGCGTGGGGCACCTAAGCGGCACCAAGCTTCCCATCGGCGGCGAAAGCACACACAGCGTGCTGGCGGCCCACCGGGGACTGCCCAGCGCCCGGCTTTTCACCGATATCGACCAGATGGACCGGGGCGATCAGTTTTACATACATGTGCTGGATGAAATCCTGGCCTACAAGGTGGATCGGATTTTGCCCATGGTGGATAAAGACGACGCAGAAACGCTGGAAGGCGCTCTGCAGATTGAAAAAGGCGAAGACCAGGTGACGCTTTTTACCTGCACGCCCTACGGCGTGAACTCCCATCGGCTGCTGGTGCGGGGCCATCGGGTTCCCTACCAGGGCGAGGAAGAGGAGAGCACGGCGGACACGATGCTGCGGGCGCTGAAAGATTACTACATGCTGTATCTGATCATCGGCCTGTGCGTCACAATGTTGATTATATTGACGATGAAAGCTTTGTTTAAACGGAAAAGGAAATCATAAGGAGGGTGGGAAGAGATGAGAAAAGGATTAAAGAAGGCAAATGCATGGCTGCTGGCCCTGGCGCTTCTGATTCCTCTGCTGGCGGTTCCCAGGGCTTATGGAGCCTACGGCATTGACACAGGGAAATCGTGCGCGCTGACGCTTGAGCTGGACGGCCAGTATGAGGAGCTAAAGGAGCTGTCCATTCCGGTGAAAATTTACCGGGTGGCCAGCGTGGGCGCCGACGGCAGATACGCGCCGCTGGAGGGCTACGGCGGACTGGATTTTTCCGGGGTGAGCAGCGAGACGACGGCGGAGGACTGGGCGAAAATGGCGCAGCAGGCGTCCGCGGCGGTCCAGGCGGCCGGCTCCGAGCCGACGGCTGCGACCACAGTCCAGAAGCTGCCCGGCCAGGCGGAAGCCCAGGGCCAGGCCGCGAACCTTCCGACGGGTATGTATCTGGTGGAAGCGGAGATGGTCAAGTCGCCGGAATATGAATACAATTTTATCCCATACCTGGTCGCTCTTCCCAACAACTATTATGGAGAAACCGGAGACGACGCATGGGTGTACGACGTGGATTCCATCTTAAAGCCGGAGCAGAAAGAGCGGTTCGGCAGCCTGATTATTGAAAAAGAGCTGCTGGCCTACAACGAAACCTTCGGCGGCGCGGACTTTGTTTTCAAAGTGGAGGCGGAAAAAGGCGGAAAATCCGTCTACAGCAATGTGCTTTCCCTGGCCTTCGACGCGGCGGGCGAAAAATCCCTGCAGATTGACGGCCTTCCAGCCGGGGCGAAAGTGACGGTGACGGAAATATACAGCGGTTCCTGCTATGAGATTGTCACGGAGGCCCAGCGGGTGCAGACCGTGGATCACATCATAGCGGAAGGCGAAGAAGGCAGCCCGCAGCGGGTGCATTTTCAGAACACATACGACGATCATCCCAACGGCGGCTCCGGCATCGTCAACCACTTCAGATACGAAGGGAACGGCATTTGGGGTGAGCCGCAGCAGCAAAGAGACAGCGCACAGTAGACCATAACTGAGGAGAATGAAAGAAGGGGGAAAGGCAATGAAAAAGCAAAGTTTCTGCCTGGCGGCGGCAGCCCTTTTGCTGGCTGGCAGCGTGACGGTAGGAAGCGCGATCGCGTATTTCACCACATATGCCACGGCCTCCGGCGGAGCAGAGGTGGAATTGGGTTTTACGACGACAGAGCCCAACGAGGAGATTAAAGACGGATCAAAGCATATCAAAGTTGAAAATACAGGCGCAAGCGACTGTTTTGTGCGGGTGCGGATTCTCTACGGCGACAGATACGAGCCGTATATCCGCGTAAGCGGCGAAAACTGGGAGGAGAAGCTGGAAAAAGACCAGTACGGCCAGGACGTGCGCAACTTCTATTATAAAGATTTGCTCCCGGCAGGCGAAACCACGCCTGACGAGCTTCTGGCGGAGATCCATGTAAAAGAGATGGAATACACAGACGACTTTAATGTAATCGTAATCCAGGAGTGCACGCCGGCGCTTTACGACGAGAATGGGAATCCATACGCCGACTGGAACGTGATTCTGGACACAAAGCAGGACAGCTATAATTAGGAGGTGCGAGACATGAAGAACAAGATTAAATCTTTTTTGTTAAAACCCGTGTTCCTCCTCTCCGCATCTGGCCTGCTGCTGGCTTTAAGCGCGCTGGGAAGCGCCCAGGCGGCGCTGACTTACTACAGTGAGAACTACCAGGCGGGCGTGAATATTTCCAGCATCGGGGTCAGCCTGATGGAAAACGGAGAGCGGGTCAGCTACCGGGACTACAACGACGGCCAGTGGAACGAAGGCACAGGGAAGCTTCTGCAGCATTTAAAAGGCGACGGAAAAGAGAACAAAATCATTCCCGGGAAAGCCTATGAAGAGCACCTAAGCGTCCGAAACAGCGGACAGATCGATTCCTATGTGCGGGTGATTCTTTACAAGGACTGGCAGGACCCGAAAGGCCGCAGAGACACCAGCCTTTCGCCGGAGCTGATCGACCTGCACATGCCCTTAAACGAGGGCTGGATTCTGGACGAGAAAGCCTCCACCCGGGAGCGCACCGTTCTCTATTACACGAAAATCCTTCCGTCCCAGGCGGACAGTCCGGCTTTGAGCGACACGCTGAAGATTAACGCGGACATCGCGAAAAAGGCCACAGAAAGCGTCACGGAGGACGAGAAAGGCTACAAGACCATTACGACCGAATACGCCTATAACGGATACCAGTTTAACCTGACGGCGGAAGTGGACGCTGTGCAGACGCACAATGCCCAGGAGGCCATTAAGAGCGCCTGGGGCGTGGATGTGAATGTGGCGGCGGACGGCAGTATCAGTTTGCAGCAATGATAGGAGGGACAGTGATTTGAGGAAAAAAATATTATGCCTTTTTGTGGCAGCGGCCTTGAGTCTGGGAGCGTCATGTCCCGCCTATGCGGAGGAGCATGAGGGTTCCAAGAACTGGAAGGTGGAATTTGACGGCAGTAAGATGAACAGTAATTTCAGTTCTTCGGAGCTGGCAGAGGAGATTTCCAGCATCCAGCCGGGGGACAGCATCCGGCTCCAGGTCCTTGTGGAAAATTCCAGCGGCGAGGCCACCAGCTGGTATATGACCAATAAAGTTTTGTCCTCCCTGGAGGATCAGTCGGAGGCCAGCGGCGGCGCGTACACCTATCGTCTGGTCTATGAGTCGGCCGCCGGCGTGGAAGACGTGCTCTACAGCAGCGAGGCCGTGGGCGGCGAGGAGGCAAACAAGAACGCGCTGGAGGGTTTGCACCAGGCCACAGATTCCTTGGAGGATTTCTTTTTCCTGGATACGTTAAACAGCGGCCAGCAGGGCGCGGTTTATCTGACCGTAAAGCTGGACGGGGAAAGCCAGGGCAACGTCTACCAGGACACACTGGCGCAGTTACAGATGAATTTCGCGGTGGAAAAGGCGGAGCCGGTGGAAGTGACCGTCACGCCCACTCCCATCGAAAACACCATACGAAGAACGCTGCAGCAGGATTCCAGAAATATCATTGCCGCCAGCGTGCAGACCAATGACCCCACAAAGATCCTGCCCTATTGCCTGGCGGCTCTGGCCGCGGGCGTTACGCTGCTGGTTCTGGGGGCCGTCATCATAAAAAGAAGACGCGGCGAGCGGGACGAGGAAGGAGGGAGCCGGGAATGAAAATGATGAAAAAGATTCTGGCATTGCTGACAGTCTTCTGCCTGACCGGCGTCCTTCCGACCGCCGGCGTCCAGGCGGCGTCGCCGGATGACTACACCTATACGGTTCGGATTTACGCCGGCAATCAGGGGACGTTTACAGATTCGGTGAATCTGTTCGTAGATCACACCAAGAGCAAAAGCACGCGCAAAAGCGAAGTGAAAATGTCCGGCGGGATGGTGACGGTCACCGGCCTGGTGCGCAATGACTTCGTTGCCATGCAGCTGCAGACGGACTCCATCCAGATGACCGAGGGAGCGAAATATTACGTAAAAGGCATCCGCCAGAGTGGTCGTGACAACAGCACAGTGGCCACCTCCGTTCTGGAAGTGGACCGGGACGCGGACTACGTAGTCGCCTACGGCGTAAAGGGAAAAATGGTGAAATACACCGTCAACTACCAGGACGCGGCCGGAAGCCAACTGCTTCCCAGCGACGAGTTTTACGGAAACATCGGCGACAAACCGGTGGTCGCCTATAAATACGTAGAAGGCTACGAGCCGGAAGTGCGGGCGCTGACCAAGACCCTGGACGCCAATGAGGCGGAAAACGTATTCACCTTCGTGTACACGCCGACGGACCAGGCGGTAGTCACCCGGCAGGTGGGAACGCCGGGAACCACAACCACCACCGTCACGGAAGTGATTCCGGGGACCGTGACCACGACCACCACGGAGACAGTGCCGGAGGCGGGCGTTCCGGCGGCGGCAGCAGGCGAAGAGGAAGCCGCCGCGCCGGAAGAAGAAACCACAGGCGAAGAGGAGACGGCTGACGAGGGGGAAATACAGCCGCCCGTACAGGAAATCGGCGATGAGGAAGTGCCTCTGGCGAACACAGACTTGAAGGATCTGGACGAGGAAGAGGTGCCCGCCAGCAATATCCAGCTGGATAAAGTGGTGAAAAAAGGGCTTCCGCTGGCCGCCTGCGTGGGAATCGCTCTGGCCGCTTCCGTTGGGCTGGGCGTGCTGGGCGTAGTGGTGAAAAGACGTAAAGGCAAGGCAGTTCCAATTGAAAAGAAATAAAAATAAGGCGAAAAAAAGCCCAGTGGCTGCAATCTGCGGCGCACTGGGCGCTGTTTTATTGGTCCTGCTGGTGGCCTTCTGCCTGCCGCTGACCGTCCCCCGCGCGTTCGGCTACCATATCTACACCGTGGTCAGCGGCAGCATGGAACCCGCCATCCCCATCGGCAGCCTCCTCTACATCCAGGAAGCGCCCCCGGAAGATATGAAAAAAGACGACGTAATCGCCTACTACGGCGGCAAAGACGCCACCGCGATCATCACCCACCGGGTGGTGGAAAACCGGGTCTTCATGGGCGAATTCGTCACCAAAGGAGACGCCAACTCCGCCGAGGACAAAAACCCCATCCCCTACGACAACTTCATCGGCATCGTGCGCCTTACCATCCCCCGGGCCGGAAAAGCCGCCCAGGCCTTCGCCAGCCTCCCCGGGAAAATCACAGCCGCCTGCCTGATCGGACTGGCGGTGATTCTGCAGGTAATCGCGTCGGCGATACCGCAGAAGGAATAATTGTTTGTGCGCAAAAAAAGCAGCCGCGCTTCACAAAGGAGCCAAAAGGTGAGCGCAAGCCGCCCGACCCGGCGAATAAATTTGAAACGACACGAAATAGTCGTCCGCTTTTCTTAAAGAGCGGGACGGCTATTTTTTTCATCTTATATAGCCAAAAACTATAACCATCCAGAGGAAAAAAGGATTATGCAAAACCCGTCCCGGATGGTATAGTATGTATAAATCACAAACATACTATACAGATAGGAATTATAGGAGAATGAAAAATGACATTGGTTCAGTTAAAATATGCGATCACGGTGGCGGGGCAGAACTCCTTGAACGAGGCCGCGAAGGCGCTTTTTATATCTCAGCCCACCCTCTCCGCCGCGATTCGCTCGTTGGAAAAAGAAATTGGGTTTGACGTATTTATCCGTTCAAAGAATGGGATAACGCTGACGACAAAAGGCGCGGAATTTATCGGGTATGCCAAGTCCGTGATGGAGCAGTACGAATTGCTGGATGCCAAATATATTTCACAGACAAACGTGAAAAAGACATTTAGCGTATCCATGCAGCATTACACATTTGCCGTAAACGCATTTGTGGAGCTTGTGAAGCGGTACGGAATGGATGAATATGAATTTGAGGTGCATGAGACGAAGACGTATGAAGTCATCGAGAATGTCCGGAACCACAAAAGCGAGATCGGCATCCTGTATCTGAATGATTTTAACCGGAATGTGCTGACCAAATTATTTGTGGAATATGGGCTGCAGTTTGAGCCCTTGCTGGAATGCGGGGTGTATGTGTATATGTGGAAAGGGCATCCGCTGGCGGGCCGGGGGGAGCTGGCGCTGGAGGAACTGGAGGAATATCCTTGCCTTGGATTCGCCCAGGGCGAACACAATTCCTTTTATTTTGCGGAGGAGGTCTTAAGCGCCTATCAGTACAAAAGATTCATCCGCGCCAACGACCGGGCCACCCTGTTAAATCTTATGGTCGGCCTGAACGGATATACGCTGTGCTCCGGCATCCTATGCGAAGACCTGAACGGGAAGGACTACTGCGCCGTGAAGCTAAAGTCGGATGAAAGGATGACCATTGGGTATATTTCAAGAAAGGACGCGCCCATCAGCCCCATCGGGCAGAAATATTTGGAGGAAATCGCAAAATATAAGGACAGGTCATTGGATTGAGACAGGAGGGAATGTTATGGCAAGAGGAATCGGCACAAAGTGCCTGCATTTAGAGGAAGAGGAAGGGCGCTGCAATCATTACGGAGCGATTAGCTATCCGATTTTTCAGACGGCTACTTTTGCCCATCCCGGCGTGGGCAAAAGCGCCGGATACGATTACAGCAGACTGCAAAACCCCACCAGAGAGCATTTGGAAAAAGTGATGGCGTCTCTGGAAAACGGAATCGACGCGCTGGCGCTGTCTTCCGGGATGGCCGCAATCGCTCTGATGATGGAACTGTTTCGTCCGGGCGATCATCTGATTGTGGACGCGGACCTTTACGGGGGAAGCATCCGGCTGTTCGGCAATATATCTGAGAAAAACGGGATTTCATTTTCCAGCATTGATTGTCACAAAGAGGATGTGGAGAATTATATCCGTGAAAATACAAAGGCCATTTATATCGAGACGCCCACCAACCCAATGATGAACGTGACGGACATAGCGAAGACCGCCAAGATAGCGAAAAGGAATAACTTGCTGCTGATTGTGGACAACACGTTTCTTTCGCCCTATTTTCAGAATCCGCTGGATCTGGGCGCGGATATTGTCATACACAGCGGCACGAAATACCTTGGCGGGCATAACGATGCGCTGGCGGGATTTCTGGTCACAAACAGGGAGGACTTAAGCGAGCGGTTCCGCTTTCTGATTAAGACCACCGGGGCCGCTCTGGCGCCATTTGACAGCTGGCTCATCCTGCGCGGAATCAAAACACTGGGCATCCGCATGGAAAAAGCGCAGGAAAACGCCGTGGCGCTGGTGAACTGGCTGAAAGGACAAAAGGCGGTGACAAAGGTCATCTATCCAGGGCTTCCCGAACATCCGGGCTATGCGATTATGAAAAAGCAGGCGAGAGGGTTTGGGGCGATGATTACCTTCCGGCTTAAAAACAGAGAATTTGCGCTGGCGATTTTGGAGAAAGTCCGCATGATTCAGTTTGCGGAAAGCCTTGGAGGCGTGGAAACCCTCATCACTTACCCGGCGACGCAGACCCATGCGGATGTTCCGCAGGAGCGTCGTGAAAGAAACGGAATCACGGACCGGACGCTCAGGCTGTCCGTGGGCATTGAGGACGTCAAAGACCTGCTGGACGAGCTGGACAGGGTTTTCGCGGAGATAGAAGGAGAGCAACATGGCTGAGAGAAATCTTGATTTTAATAAAGTGATAGACCGAAGGGGCACGAGATGCTTAAAGTACGACTTTGCAAAAAGGCGGGGAATGCCAGAGGACGCGCTGCCATTATGGGTCGCGGATATGGATTTTCAGACTTCTTCCTATATCGAAGACGCGCTGACAGAGCAGGCAAGGCACGGAATTTTTGGTTACAGCGAAGTAGAGACCCCGTATTTTGAGATTGTAAGGGATTGGATGAAGACGCATCATGACTGGGAGCCCCAGGAAAAATGGCTGGTGAAAACGCCGGGCGTGGTGTTTGCGCTGGCAATGGCGGTGAAAGCCTATACCAAGCCGGGAGACGGCGTGCTCCTTCAGCTGCCGGTGTACTATCCATTTTCAGAAGTGATCGAGGACAACGGGAGAAAAGTGGTAAGCAGCGCACTGCATCTGGGAGAGGACAACCGCTACCATATAGATTTTGAAGACTTTGAAAAGAAGATCACAGAGGAACGAATCCGGCTGTTTTTCCTGTGCAGCCCCCACAATCCGGCGGGAAGGGTCTGGACGAGGGAAGAACTGACCGCGCTGGGGGATATCTGCGTAAAACATCACGTCACCGTGGTCAGCGATGAGATTCACCAGGACTTCGTTTTTCAGGGAAAACATCTGGTATTTGCATCTTTGAAAAAAGAATTTGAAGACATCAGCAT
>CAOJVE010000110.1 GCA_948444865.1 uncultured Lachnospiraceae bacterium
AGGAAATTTGATTTGTTTATTGGACGACAAAGGAGGTCCTCCTTTACCAAGTTTGGATTATTTTATCACAATTTTTTTAAATTATCAAATTTGTTTCCATCCGAATCCATGCATAAAGCCAGACGCTTAAGGGATACTAAAATTGTGCCTAAAAATACTTTTAGCATAGGAGGAATGCACCATGAATTCCAAAGGACTAGACTATACAGCATTGATTATTGCCATCGTCGGGGCCGTAAACTGGGGGCTGATCGCACTGTTTCGGTTTGACCTGGTTGCCTTCGTCTTTGGCAATATGTCCTGGATCTCGCGTATCGTATATGGGCTTGTGGGCCTGTGCGGGCTTTACCTGATCAGCCTTTTCGGCCGCGTGGGCAGCAGCGTTGGCGTAAGTGAATAGGGATATCCTGTGTAGTTAAGAAAACAGGGAAAGGCGTACTGTCTCTATTGGCGCCTTTCCCTGTTTCCTTTGTTTATGTAATTGTATTTAATAAATTAAAGCGCTTCGACAACTTTAGACTGAAGAGGTGCGGGTATTTCTTCTTTGTCCATGGATATGCTGACAACAAAGGTAAGATTGAACTGCTGTCCTATGGCGTCTAGCTGACTCAATGTATCTTCCACATCCTGTCCCTCTAACTTTGATATGGTGAGGAACCCATCCAAATATACCTGCTCCAAGTCATGATCCTGGGAAAGAATGCCGCAGATAAATCCCACAAATTCATCGCTGTTTTTCAGCGGAAAGGCGGATACATCGATCAGCCGAATCTTGTTATTTAATTCATACATGTGCTTGGCGCTTTTGTCCAGATACACGATGCTTCCATTGGCGCTTTTGACTGCGCTGTTTGCTCTTTCCAATAAAACTTTTGTCTTACCTTTGCCTTTTTTTCCTACAATTAGTTCAACCATCCTGCTTTCCTCCTTAGACATATAGGCATTTTTAACAAATTCCTATTTCTGATAGTTCAATTATAGTGTATATAAGCCAAAAGTTCAATGATTATTTTCACGAATTGATATGTTCCAGCAGCTGATTCATTTGCTGGTACAATTCCGGTTTGTCGAAGGCATTTGCAACTACGGTAATGAATGTTTTCCCGTACTCATTCTGGCTGACCAGAGCCAGACAGTTTCCGGCCTCGTCCGTGGTTCCGGTTTTGCCGCCCAGGATGGTTACGCCTTTGGGGCCGGTGGCTTCCCCGGTGAGATAATGGTCGGTGGACTCCAGGTAAATGGAGTTGACCTGCCCGAATGCATTCTGGTACTGCACGTTGAATGCGCCCATCTGGATAATTTCCACAAATTTGGGATAACGAAGCGCCTCATTGAGCATCAGGTAAATATCGTAAATGCTGGTGTAATGCTCCGTATCCTGCAGTCCGTGCGGATTGGTGAAATGCGTGTTCGTCATGCCCAGGCGCGCGCATTCCTCGTTCATCATCTGGACAAAATTCTCCTGTGTGCCGCCCACATACTCGGCGATGGCTGCCGCCGCGTCGTTGCCGGAGTGAATCAAAAGCCCCTGAATCAGCTGCTCCAATGTGAGCTGGTCGCCAGGCTGGAAACCGCAAAGCTGAGAACCCTCCTCCAATACCAGCGCGCTCTGGCTGACCGTTACCAGATCCGTAAGAGTTCCGTTTTTCAAGGCAACAATGGCGGTCATAATCTTCGTCATGCTGGCCGGATAGAGCTTTTCATAAATATTCTGTCCGAATAAGACGCGTTTGCCGTCCAGATCAAAAAGCCCTCCGTACTGGGACGGATCTAAGGCAACGCCCTCCAGGGGGATGGACCCTTCTGCGGATACGCACAGGTTTTTCGCAAAGCCTTCCTGGATCTGACGGTCCTCGGCGTAATCTCTGCCGGGAAAATGCTCGGCCGCTTCAAAGGCGGCGGGAAGCTCCACGCCTGCGCCCAATAGGAAAAAGTAATAAATCGCTGCGCACCCGCTGCCGATGAGCGTCAGCAGCAGAAGAAGAATGATTGTGTTGCGCATCCGGTGTCTGCGTATTTTTGCAAACTTTGCAGATTTCTTTTTACGTGCCATAATGGCTTCCCCCATTCTAACCGCTTATTTTTCTGGTTTTGTAGGAACTGCTCTGCAGCCCCACGTTCAGAACCAGGCCCATGCCGATGTAAAGGCTGACAACGGAGGTCAGGCCATAGCTGACAAAAGGCAGAGGCGTTCCAGTGTTGGGCATAATTCCCGTTGCCACGCATATATTAATAAAGCTCTGCAGTGAGACGAGCGTGGCCACGCCGCAGCAGATTAGTTTTCCCGAAAGGTCTTTGGAGCGCAGGCTCATGCGGATGCACTCGAAGGAAATCCACAGCAAAAGAAGTATGATCAGGCTGCATCCGATAAAACCCAGCTCCTCTCCCGCCACGGCGAAGATAAAGTCCGTCTGAATTTGGGATACGAAGTTCCCCTTGTTGGCCGAGGACTCCTCGTTGTTTAAGCCTTTTCCGGTCAGCTCCCCGGAGCCGATGGCCAGCATGGAGTTATTCTGCTGTTCGATGTCGTCGCTGTATTCCTCGTTTTCCGGATAGAGAAAGGACATGATCCGGTTTCGCTGGTAGTCTTTGATCAGTTTCTGGTCCGGCTGAACCACAATGGACAAAAAGATAATCATCAGGGGCACCATAATCAGAAACGCGCCGCCGATAATCTTGTAGCTGAGTCCGGCAATGTAAATCAACACGCAGAATAAGACCGTCACGGTGATGGTGTTCTTCAAGTCCGGCTGCTGGTAAATGAGAACCAGCGGAATCACCAGAAGAACCGCGCATTTTACGATGACCTTAATGGTGTTCAGGTCGTTTTCATGGTCCATAAAATAGCGGGCGAAAAATAAAATCAACAGTATTTTCGACAACTCTGTCGGCTGAAAACGAAAGCCCGCGATCTCGATCCAGCGGGTGGCTCCGCCAGCGGTGGAACCCATGAGCCGCACGCCCAAGAGCATGACAATGTTAAAGATGTAGATGAGCCAGTAAAAGTTTAAGATCCAGCTGAAATCCATCAAGGAAACAATAACCATCACGACCACGCCCAGAACGAATCCCATAATCTGGCGGGATTTTAAGTCTGCCGCGGCGCTGCCCACCAACAGCACGCCTATTGTGCTGATGCTCAGAAGCAGAATCACAAGTCTGAAATTGTAAAATCTGAATTTATACTGTTTTAACATAATCCTTTCGGCTATCCTTCTCTTGTAGTATTGGTATCCGCGCCAGCATCATGGGCGGATTCTGCTGAAACTGAATCTGTATGCCCGATTTATCCACAGGGAGATATTTGCTGATGGCCTGCACCAGATCGTTTTTCAGCATAACTGTAACATCGGTGGAACAATCCATCCGCTCCGAGAGTAAAACAGTCTTCAGACGGTTTCTGGCCACGGAACCGGATTTTCTCTTTGCTATGCCACTTCTTGCAATAAAAAGCATTTCTCCGCCCTCCCCTAATTCCGGAACAATTCTGTCATTTTGCGGAAAATACCTTTTTTCATGTCAAAGCTAAGAAATGGTATTTCTTCTCCCGTAATGCGCCGGCAGATATTGATGTAGCCCTGGTCAGCCGGGGAATTTCTACCGGATAAGGGCACGCCCTGGTTGGTGGCGATGACGATCTGCTGATCGTCGGGTATGATGCCCAGCAGATGAACGGCCAGGATCTCGATCACGTCGTCCACCGACATCATGTCCCCTTTTTGGATCATATCCGGGCGGATACGGTTAATGATCAGCTCAATCTGGTTGATGTCATTGGCTTCCAGAAGGCCGATGATCCGATCCGCGTCCCGGATGGCGGAAACTTCCGGCGTCGTCACCACAATGGCGCGGTCCGCCCCCGCGATTGCGTTTTTAAATCCCTGCTCAATGCCGGCCGGACAGTCCAGGATGATATATTCAAAATGGCTGCCCATCTCCTCGGTGAGCTTAATCATCTGTTCCGGCGTCACCGCCGTCTTATCCTTGGTCTGAGCCGAGGGAAGCAGGTACAGATTGCTGTACCGCTTGTCCCGGATCAGCGCTTGTTTCAGACGGCAGTTCCCATAAATGACATCCACCAGGTTGTAAACGATCCGGTTTTCCAGTCCCATAACCACATCCAGGTTGCGCAGGCCGATGTCCGTGTCCACCACTGCTGTTTTCTTGCCCAGCATCGCCAGGCCTGTTCCAATATTCGCCGCAGTTGTGGTCTTCCCCACGCCCCCCTTGCCTGATGTTACTACAATTACCTCGCTCATACAAAAAACCTCCTACTTGACTGACTGATTTTCGTTTCCATCTTCTTTTGTATGATCCGAGCAGGACGATTGTCCCTTAGTGTGCTGTACCGTTCATTTTGCTAAATATGAATGGCACAGTACACTAGTTTAGTCATTGCTGGTGTTGCTGGATGTATCCGAGGCCACACCGGTGATGATTTTTTCTCGTTTTTTCTCATTAAACATGTACTGGAACACATTGCTGGAAACCAGACACGCGTTTCCGGAGGAGTAACCGTATGGAATCCGCACCGCCACCGCCACTTCCGGCTGTTCGGCAGGCGCGTAGCCCACGAAAACGCCGTGGTCCGGGCGGTATTGATTTTCCTGGGCGGTACCGGTCTTTCCGTTGATGGCCACTCCGGCGTCGTCAAAATTAAACTGACTGTGGTTCTGGATCACCCGGCGCATGCCGTTGTGAACCGCATCCCATGTGCTTTGCGGAAGCTCTGCAAAGCTTTCCAGCTTCGGCGAAAATTCCTGCAGAGGCTTTTGCTGGGAGTCTGTGATCTTCTGGATCAGAGACAGCTTATAGCTCTGGCCGCTGGTGGCGATGGCACCCACATATCTGGCCAGTTGCGCGGTGGTGTACAAATGCGTGCCCTGCCCCATGTAAGAGGGAACCGCCAGCTCGTCGGAGACTTGGGGCTCCGCCTCGGAGATCTCCACGCCGGAGGGCCTGTCCAGTCCCAGCATAGACGCGTACTTTTTCAGATTCTGCAGACTTAAATTTTCCGAAAATCTGTGGTTTTCGTCCATGCCCAGCACATAGCCAATCTCGTTGAAGTAATAGTTGCAGGACTGCTCCAGCGCCGTTTCCAGATCAATGGGGCCGTGGCCTGCCGTGTTCCAGCAGTCAATGTGCGGCTCCACTTCCTCGAAAGACCCGGTGCAGTTGATGCCAGTTGACGTATCCACGATGCCGCTTTCCAGGCCCGCGATGGCCGAAACCATCTTAAACGTGGAACCCGGCGCCGTCTGCTGCTGGGTGGCTTTGTTGAAGAACGGCTGGGAAAGGTCGCTGGCGATCTTGTTGTAATAATCCACATCCATCACATTGGCCAGGCGGTTGTTGTCGTACCCCGGATAGGTGACGCAGGCGCGCACCTGTCCCGTGTTGGGGTCCGCCACAACAATGGAACCGGAACAGGGGTCCAAAGCCAGCTGGCCCGGCGTAATCTCCAGTGAACTGATCTTGGCGGTTATAAATTCAAAGGCGCCCGTCTGGCCTTGGCGCAGGGATTCCTGCATGCCGTCCTCGGCGTCCAGTATTCCCTGGTCGTATAGCGTAATGCATAAATCTCTTGGGTCAATATCGTCGTTGAGCAGCATATACTTATAGAGAAGCTTGCCAAAAGACACATCCGTTCGGAGATAGTCGGTTAAATAATTGGCCAGCTCCAGGTACACTTCCTTGGAATCCAGATAATCCCCCTGAGGAGAGATCCTGGAGATATCGATCCAGTTCTGCCGCGTGGCGTAAGTTAAGTATTCCTGCAGACTGATGGTCTCTTCCTTTGCCCAAGCCTGGTAAGTGGGGTCCGTGGCGTCGATGGCGTCTGAATCCATGACTTCCAGCTGGATGGGCAGCAAATCATCCACAAGATAGTCTAAGTACTCCTGCATTTCTTTATCCAGGTCTTTGTACGCCTTGGGATTGTCCCCAGTCAGTTCATTCTTTATTCTATCAAACACTTCCGTCTGTTTTTGCTGAAACGAGGCGTAAAGACTTTTTTCTGTCTCGGCGGCGTCCGCAGCCGCAAAATGCTCAATGTCCACCACATTATTTTCAATCAGCGCATTGTACACATCGTAAATGGGCACTGCAATCTGCATGGTATCCGAGATCTTTGTCTTATCAAAAGTCTTGTCCGGCACAATATGTGACAGAAGGATTCCGGCGATCTGCTGTTCGAGTATTTTATAGCAGGCGATCTGCAGGTCGCTGTCGATGGTCAGATACACATCGTGGCCGGCGATGGGATTTAGGCGGGAGTCCTCGTCGATCTTGAGAACTTTTCCCAGGTTGTCCACGTACACCGTTTCCTTGCCGTCCGTGCCCTGTAAGTCCGTCTCCATATACTGCTCAATTCCGGATTTTCCGATTACGGAGGTGGTGTCGTACTTCTTGGAATTTGTGTTTTGGAGTTCTTCCAGCTCTTCGGCGGAGGCCTGTCCGGTGTATCCCACGATGTTCGCAAAATAAATGGGGTCTTCATAAACCCGCAGGGAATCCTCCACAATGTCCACCCCCTGCAGCGTGTCTTTATTTTCAGCGATCACGGCCACGGACTCGTCGCTTAGGTCGGTGGCGATGGTGGCCGGCATGTATTTCTGAAAACTGTTAGTAGACAAAAGATAACGGATGATGGTAATGCTCATCACTTCATCGGCCGTGAGCTCCTTTGGCAGCCCATACTTGGCCAGTTCTTCCTCTGAATACGCGTCATCGCCGCTTACGACAATGGCGAACCGCTCCGGTCCGATTAAATATTCCATCATCTGCTGGGCGGTGGCGTTTTTCTCATCCTTTTCCAGGTCGTCGATCAGCGCCCGGCCGTAAATGTCCGCCCTGAACCGGTTCAGGTTGACGCCCTCTTCCAGATCAAAGTGATATTCCCCTTGGTTGTTCATGACGATGTGGAAATTCTGGTCCACGTGGTCGCCGTGCTCTTCTAAAATCTTGCAGATTTTGTAGGCGACGCTGTTTAAAGTCAGGTTCTTTTCCCGGTCTGAGTCATAGGTGCCGTTGTCTTCGATGGTGAGGGAATAGCAGAGCTTGCTGGAAGCTAAAAGCTTTCCGTTGCAGTCAAAAATATTTCCCCGGGAACTCTTAATTGTACGGGTCTTCGTGGTCCGGGAGGTAAAGTCCGAAGTGTACTCTTCCCCCTGGATGATCTGCAGTTCAAACAACCGGCGAATCAGTACAAACGACATGATTGAAAAAACCAGCGCCAGTATGGCGGTCCTGGGTATGCGAATCCGTTTGTTTTTAAATATCCGTTTTATTTTGTAAACCATAAAGAATCACTTTCCTTGTATTTAATGCGCAAAAAACGATGGATCACGTGATAAAAAAGCCGGTAGCACAAGGCTGTCAATATCAGTGTATAAATAATCTCCGGCAGGATGATCCGCCGCAGATAAAAGAAAAAGTTCGTATTCCCCTGCAGCAGAAAAAAGAAAATATAAATCAGGAAATTATAGATAAAATCTCCCGCCACCGCCAGAAGCATGGGGACTTTGATGTCGTCGTCGTAACAGACTTTGTAAAAAAAACCGCTGCCGAATCCCAGGTACATATAGATGACCGCATGGACGCCCGGGTAATAGCCGTAGAACAAATCCACCAGAAGTCCGGTGAAAAATCCGATAAACAGCCCTGGGGCTTTTCCCAGCATCAGCCCCATGCTGACGCAAAGCACAACCAAAAGATTGGGGGAGACCGAGCCGATGGCGATGCCTTTCATCAGCGTGCACTGAAGAAAGAAGGAAATCAAGATCATTGCCAGCAGGATCAGTTTATTTCTCATCCTTTTTGTCCTCCTCCATGGTTTCCTTCAGATCTGTGATGACCAGCACCTTTTGCAGATGGCGAAAATCCGCCGCCGGCGTCAGATATCCCCGGTAAGTGAGGTTGTTGCTGTCCTGGCTGATCTCGCTGATGTAGCCGATCAGCAGCCCTTTCACGTACCGGTCGCTGATGTGGGAAGTGATCACCCGATCGCCAATGCTGACTTTGCCCTCCGGGCTTTTCAGCTGGCCAAATTCTATTTTCCCCGCGTCGATCAGCTCTAGGTCGCCGTTTACGATGCAAGTGTCTTCTGTCTCGGAGACCTGGGCGCTTACGTTGGACTCGTCGTCGATGATGGAGCGCACCGCCGCCCAGTTGGGGCCTGTTTCCGTGACGATGCCCACCAGGCCCGCCCCGGCCAGCACGTTGGAATTTATGTTTACGCCGTCGTCCCGGCCTTTGTTGATGGTAAAGGAATGGTACCAGTTGCCGGGTTCTTTGGCGATGACTTCCGCCATAATCTTGTTATACTGGGCGTATTCTTTGTCCAGATCATACAGTTCCCGCAGATGGGTCAGGTCTTTCTGGTTCTGCGCCAGCTCGTTGTTCTGAAGCGTCAGCTCTTCGACCTGGGATTTCAGCACGGCGTTTTCCTCGGCCAGTTTTTTTACATTTTGAAAATTATCCTGCGCAGACAGCAGCCAGTTCCCAATCTTATTGATGCCCTTTTCAAAGGGAATGATGGCATATCCAGCCGCCGTCCGCGCCGGATCGCCGGATATGCCTGTGACAAAGGCCGCCGCCCCCATACTGATGCACACAATGGTCATTAGAATAATCAAATGCTTGCTTTTCAGCCGAAAATTTTTCTTTTTTTTCATCCCAAACTCCCCATACTGCCATTACATTTTTTTCTGCTTAACGGGCACGGCCCATTCCTGCAGATATCGGTCTTTGATCATTTTCTCCACGCCCCGGATGGTGCAGGTCTCATGCATTTCAGACAGGCATACGCCGTATCCGGTGAAATCCGCCAGAAATTTGTCGATGTTTTTCAGCCTTGTGCTTCCTCCGGCCAGGTAGATGCCCTCTTTTAAAATGCTGTAGGCGATCTGCGGCGGCGTGCGCTCCAGAAACGTCTTCATCTCGTTTCCGATGGCTGTGATCGGCCGGGCGATGGCCGCGTTCACCGCCTCGGACGACACCACGGCCTCCCGCGGAAGCCCGGACAGCGTGTCGATGCCGATGACTTTGCGCAGCTGCTCTTTTTTTCCGTACAGTTCTCCGATGGAGGTCTTCAGACGGCTGGCTGTGCGCGTGCCGATCTGCAGGCGGTTTGCCCGGTTGATCTCACTGCAGATTTCCAAGTCGATCTGCCGTCCGCCCAACTTTAATGCCTTGCTGATGATGACTTTCCCGTCGGCGATGACGGAAATCTCCGTGCTCTGGGCGCCGATGTTGACGATCATGCTCCCTTTGGTCTTTTTAAGGGGAATGTCCATGGCGATGGCGTCGGCGATGGGTTTTTCCACGATCCACACCTTGTTGTTCTGCAGCCAGCCGCCGTTGGCCAGAGAGTTGTAGGCTCTCTTCTCGATCTGGGTCAGGTCGGCTGGCGCCGCAAAGTACATGACCGAGCCGAACCACTGGTACGGGTGGATTTTCTTGATTAGGCTGTATAAGGAAACCTCGGCCTTCATAATGTCCGCGATCATCCCATAAGCCATGGGGGAGGCCACTTCGATGTTGTCCGGCGCTTTCTCGTACATCTCATAGGCCTCGTCGCCCACGGCCAGCACGCGTCTTTTGTCTTTTACGGCTACCATGTTTCTTTCCTGGTAAACCTTATTCTTCTGATGGGAATAAACCTTGAGGGCGCTGGAACCCATATCCACCCCGTATACTTTCCGAAATAACATTACAGACTTTCCTTTTCCCGAAAACTCGTATAAGCATGTTCTCCAATGATGAT
>CAOJVE010000111.1 GCA_948444865.1 uncultured Lachnospiraceae bacterium
GCCCTGACAGTCGTTGTGCTGATGCAGGAAGGGACGCAGCAGGGACTTGGCGCCATAGCCGGCGCTGCGGATACCTATTGGGGCAAGAACAAAGGCCGTTCCATGGAGGGAAAGCTGGTTACTGCCACAAAGATTATGGCAGCTCTATTTTTCATATTGGCTGCTGTTTTGATCATGAGTTTTTAAAGAAGGGCGCTCTTGTATCATGGACAAGGGCGCTCTTATCGTTTACTGCGAATGTGAAAGTCCGCCGCCGGGCAGGCGGCATGCAAGTTTAGATTTTTTTATAGAGGTAAAAATGAAAAAAAGACAATTAGAACGAAGAAAAAAATTAATGATGGACGTGCTGTCCAACGCGGCTTACCGGCCCATGCGGCTTAGGGAGCTGGCGGCTCTTCTGGACATTCCCCGGCCTAAGCGAAAGGAGCTTTACCGGGTGATGGACGAGCTGGTAAAAAGCGGAAGCGCGCAGCTGAATGCCAACGGCGCCTACGTTCGCGCCGAAAAGCCGCAGATTGTCGGGACGTTTCTTGCGCATCCCAGAGGCTTTGGCTTCGTGGACCTGGGGGAAGGTGAGGAAGACATCTATATACCAGAAGAAAAGACAGGCCGAGCCATGGACCAGGACAAGGTGCAGGTGGCGCTTTTGGAAAAAGAAAGCGGCAGGAGAAGAGAAGGCGTTGTGGTGCAGGTTCTGGAACATAAATGCAAAGAGATCGTGGGGACTTACCAGAAAAGCCCCCATTACGGATTCGTTGTGCCGGACAACCCCAAGTTCAGCCAGGATGTGTTTATACCCGGCGGCCAGTCTATGGGCGCCGCTGCCGGGGACAAGGTGGTGGTCATCCTCACCAGCTACGGCTCCAGGAGAAAAGGGCCGGAAGGGCGGATTAAGGAGATCCTGGGAAATGTGGAAGAGCCCGGCACGGATGTGCTCTCTATTGTAAAAGCCTTAGGCATTCCCACGGAATTTTCCGAGAAGGTCATCCGCCAGGCGAAGAGGGTGTCCGAGGAGCTGATCCCCGGAGATTTCCAGGGGCGAAAGGATATCCGGGACTGGACGATGGTGACCATTGACGGGGAGGACTCCAAAGACCTGGACGACGCCGTTTCCCTGACTTGGGAAGAGGGCGAAAACGGCGAGGGCGTCCTTTACCATCTGGGCGTGCACATCGCCGATGTGGCCAATTACGTCCAGGGAGGCAGCGCCATGGACCGGGAAGCGCTGCGGCGGGGGACCAGCGTCTATCTGACAGACCGGGTGATTCCTATGCTGCACCAGCGGCTCAGCAACGGCATCTGCTCGTTAAACGCCGGGGAAGACCGGCTGGCCTTAAGCTGCCTGATGGACGTGGATGGGCAGGGCCAGGTGATCCGCCATGAGATTGCGGAGACGGTCATCCGGGTGGATCGGCGCATGACCTACACAAACGTCCAGAAAATCCTGGACGGCTCCGACCCGGAGGTTTGCAGAGAGTATGCGGATTTACAGACTTTATTCAAAAAAATGGATGAGCTGTCCGCCTGCGTGCGCCGGCAGCGGCAAAAGCGCGGCTCCATAGATTTTAATTTCCCGGAGAGCAAGATTACCATCGACGAGACGGGAAAGCCGCTGGCCGTGGAAGTCTACGAGCATAACCGCGCCATGGAGCTGATCGAGGACTTTATGATTCTGGCCAATGAGACGGTGGCCCGGGAATTTTGCGAGGACGAAATCCCGTTTCTGTACCGGACTCACGGCGACCCGGACCCGGATAAAGTGGAAGAGCTGCTGACGCTTATTCACAGCCAGGGAATTGCCGTGCAAAAAGCCAAAGAGAAAATATCCCCGCTGGAGATTCAGCGGATTTTGGCGCAGGCCAAAGGGCAGCCAAACGAAGCGCTGATCAGCCGTCTGGCGCTGCGGGCCATGCAGCAGGCCAGGTACACCGTGGAGTGCACTGGGCATTTCGGCCTGGCGTCCACCCATTACTGCCATTTCACGTCGCCCATCCGCCGCTATCCGGATCTGCAGATCCACAGGATCATCAAAGACAAGCTGCGCGGTCGGATGAACCAGGAGAAAAAGGATGTCTACGCCTCCATTCTGGATGAAGTCGCCACGCTTTCAAGCTCGGCGGAGCGAAGGGCGGAAGAGGCCGAGCGGGAAGTGGAAAAGCTGAAAAAAGCGGAATATATGCTGGACCATGTGGGCGAGGAATTCGAGGGCGTTATCTCCGGCGTGACCGGCTGGGGGCTTTATGTGGAGCTTCCCAACACCATCGAGGGACTGGTTCACATCCGCGCGCTGGAGGACGATTATTATAAATTCGACGAGGAAACCTTGACGCTGACAGGCGAGGCCGCCGGGAAGACCTATGCCCTGGGCCAGAGGGTGCGCGTCCGGGCGGTGGACGTGGACTTGTGTCAGAGGAACATTGATTTTGCAATAGAGTGAAAGGAGCGGTTATGGGTAAAGGGACCGGAATCCGAATGATTGCCAATAATAAAAAAGCCTATCACGATTATTTTATAGAGGACAAATACGAAGCGGGGGTGTCCTTGGCGGGCACAGAGGTGAAATCCCTTCGCATGGGCAAATGCAGCATCAAAGAGTCTTTCGTCCGCATTGAGCGGGGGGAAGTGTTTATCTACGGCATGCATATCAGTCCTTATGAGAAGGGGAATATCTTCAACAAGGATCCGCTGCGGGTAAAAAAACTTCTGCTGCACCGGGAGGAGATTCGCAAGATGGAAAGAAAGCTGGCGGAAAAAGGCCTGACCTTAGTGCCCCTGCAGGTGTATTTCAAAGGCAGTCTGGTGAAAGTGGAGATCGCGGTGGCGCGGGGCAAGAAACTATACGACAACAGGCGGGACATTGCCAAAAAGGACCAGAAGCGGGAAGCCCAGCGGGAATTCAAAGTAAAGGGCCGGTGGTGATTTTTTCGCTCAATTTTGTGAAAAATCTTGACAGCGGCAGTCTCCTCTTGTATAATACGGATAGTAAAAGTATTTTGGGGTAGTACCGGTTTCGACGGGGACTCTGAAGATGGAGAAGCTATCCGCAGGCGATGCGTCAAATCGCAAACCTAAATATAAACGCAGAAGAAAATTACGCGTTAGCAGCTTAAGAGCTGCTCGTCAGCCTTGACGCACCCGCACGTTGAGGGCCTGGCGTCGACTATGTGGGAAACGATGCAGGCAAAGCTTTGAGCTTGTAGGCGTATTATGAAGCTACTGAACCTGCCAGGGCGTCCGCTCCCGGGCAGCGGAGGGAATGTAAAAGAGCTGACTATGATAGTAGAAGGACATGGGATGGGTTTTCGGACACGAGTTCGACTCTCGTCTACTCCATGGACGCGCCGCCGCTGGGCGGCGTTTTTTTATCTTAAAATTAAGGAAATCCCGTTGGAATCCTCTATGATAAAAGCCCTCCGGGCAGGATTCTTCCCTGGCTTATTGCCAAAGACACAAGGTTATGATAGTATACAACATATATTTTGCGCGCAACGAGATTTTTATAAAAGGCAAAGGAGAACCCATGGAACATTTGAAAATACTTGTGGTGGATGACGAAGGCAGAATGCGGAAGCTGGTGAAAGATTTTCTGGTGAAGAAAGGCTTTCTCGTTTTGGAGGCGGGAGACGGCGCGGAGGCGGTGGATCTTTTTTTCGCGGAAAAGGACATTGCCCTGATTATTCTGGATGTGATGATGCCGAAAATGGATGGATGGGAAGTGTGCAGGGAGATTCGTCAGTATTCCAAAGTTCCCATCATTATGCTCACGGCCCGGGGGGATGAACAGGATGAGCTGCTGGGGTTCGAGCTGGGCGTGGACGAATATATATCGAAGCCGTTCAGCCCCAAGATCTTGGTGGCGCGGGTGGAGGCCATCCTGCGGAGGAGCAGCCGCGCCGGCCAGGAGAAGGCGTTGGAAGCCGGCGGCGTGTGCGTAAATAAGGCGGCCCACCAGGTGACGCTGGACGGCAAGACGCTGGAGCTTAGCTACAAGGAATTTGAGCTGCTGGCGTATTTTGTGGAAAACGAGGGCATCGCCCTTTCCAGAGAGAAGATCTTAAACTCCGTTTGGAACTACGACTATTTCGGAGACGCCAGAACCATCGACACCCATGTGAAAAAACTGCGCAGCAAGATGGGAAAAAAAGGAGAGTACATTAAGACGGTATGGGGAATGGGATACAAATTCGAGGTGGAAAAATAAAACGCGCCTTAAGAAACCAGATTGCTCTGATTTTCATCGGAATGACGCTTCTGTCCGTGGCCGCCATCGTGGCGATCAACGGATTTTTTCTGGCGGAATATTATGTGGCCAAAAAATCCGACGTGCTAATAGAAGCCTACGACAATCTGGGCGCTTTTGACGTGGAGCTGGATGCCGGCGGAACGGACGATTCCGGTGAAGCGGCTGTCCCCGCAGAGCTGAAGAAATCATCCATGGAGAACAATCTGACCTGGATCATCACCAACCGGCAGGGACAGGCGCTGCTTTATAACGTGCAGGAGCGGGACGTGGACCGGATGGAGGCCAGTCTGTTTGGCTATCAGACGGGGATTGACGCGGAGCGAAAAGAAGTTCTGGAAAAAACCGATGCCTACGCCATCCAGAAAAGCAAGGACCGGATCGCCGGCATGGAATACCTGGAACTGTGGGGCGAATTTGAAAACGGCAATTCCTGCATGATCCGCTCCCCGCTGGAGAGCATCCGGGAGAGCGCGGCCATCTCCAATATGTTTTATCTCTATGTGGGGATCGTCATTATCATCGTCAGCGCCCTCATCATCTGGCTGATCACCGCCCATCTGACAAAGCCCATCTCGGAGCTGACGGACATTTCCCAGCGCATGGCGGAGCTGGATTTCCATACGAAATACAGAAGCCGCCACAGCAACGAAGTGGACGTATTGGGGGAGAATTTTAACAAAATGTCAGAGCAGCTGGAGGGCGCCATCTTAAAGCTGCGTTCGGCCAATGAGCAGCTGGAAAAGGACATCGCCGAGAAGGTGAAGATCGACGAGATGCGAAAAGAATTCCTCGACAACGTGTCCCATGAGCTGAAGACGCCCATCGCCTTGATCCAGGGGTACGCGGAAGGGCTCAAAGACAACATCATGGATGACCCGGAGAGCCGGGATTTCTACTGCGAGGTTATTATGGACGAGGCCTCCAAGATGAATATAATGGTGAAAAAGCTTCTCACCTTAAACCAGCTGGAATCCGGGCACGACCGGCTGGTGATGGAGCGGTTTGACATGGTGGCTCTGATCAAAGGCGTGCTGCAAAACTCCGAGATTCTGATTCAGCAAAAAGAGGCCGAGATCCTCTTTGACAGCCGGCAGGCGCCCGTCTACGTGCAGGCGGACGAATTTAAGATCGAAGAAGTGGTGACGAACTTTTTTACCAACGCCCTGAATCATGTGGACGATAAGAAAATCGTGGAAATAAAAGTCCTGCGCCTGGAAAAAACGGCCCGCGTCACCGTTTTTAACTCCGGCAGGCCCATACCCGACGAGGCGCTGGAGCATGTGTGGGACAAGTTTTATAAAGTGGACAAAGCGCACACCCGGGAATACGGGGGCAGCGGCATCGGACTGTCCATCGTGAAGGCCATCGTGGAGTCCCACCATCAGAAATGCGGCGTGGAAAATTATCACAACGGCGTTATGTTTTGGTTTGAGCTTCCACTGGAAGAAGCTCATAACAGGGAAGGCGTCTGAACAGTTGCAGATTATCTGTTCCAACCGGCGGCTTCCCATTGACAAAAAAAATAGAACTTGGTAAAATTAATAGGATATTAAAACATATGGACGAAAGGATGAATAACCAGTGAAACAGAGAGTACTATCTATTTTGGCGGACAATACGGCAGGCGTACTGAGCCGGGTCGCAGGTCTTTTCAGCAGGCGGGGGTATAACATAGACAGCATCACCGCCGGCGTGACGGCGGACGCGAAGTTTTCCAGAATGACCGTGGTGGCAAGCGGAGACGAATTGATTCTGGAACAGATCACCCATCAGCTGTCCAAGCTGGTGGACGTGCGGGACATCAAAGTTCTGGAGCCGGAACAGAGCGTAAACCGGGAACTGATCCTTGTGAAAGTTGCGGCCACTGTGGAGGAGCGGCAGAATGTGATCGCCATCGCCAATGTATTTAGGGCCAATATTGTGGATATAGGCCAGAAATCGCTGGTGATTGAGCTGACGGGAGCGAAGTCCAAGCTGGAAGCTTTCTTAAGTCTGCTGGAGGGCTATGAGATACTGGAGCTGGCCAGAACAGGCATTACCGGACTTTCCAGAGGGGCGGATGACGTCCGTTTCCTGTCTTAACCGAAAGATTCTCTAAGACATCCGGATGTTTAACGAATATGCCTGCCCATGCAGGCAAAAAACATAATTCAAAAGCAGGAGGTAATGAACAAATGGCAGCAAAAATTTATTATCAGGAAGACTGTAACCTGTCTCTTATGGAGGGAAAGACGATTGCGGTGATCGGCTACGGAAGCCAGGGCCACGCGCAGGCGCTGAACGCAAAGGAATCCGGCTGCAACGTCATCATCGGTCTTTACGAAGGCAGTAAATCCTGGAAGCGCGCCGAAGAGCAAGGTTTTGAAGTATACACAGCGGCAGAGGCGGCCAAGAAGGCGGACGTGATCATGATCCTGATCAACGACGAGAAGCAGGCGGCCTTGTATAAAGAATCCATCGAACCCAATCTGGAAGAGGGCAATATGCTGATGTTCTCCCACGGATTCGCCATTCATTTCGGACAGATCAAGCCTCCGGCCAACGTGGACGTGACCATGATCGCCCCCAAGGGACCGGGACATACCGTAAGAAGCCAGTACCAGGAAGGCAAAGGCGTTCCCTGTCTGATTGCGGTACAGCAGGATTACACAGGCAAGGCCCATGATCTGGCTTTAGCCTACGCGCTGGCCATCGGCGGCGCGAGAGCCGGCGTTTTGCAGACCACATTTAGGGAAGAGACGGAGACAGACCTTTTCGGCGAGCAGGCGGTTCTCTGCGGCGGCGTGACCGCTCTTATGAAAGCCGGATTTGAAGTGCTGGTGGAAGCGGGCTACGAGCCGGAGAGCGCGTACTTTGAGTGTATCCATGAGATGAAGCTGATTGTGGATCTGATTTTCCAGAGCGGCTTTGCCGGCATGCGCTACTCCATCTCCAACACAGCGGAATTCGGGGATTACCTGACGGGGCCAAAGATCATCACAGAGGAGACCAAGAACACGATGCGCCAGGTGCTGAAGGACATTCAGGAAGGCAAATTCGCCCGCGAATGGCTGACAGAAAACCAGGTGGGCTGCCCAAGTTTTATGGCCAAGAGACGGATCGAGGCGAGCCATCAGCTGGAGCAGGTGGGACAGGAGCTGAGAAAGCTCTACAGCTGGAATGAAGAAAATAAATTATTGGATAATTAATCGGGCAATTTCAGGATTGCAAAGTGAGGATATTTGATGAACCCTATGGTAAGAAATGTGGCCATATATGTGATACTTACCTTGGTCACCTGCGGTTTGTTCGGCATCTACTGGATGATTGTGCTCAACGACGATTCGCTGGCCGCGTGCGGCGAAGCCGGAACTTCAGGCGTCACGGTGGTGTTGCTGACGCTGGTCACTTGCGGCATATATGGGATTTACTGGGCGTATCAGCTGGGGCTTCGCATTGACCGGATCAACGCCAGTTACGGCCGTTACACCGATAACTCATCGCTTTTGTATTTACTGTTGGATATATTTGGGTTTTCCATTGTTGTCTACGCGGTTGCGCAGAATGAGCTGAATCAGTATTATGCCGGTTTTCGCGGACCGGGGTATTGATTTTGGGGAAGCTTTTGTAACTTTTGGGACGAGGAGAAGAGTATGAAAAACTTGAAAATAGGCAAAAAACTATTGATCACATTCGGTACGATTATCGTATTGTACCTGATAACGGTTGTGGTTTCTCAGCTGAGCATGAACACGCTGGGGAATAATTTTGAGAAATTTTATAAAGTAAACTATACAGTCAATGTGGATACCATGGATATGCGCAGGGCTATGCAGCGCAGCTTAAAAGGCGTATCGCAGGGGCTTCTCACAGATGACGAGAATCAGAAAAAAGAGTATTTTGAAGATTCCCGCAGCCAGATTGAAGAAATGAGCAATACGCTGAGCGGGCTGATCAAACTTTATCCGGAGGCGGAGGATTCTTTTTCAAAAATGCAGTCCTCGCTGGAGCAGTCGAATACGTACTGGGATCAAATCTCAGAGCTGGACAGCCAGGGCAAGAGCGCGGAAGCGAGGCAGATATTCTTTGATTCCTATGCGCCGCTTTTGGACGAGGTCAACCAAATGCTGATGACTATGCAGACCAATACGGACAAGACTGTGGCGGACGTGTTTGCGTCTTCAGAGAAAACTCAGCTCATGGTGCAGATCGTGGTTTTAGTCATTGCCGTGATCGCCGTTTTGATTACGCTGTACCTGTCCGCATACATCACCAAAGGACTGAGAAGGCCGATTTCAGAAATTGAGACGGCAGCGATCGAGATGTCCAAAGGCAATCTGGATGTTTCCGTGGAATATGAATCCAAAGACGAGCTGGGCGTTTTGTCAAATAATATCCGAAATCTTGCAGAGGCTTTGAAAGACATTATTTCTGACGAGTCCTATCTGCTGGGCCAGATGGCGTCCGGGAACTTCGACGTAAAGACCCAGGCGGAACACCGCTATATTGGAGATTTTGCGGCAATTCTGGGTTCTCTTCGTGAGATTAACACGAATTTAAGCGATACGCTGTCCCATGTGAACAACTCCGCAGACCAGGTTGCATCCGGCTCCGTGCAGGTGTCCGACGGCTCCCAGGCTCTGTCCCAGGGCGCGACCGAGCAGGCTTCTTCCGTAGAGGAGCTGGCCGCTACGATTACGGAGATCTCTTCACAGGTTAAAGAAAACGCCCGCAACGCGGAAGAGGCCAGCCAGGCAGCTGGCCAGGTGGGCGAGGAGATGGAAGACAGCAACCAGAAGATGCAGGAAATGATCCATGCCATGGAAGACATCAGCAAGAGTTCCAGCGAGATTGGCAAGATTATCAAAACCATCGAAGACATTGCGTTCCAGACGAATATCCTGGCGCTGAATGCGGCTGTAGAGGCGGCAAGGGCAGGCGCGGCCGGAAAAGGATTCGCCGTGGTGGCCGACGAAGTGCGCAGTCTGGCGTCCAAGAGCGCGGAGGCCAGCGCGAATACATCGCTTCTGATCGAAAATTCCCTGCAGGCCGTGGAACGCGGAACTTCCATTGCGGGAGATACGGCGCAGGCGCTGATCAAGGCCGTGGAAGGCGCCCAGAACATTACAAGCATTGTGAGCAAGATTTCCACCGCTTCCAACGAGCAGGCCCAGGCCATCGCGCAGGTTACGGAAGGCGTGGATCAGATTTCCAGCGTTGTGCAGACTAACTCCGCCACCGCGCAGCAGAGCGCCGCAGCCAGCGAAGAGCTGTCCGATCAGGCGCAGATCCTGAAGAACTTTGTGGGACGTTTCAGATTGAAAGAGGCAGGAAGCTATCAGGCGGCGGATATAGACTAAGCCCTTGAACGGTTTTCCAGAAAAGAGGAGGAAAATGTAATGGGAATGACGATGACCCAGAAGATATTGGCCGCCCATGCAGGTTTGGAATCTGTGGAAGCCGGGCAGTTAATCGAAGCGAATTTG
>CAOJVE010000112.1 GCA_948444865.1 uncultured Lachnospiraceae bacterium
GAAATCATCAAAAGGATCAGATACGCCTGCTGCGCCAGCCCATAATAGGCCATGCCGTCCGCCCCCACAATGTGGGTCAGCGGACTTTTGTAGAGCAGGCCCACCACCTTTGAAATCAATGCCGCCACCATCAGAAAGGAAGCGTTTTTCACCAATACATTGCGTTTGGAACTCATCACTTATCCTCGGTTCTTTACTTTATACTTTCATTTCGGCAAAGCGCCTGCCCTGCGGGCGCACGAAAGTTTTATATGTTTTCAATCTGCCAGTCAATGGGCGTAAGATTGCGGCTCTCCAAAAAAGCGTTGGTCTGGCTGAAGGGCCGGCTCCCGAAAAATCCTCTCCTGGCGGACAGCGGGCTTGGATGGGGCGCTTCCAGTATCAAATGGGCGGGGTTGTCAAGCATCCGTTTTTTCGCCTGCGCCGGACGGCCCCACAGGATAAAGACCATGGGCTGATCCCGGTCGTTTAACACGCGGATGGCCGCGTCGGTGAACTCCTCCCATCCCAAATTCCGGTGGGAGTTGGCCTGGTGCGCCCGCACCGTCAGCACCGTGTTCAGAAGAAGAACCCCCTGCCGGGCCCATTTTTCCAGATACCCGTTGTTGGGTATGTAGCAGCCCAGATCGTCGTGAAGCTCCTGGTAAATATTCACCAGGGACGGCGGCGTCTCCACCCCTTTTTTCACGGAAAAACACAGACCGTGGGCCTGGCCCTGGTTGTGGTACGGGTCCTGCCCCAGAATGACAACTTTCACCTGATCCAGCGGCGTAAAATGAAATGCGTTGAAAATGTCGTCCGCCGGAGGAAAAATCCGTTTCGTCTGATATTCCTCGTTGATCGTCTGAAATAAATCGTGGTAATATGGCTTCTTAAATTCCCCCTGGAGGGCGTTGAGCCATTCACCTGCCAATGGCGGCATAGCAATCTCTCCCTTCTTTTGTAAAATTTTTAAAAAGTCTACAGCCTTACGGAAACGTTTCTCTTCGCCAAGTAATTCTTCACTTCCGAAATCTCCAGTTCTTTATAGTGGAACAGCGAGGCCGCCAGCGCCGCGTCCGCGCCGCCTTCGGTCAGCGCCGTATAGAAATGTTCCAGCGTTCCGGCGCCGCCGGAGGCAATGACCGGAATGGACACCGCGTCCGCCACCGCCCGGGTCAGCGCCAGATCGTAGCCCGCCTTGGTGCCGTCACAGTCCATGCTGGTGAGAAGAATCTCCCCGGCTCCCAGACTTTCGGCCTTTTTCACCCACTCCAGCGCGTCGATTCCCATATCCAGCCGTCCGCCGTTTTTGTAAATATTCCAGCCGCTTTTGTCGTCCCTTTGCTTAGCGTCCACCGCCACCACCACGCACTGGCTGCCGAACTTCATGGCCGCGTCGTGGATCAGCGCCGGATTGTCGATGGCCGCCGAATTGACGGAAATCTTATCGGCCCCTTCCCGCAAAATCAACCGAAAGTCCTCCACGGTGCGGATGCCGCCGCCCACGGTAAACGGGATAAACACCTGCTCCGCCACCTTTCGGACCATATCCACAACCGTCTCCCGCTGATCCGATGACGCGGTGATGTCCAGAAACACCAGCTCATCCGCCCCGGCCTGGCCGTAAGCCCGGCCCACTTCCACCGGATCGCCCGCGTCCCTTAGATCCACAAAATTAATGCCTTTTACAACCCTGCCCTTGTTCACGTCCAGGCAGGGGATTATCCGTTTTGTAAACATCCGCGCACCCCTTCCCGGCTTTTTTGAAGCCTGGCGAAATTTTCCAGAATTTTCAACCCCAGCTCTCCGCTTTTCTCTGGATGGAACTGGCAGGCGAACACATTTCCCTTTTCCACCGACGCGTGAACCCGCGCGCCGTAATCGGCGGCAGCCGTCACAATGCTCTCATCCGCCGCTTTTAAGTAATAGGAGTGGACAAAGTACACATAGCCCCCTTCTGAAATCCCCTGAAACAGCCGTCCCTCGTTGGGGAAATCCAGGCTGTTCCAGCCCATGTGCGGAATCTTTAAGTCCGGCGCCTTGGGAATGCGCAGGATCTTCCCCGGGAGAATCTCCAAGCCCTTCACGCCGGGACTCTCCTCGCTCTCCTCAAACAAAAGCTGCAGCCCCAGGCAGATGCCCAGAAAAGGCGTTCCCTCTTCACAGACCTGGCGGATGATCTCAATGAGTCCGTATTCTCTTAGTTTCTCCATGGCGCTGCCGAAATTCCCCACCCCGGGCAGAATCACTTTATCCGCCTGCAAGATGTCCTGGGCGCGCCGGGAGACGCGCACGTCCTCGCCCAGATGGAGCAGCGCTTTTTCGACGCTTTTCATGTTTCCAGCATCGTAGTCAATTATTGTTATCATACACGCATATTTCCTTTTTATTCTTTTTATGTCACAAAACACCACTTTTATTATAGTTTAACACAAAGGAAGCCCGAAAGTCAAAAAATTTGGCCTCCGGGCAAAAAAATCATGCGATATTTTCAATGCGCTCTTTTATTCTCCTTAAATCGTTCTCCAATCGGTTTACGCGAATCAACAGCATCTCTTTTTCACTCTCTACTTTCAGCGCCTCGTCCAGATTCCGATGAAGATCCAGATGACCTTCGGCAATCAACTGAATATTACGGTTTGTCTCGTTTTCCAGCGTGCATTGGATATCCGTAATCTGCGCCTTTATTTTGGCCATTTCGTCCAGAATTATTCTTGTTTCCTCCGCCATGCTCATTTTCTCCTTCCCTTGATTTTTTCTGAAATTATTCTACCATAGATCCGGTCCCAAATGGCTCAATTTAAGAACTTTAAGAGTCTTTTTACATTTGCCGTCTGCGCTGGGCGGCCCGCAGCGTCTTTTTGCCGCCTTTTTTCTTTCGAGCTTTTCCGGCGTTTTCCGGGGCTTTGGCAAAAAGCAGCAAAACGGCCGTAACCGCCAGCATAAGCCCCAAGGAAGCCGCCCCCAGCGGCACGCTGCCCATCTGAGAGGTTCCCGCAAAATCCGCCGTGTCAAAGCCGACCAGCGTCATGGCGGCGGAGAAGGGATAAATGTCCCGCAGCAGCCCTTCTTTAAAAAACATGCAGCAGTATCCCAGGATAAAGGCCGCGACGGCCCCGCCCATGAACCGGCCCGGCCGGACGCTGCCCGCGGCGATGATCGGCAAAACGGCGACATAGACCCAGAAGGCAAGCCCGGCCATCTGCAAAAACCCGCCGGCCAGCACAGCGGCGTTTAAATGGGGAAGCCCCGCGAAAAGCCCTGCCGCCACCGTGACGGCGAAGCAGTAAACGCCCAGGATCACCGCCAGAATGCCCATGGCCATAAGTTTTCCCGCCAGGAATTTTCGGAAGGAAATGGGGACGATTAAGACGTTCTTCAGGGTGTCGTCCACATATTCCCGGTTGATTAAGTAGCCGCCGATCAGGGTAAAAACCGCCGGCATAAAGATGGTGGCGCTGCCCCAGACGGAGCTTTTTATCAGCGCCGCAAAGTCATAATTGGGGTTTTTTAATTCTTCGGCGATCACCGCCTGGCTGAAAAGCTGCAAAAGGGGCGAACAGGCCATGCCCAGCACGCCGATCAGCATGATATGATACCGTTTGATTTTCTGAAATTCTGTCTTGATAATCGCTGTCATTTTTCGTCCCTCCTATACGCTCTGTCTCTGGTACGCTTTGATCATGGCCGCCACGCAGATAACGGCTTCCCCCATCAGTATGGCGAAAATCGTGGGCGTGGAAACAAAATACGGCCGGAATCCCTCGTAAAACTCCGCCACCATGCTCCCCGCCTCGAAGGCATTATACTGATACAGCCACCGAAACATCAGCGGAACCGGAAGGAACGTCTGCACATTCAGCCCCAGCGGCGCGCGCAGGCAGGCGTCGCTGATCTGCATAATATAGCCTAGGATGGCATAGCCAAAGGCCAGAATTACAGAAATAATATAGGATTTATTGAACCAGACCGCCAAAAGCGCGCCGGGCAGCGCCGCCGCCCAGAGCAAAACGCCCGCGCAGACATTCAGAAAAAGCTGCTGGCCCCAGCCTTCCAAAGACGCGCCGCATGCCGCCGCCATCAAAAGGCCGACGGCGTACCCAGCCAGCTCATAGGCCACGTCGAAGGCCAGCAGCACAAAAGCCTTGGCGACGGCCAGCTGCGCCCTGGTCACCGGGATGCAAAGCAAGTTTTTCAGCGTGTCCAGATCCTGTTCCTGGAAAAATAAATTGGCGGCGATGACCACCGTCAGCGGAATCAGCAAAAGGAACCCGTTCTCCTGCCGGGTAATGCTCATAAAATTCGCCATGCTTTTCTCAGGCAGTATTAGCGCAAATAAAGCGGGCAGCGCCACTGACGTGAGGTAAGCAAAAAAGAGCAGCTTCCTGCGCTTTAATTTCCAGAATTCGCAAAAGATCAGCCTAAGCAATGCCCTCACCTCCCGTCACCCGTTTGAAATAATCTTCCAGGCTTTCCTCGCAGGTGTGCGCCTGGGAAACCTCCAGCCCATTTTCCACAAAAGCCGTCACCAGCCGGCCTGTGGGAAGATTAAGGTTATGCAGGTAAAGATTCTGGTCGTCGTGGACTGTGAACTGTCTTTCGCCAAACGTCCGCTCCAGAATCCGGGCCGCCTGCGCCGTGTCGGACAGGACAAAATGCACGTATTTGCTGCTTTTTCGCTCCAGCTGCTGCAAACTCTCCTCCTCCAGCAGCGCGCCATGGTCGATGATGCCGATGTCGTCGGCCAGGAGCGCGATTTCCGAGAGAATGTGGCTGGAAATCAGGATGGTTTTCCCCTTTTTCACGCACAGCTCCCGTATAAATGCGCGCACCTCGGCGATGCCGATGGGGTCCAGCCCGTTGATGGGTTCGTCCAGAATCAGAAGCTCCGGGTCGTGCATGACGGAAAGGGCGATGGCCAGCCGCTGCTTCATGCCCAGGGAATACTGGGAATATAATTTTTTGTCCTTGTAGGGAAGCCCCACCAGATCCAGCGCGTCCTTTAAGGAACGACGGCCGGGCACGCCTCTTAGCGTGGCGAAGATGCGCAGATTTTCCGTGGCGGTGAGATTGGGATAAAATCCGGGGGACTCGATCAGTCCGCCAATGCGGGGCAGCAGGTTTTTCTCGTTTTTAGCCAGCGGCTTTCCCCAGATCTTTACCTCGCCGGAAGTGGGACGGGTCAGGCCCAGCAGCATCTTCATGGCCGTGGTCTTCCCCGCACCGTTTCTGCCCAGCAGGCCGTAGATGCGTCCTTTTTGCACATGGAGATTCAAGTTGGCGACGCTTTTTTGCACGCCATAGATTTTGGTAAGATTTTTCGTTTCGATGACATATCCGCTCATGTCCATGCCTCCTTATACTTTTTCTTACCGGGTATTCTATCACGCCGCCCTTGCATAAACCTTGCGCCGGCCTTGCATTAATCTTGCAATGGAAAACTTAAGGTAAAGGACGTTCCCCTGCCTTTTTCGCTGTCGGCCCGGATCTGGCCGCCCATTTTTTCGGTGAGCTGCCGCGCAATGGAAAGCCCCAGGCCGCTGCCCTTTTTTGCGCGGCCTTTGTCGCATTTGTACAGACGCTCAAAGATATGTTCCAAATCCTCCCGCTCCATGCCCACGCCGTCGTCCGCCAGCGTAATCTTTAAGCGACCGCCCTCCACGGATAAGGCAACGGAGATCTTTGCGGCCTGGCTGTGGGCCAGCGCGTTTTGCATCAGATTGTTGAGAATCCGCCCGTAGCCATCCTTATCCAGACAGACCCACAGCGGTTCCCGCAAGATGGAAACGGCGTAAGCCACCTGCTTTTCCTCCAGAACCGGAATCCAGCCGATCAGGATGTCCCTTGTCAGCTCCGCGGCTTCCGTTCGCTCCATGCGCAGGGTGAACTCGTCGGAATTTAACTTGAACCAGTCAAAGAGCACGGCGATGTAATCTTTCAGGTCGTGGGCTTTTCGGCGGGCGATTTCCACGTAAGCCTCCCGCTCCTCTCCCGCGACGGAATTTCTGTGCACCGCGTCCAGGTAGCCGATCAGCGTAGTCAGCGGCGTGCGCACATCGTGGGAAAGGCTGGTCATCAGCTGCTTATTGGTCTCCTCCGCCTGGGAAAAAGCCGCCAGCTTTTCTTCATAGGCCCGCACAACGTCGTTGATCCCATAGGCCAGCGGAGCCGTCAGCTCATGGGCTTCCGACAAAATCCGCCGGTTCCCGTTGCCCGCGCGGATGTCTTTTAGCGCCTCCGCCATCTGCCGGATCTGCCTTTTCGCCCGCCGGATCGCGAGATAAGAAAGGAGGACGGCGCAGACGGCAATCGAAATCCCGCAGACAAAAAACAGTTCCAGATACATAAGTCATGCCTCCTTGTTAAAACGGTAGCCAATGCCTTTTACGGTCTGGATGTACTTGGGGTCCTTGGGATTTTCCTCTATTTTTTTGCGGAGGCGGCTGATGATGGCCATGATGTTGCTGTCGTCGTAGACGTAGGGCTCCGCCCACACTTCCTCGTAGATCCGCTGCTTCGTCAGGATTTTGCCCTGATTTTTCGCCAGGAAAAACAACACGTCAAATTCCTTGGGCGGCAGCGTAAAATTCCCGTTCGCCGCGGCGATGGAACGCTGATTCAGATCGATGGTCAGCCCGTCGAACTCCAGCGTCTGGGGCTCTTCTTTCTGGTTGAAACGGGTGTAGCGGCGGATCAGCGAGAGAACGCGGGCCAGCAGTTCGTCCATGTCAAAGGGCTTGGTCAGGTAGTCGTCCGCGCCCGTGCGCAGCCCCTGGACTTTGGACAGGCTGTCGTCTTTGGCGGTGAACATAAGGACGGGCGCGTTGGTTTCCTGGCGGATGCGCGCCAGAGTCTCGAAGCCATCCATGCCGGGCATCATCACGTCCAGGATGATCAGCTGATAGTCCGTCTCCTTTAATTTGCGCAGTCCGCTTTGCCCTGTGTGGCAGTAATCCGCCTTTATGTTTTCCGCGCCGACGCTTTTGCAGACCAGGGCGCAGAGCTGTTCATCGTCGTCGATCATCAGGATTTTATGCATCGGAGGCGTTCCTCTTCTTCTTTCCCACGCAGGCCGCGTAGACCGTGCACTCGTACAGAGGATTGTCCGACGGGCCGGGGGCGAATCCCAGAATCTCGTCCATATAATCTTGGTCGTAGGCGCCGATGGCGCAGACGCCGCAGCCGATGGACCCGCCGGCCAGATAGAGGTTCTGGCACATATGGCCCGCGTCCAGAAGGATGTATTTGGCCGCCTTCAGCCCGTACCGCCATTCCGTCCGGTAGGGAAGGGCGCTCCACACGAAAAGCGCCGGCGCGGCAGCGGCGAAGTGCTGACCGCACAGCGCGCGGGTCAGCTGGGCGTCGTAATCGTCTTCCACCTCCCAGCGCTCCAGCGCGTGTTCGTCGGGCAGATAGTGATACGCGCCTTTTTCTAGCCCTTTTACATGGTTGGCGAACAGATACGTCTCCAGCGGATGGCGGGAGCCGGCCGAGGGAACGCTGCGAAATGTGATTGGATTTTTATTGCCGGCAAATTTGCGGATGCCCTGGGTGGCCCACAAAAGGAAAGACAGCTCCGGCAGAGTCAGCTCTTCCGGCAAAAATTTCCGGCAGCTCTCCCTTCCCATAATCAGATCCCAGATGTCGCCGGAGATTCCCAGTTTGTTAAATTCCGCCGGAAGCGGGATGACATTTCTGTGCTTTTTTCTCTTCAGACTGGAAATGCCCGGCAGTTTTTGTTCCTGGTCCGTCTGCTCCGCGCCCGCGTCTCCTGCATGGTAACCCTTTAAAAATTCCCGGTTTTTCATGATCTGATATTTCGTTTTATCATTCATGGCGATTCTCCTTTACTCTTCCGTTTTCATCCAAATTTTACCACGTGCCGTTTTTACCGTCAACGTTTCACTCACGCCATCTTTTTTCCATTAATTTATTTTTCTGCCGGTATTCCCTGGGCGACATGCCGTAGACGCTTTTAAAGGCGCGGGAAAAATGAAGCGCGTTGGCGTATCCCACCGAAACGCTGATGTCCGCGATGGACTCCGAAGTAAGCTCCAGCGCCTCCGCCGCCTTTTCCATCCGATACCGCAGCAGAAACTCCTGGGGCGGCTGGCCCACCGCTGATTTGAACACTTTGCCAAAATAGCTCCTGTCCAGCCGACAGATCTCGGCCAGCTCTTCCACCGTGATGTTTTCCGCATAATGGTGTTCGATGTAATTGATGGCCTCCCGGGCATAAAACTCCCGAAGCTTCCCGCCCAACGCCTGCTTCCTGGATTGGGATGTGCGAATCAGCGTGTCCACGAACAGGTAGAGGTAGCCGATCTGATACAGACTGGCTCCGTTGTCCGCCTTTACAATGGCAAACATATTTTCCTGCAGCTTTGCGCCGTCCTCCGGGTTTTCGGGCCGGTACACCGGATGCGCGTGGGAAAGCCCCGCCGCTTCCACATAAGCTCTGGCCCGCAGCCCGTCAAACTCAACCCAGATATACTCCCAGGGGTCGTCCCCATCCGCCCAGTAGTGATTCACGTATCCCGGCTCGATGAAAAAGCCGCAGCCGCCTGATAATTCGTAATCCGTATAGTCTAAATTCTTACTATTTGCCCGGAAAGTTCCTTTTCCAGAGATAATATAATGAAATAAAAAATGATTCCGTATATTTGGCCCATATCCGTGCATAGGATCACACTTTTCATACCCGCTCTGGTATAATGTTAAATCAATAAACCGCTCATTTGGAAAAACCGAAAACAAAACATCTGACATTTTGCACACCTCTTTCCTCGCGTATTTTACAATCTGTATAATAGTTCATAAAAATTTTGTATGAATTTTACGAAATTTTTATATTTTTCCCTATTATATACCTAAATGCGTCCTTACTTCAACTATTTTATTAGAATCACCCAAATTGGTATATTATACACACATGGGCGCATTTACTTTTTATAGGAAAAATGCTACTATCCCCCTTGAAATGGGTAGTAAAATCATGCAAAATAACCAAAGGAAAAGGAGAAGTGTAGTATGATGAAGAAAAAAGTAATTGCTACAACGCTTGTGGCGGCCATGCTGGCGGGCATCACCGCAGGGCTTGCCGGATGCGGCTCGGATTCCGAAACGGCAGACGGAAAAACCCGTATCAGCATCCTTCAGTACAAGCCGGAAGCGGTAAAAGCTTTCGAGAAGATGGAGGAGGAATTCAATGCCACCCATGATGACATTTATCTGGAGATTGAATCCCCCAACGACGCCATGACTGTACTGAAAACACGTTTAATCAAAGAAGACGCCCCCGACATCATCGGGATCGGCGGAGATGTGAATTATTCCAATTTCCTGGATGCAGAGATTCTGACGGATATTTCTGACTTCGAGGGAATTTCCCAGGTAAAAGAATCCTACCTGGACATTGCGAAAAACCTGGAATTCGTGCCCATGGACGGCGTTTACGGCGTTCCCTACGTGGCCAACGCCGCCGGCGTTTTATACAACCGGGAAATGTTTAAGGAAAACAAGTGGGAAATCCCTACTACCTGGGACGAATTTATTGAATTATGTGAAGAAATCCAGGCCTCTGGACAGCAGCCGCTGTATTTCGGCTTTAAGGACGTGTGGACCTGCCTGGCTCCCTGGAACGCCCTGGCGGTAGACCTGGCTCCGGCCGATGTATGCCAGCAGGTAAACAGAGGCGAAACAAAATTTG
>CAOJVE010000113.1 GCA_948444865.1 uncultured Lachnospiraceae bacterium
CGTCCGCCGCGGCCTTGCTGAAATCAGCGATCAGCGAAAACGCGTCCAGCGCCGCTTCGCTGGCCAGCTCCAGCATAACGCCCGTGGTCTTTTTGCACTGCCTCAGCGCAAAAGAAGGCTTGTCCAAAAACCGCTTATCCATATTGGACAGAGCCGCCAGCTTTAATGGCGATTTTGGCGTCGCATCCCCATCTTTTCCCGGAACGGAAATGCTGGCAAGCGTCACCAGCTGATTGGAAAACGGAAACAGGATGGCCGCCGAAAAAATATTGAAACAGGAATGGAACACAGCAATCCCCGTGGGCGTGGCCACCTCTTTCAAAAAATCAAACAGGAAGAAATAATGCAGCGCATAAAACCCAACCATGAAGACGACCGTTCCAATCAGATTAAAATACAGATGGATGAACGCCACCCTTTTTGCATTGGCCTTGGCTCCGATGGAGGACAGAAGGGCCGTAATGCAGGTTCCGATATTCTGCCCCAGGATAATCGGCACAACCGCGGAATAGGGAATGCTCCCCGTGACGCAAAGCGCCTGCAGAATCCCCACGGAAGCGGAGGAACTCTGTATGACGGCAGTCAGGACCGTTCCCACGAGGATGCCCACAATGGGATGGGAAAAGGCCACAAACAGCCGGGTAAACTGGGGGATGTCTCTTAGCGGCTCCACCGCGGAGCTCATGGTTTCCATGCCGAACATCAGTATGGCAAATCCCAATAAGATGCCGCCCACATCCTTCTTCCTCTCCGATTTGTCAAACATCAGAAAGATAACGCCGATCATGGCCAAAATGGGCGAAAAGGCTTCCGGCTTGAACAGCATCACAAAAACATTGTCGCTTTTAATGCCGGACAGGCTTAAGAGCCAAGAGGTGATCGTGGTCCCGATATTGGCGCCCATGATAATTCCCACCGCCTGCTTTAGCTGCATGATCCCCGAATTGACAAAGCCAACCGTCATAACCGTGGTCGCGGAAGAAGACTGAATCACAGCCGTGGTCCCCGCGCCCAGCAAAACGCCTTTGAAGGGACTGCTCGTCATCTTGGAGAGAAGAGACTCCATCCGGCCGCCGGACAGCTTGGAAAGCCCTTCGCCCAAAATATGCATCCCGTACAGAAAAAGCGCCAATCCACCAATCATTGTAAACATATTTAGAATATTCATTTTCCCGCCTTCCTTTCGTGATCGTGCAATCACTGTAGCGCTCCCCTGTGAAATCTGAGAGAGCTATAAGTAAAGTTTATGTAAAAATGTGGAGAAAATGTAAAAATAATTTGGATAAAATAGAAAAAGAAGCATATTGACTTTGCCCGCCAAAAGAAGTAGAATAATTGCAGAAAATAATTGAATACAGGTTACGGACCTAAACTTACTTAAAATATTTGGGATAACGACTGTACGCGATCGGATGCGAATCCAAAGTAAATCCAAAGAGTAAGGAGGGTCTTTTTTTATGTATTACATCATCGACAACTACGATTCTTTCGTCTACAATCTGTCCGCCTATCTAAAGGAGGAGGGCCAGGACACGCTTGTCCGCCGGGCCGACGAGGCTTCCATTGAGGAGATCTACGCGCTGGCGCCCCGAGGCCTCATCCTCTCCCCCGGTCCTCGGCGTCCGGCGGACGCGGATAAATCCCTCCAGATTCTCCGGACGTTTCAGAACAGAATCCCCATCCTGGGCGTGTGCCTGGGCCACCAGATTATCGCCCATGCCTTCGGCGCGAAAGTCTGCAAGGGACAGCGGCCCATGCACGGGAAGATCACCCCGGTATTCCACGACGGCGCCGGCCTCTTCGCAGGCCTGCCCGCGTCTTTTGAAGTCACCCGCTACCACTCCCTGGTCGTTTCCAGGGAAAATCTTCCCGCCTGCCTTTCCGTCAGCGCCGTAAGCCCCGACGGCGAGATCATGGGCCTTTCCCACAATGCCATGCCCATTTACGGCGTGCAGTTTCACCCGGAGGCGGTCCTGACCCAGTTCGGCCACCAGCTTCTGGCCAACTTTCTCAACATTTGCGAAAGGAAGGTGAGCTTTTATGAGGCTTATGCAGGAATTTAAAGATTATCCGCCCATTCACCGGATCTTCGCCCAGATACAGGAGCAAAAAGACGCGGCATTCCTGGATTCCTCCCTGCCGAATCAGCTGGGCCGCCACTCGATCATCGGCCTGCATCCTTACCTGAAGCTGGTGAAAGGGGACGCATTTACCGTAAACGGAAAAGCGTCCGCCGATTCTTTTGAATACTGGATCAAGAACTACCTGAAGGCCCACCGGGAGGAAAACCCTACGGATCTTCCGCTGATTTCCGGGGCCATCGGGTATTTTTCTTATGATTATGGGCGCGAAAAGGAAGGCGTGGCGTCCCGCCATCCAAAAGAGCTGGACATCCCGGAGAGCATCCTGGTTTTCTACGACAGCTTTATCATCGAAGACCACGCCCGCCATCGGCTGCATCTGATAGCCGGTGACTGCGGACAGGACCCCGACGATGCCATGGCGCAGATGAAATCTCTGCTGCTGCGCGCCGAAAAAACGCCCGACGACGGGCCGGGCTTTTCAAAAGGCGGCATCGTCACAGCCAATTTCACCAAAGGGGACTATATGGACGCGGTGCAGCGGATGATCCAGTATATTGTGGAAGGGGATATCTACATAGCCAACATGACGCAGCAGCTTAAAATCGCCAGCGTCATGGCGCCCTTTGAGATGTTCCAGAATCTTCGCGTCTGCAATCCATCGCCCTTTGGCGGATATTTAAATTACGGCGATTTCCAGATCGTGTCCGCCTCCCCGGAGCGTTTCTTGCAGATGAAGGACGGCACAATCCAGACCCGGCCCATCAAGGGAACCCGCAAACGCGGCGCCACGCTGGCCGAGGACATCGCGCTTAAGCGGGAGCTGATGGAATCCGGCAAGGATAAAAGCGAGCTCTTGATGATTGTGGATTTGGAGCGAAATGATTTAAACCGGGTCTGCATTCCCGGAAGCGTAGAGGTGACGGAGCTGTTTTCGGTGGAGGCCTACGCCACTGTTTTCCACCTGATCTCCAATATCACCGGCCGGCTGCGCCCGGAACTGACAGTCATGGATCTTTTGGAGGCGACTTTCCCCGGCGGGTCCATCACCGGCGCGCCGAAGCTGCGGGCCATGGAGCTGATTGACGAGCTGGAGCACAGCCGGCGAAATCTGTACACCGGCTCCATCGGCTATCTGTCCCTGGACGGCGGATGCGATCTGAACATCGTCATACGCACAGCTGTTTACAAAAACGGCCTGTACCATCTGGGCGTCGGAGGCGGCATAACCTATGAGTCGGATCTGGAATTTGAATATGAGGAAACTTTGCAGAAGGCGCGGGCGCTGCTGCGCGCGCTGCATTGCATCTGAATGCTTAAGGAGGAAGACGCTTATGCGGATTACATTGGATGAAGGCTATCAGTTTGGCCTGGGGGTCTTCGAGACCATCTGTCTGCAGGAAAAAACGCCCCTGTTTCTGGACTGGCACCTGGAGCGGCTCAACAATTCCATGAAGGAACTGTATATTAAACAGCCGCCGGTAAAGCGATCCCAGGCGCTGGACTGGCTGTCTTGCCGGCAGACGGCCGGCTGCGGGATGAAGATTCTGGCGTCCGGCGAAAATGTTATTTTCACCCTGCGCAAAAACCCCTATACCCCGGAGAAAATCCAGGCCGGATTTCGGCTGACCTACAGCCAGGTTTACCGCAACGAAACTTCCCCGCTGGTGCGCCACAAGACTTTCAACTACGGAGACTGCATCTGGGAAAAACGCCGCGCCGTGATGCTGGGGGAGGACGAGCGAATCTTCTGCAACAGCCGGGGAGAAATCTGCGAGGGAACTTCCACCAACATTTTCTTCGCCCGGCAAGGGCGGCTCTACACGCCGCCTGTGTCCTGCGGCCTGCTCCCCGGCGTGGTGCGCCGCTTCATTCTGGAACGCTTTCCCGTCACCGAGCGGGTTTTGACAAAAGAGGACGCGCTTCACATGGACGAGTGCTTCGTCACCAACTCCCTGATGGGCGTTATGCCTGTCAATGCGCTGGGCCAGACCCGCTACTTCCGGGGCGCGGCCACCCGGAGCTGCATGGAAGCCTACGCCTCTTCCTGCAAAGTTTTCTGAAATTCCTTCAACGCCTGTTTCTGGCGCGCCGTCAGGCCACGGGGGATTCGCACGTTTAGCGTCACATACTGATCTCCCCGGCCGCCCATCTTCTTCGGTCGGATCAATCCCCGGTTCAAAAGCTGTATCCGGCCCCCGATCTGCATCCCCTCTGGGATCTGGTGGCTTACGTCCCCTTCAATGGTGGGAATCTTTACCGTTCCGCCCAAAACCAGGGTCGTGTAATCCACATCAAAGGTGGAATAGAGGTGATAGCCCTTGCGCTCGAACTGTTTGTCCTCATCCACCAGAACGATTACGATCAGATTCTTGCCCTCGGTGGGCACCCGTTCCACTTCCTCCTCGTCGCAGCAGGCGATGTCCTGCAGGAAAAAATACTGCCGCTCGTAGGAGCCCGCGGGGATTTTCACGCGGAACTGCCATTTTTTCTCTTTGTAGCCCAGGCCGTTGCACTCCGGGCAGATCTCTTTTGGAATCTTTCCTTTTCCCCGACAGGTGTTGCAGAAAACTTCCCGGCGGACTTTATAGCCCCAGTTGGATTCAAACTGGACGGCGCGGCCTTTCCCGCCGCACACCGGACATTCGTAAAATTCCAGGTCCGCGTCTTCGCCCTGGCAGCGGGGACATTTCTCTTTAATGTAAAAGGTAACGGTCTTTTCCACGGCCCGCAGCGTCTCCGCCAGCGTTAAGTGAACCGCCATGCGGATGCTCTTGGGCGGTGGCCCTTCGTCCTCTTCTTTCTTCTTTTTGCCCATGTCACAGGCGCCGCAGTGTCCGTCCGCCGTCTCGTATTCGTCATCGTCGCTCTTTTGCTGGGGTCCCATCCGCCGATAGGCGTCGTCCCCCAGATAATCGTACTTGCGCCGCAGTTCCGGGTCTGACAAGGTGGCGTACGCCTCCGAAATCTCCTGGAATTTGGCGTTGGACGCCGAATCGTTATCCTGGGAATCCGGATGGTGCTGCTTGGCCAGCTTCCGATAGGCGCGTTTGATCTCCTCTGGCGTGGCGTCCGGCTCCACCCCCAATATTTCATAATAACTTTTCACAGTCGAATGCCTCCTTCCATTTTTCGTTTTTTTTATTATAATCCATTTTCGCTGCAAAATCAATAATTTATACTATTTTAGTCCAGAAATCGCAGCGCCATGATTTCTTTTAAGCTCTGCACGCCCAGAAGGCGGATTCCTTTTATTTTGTCCACGGTTTTCATGGAGACTTTCGGCAAAATCACTGTCTGAAAGCCCAGCTTTTTGGCCTCCTGCACCCGCTGCTGGGCCATGCTCACCGCCCGGATTTCCCCGCTTAGGCCCACTTCCCCGAAGGCGATCACCGAATCCGGTATGGGCTGGTCCCGGTAGCTGGAAATGATCGCCAGGACAATGCCTAGGTCGATGGCCGGCTCGTGCATCTTGATGCCCCCGGCGATGTTTACGTAGGCGTCGCAGTTGGCCAGGTTCAGCCCCAGCCTTTTTTCCAGCACGGCGATCAGCAGGTTGACCCGGTTGAAATCCGCTCCCGCCGCCGTTCTTCTGGGAATCCCGAAGTTGGTCTTGCAGACCAGGGCCTGCACTTCTATGAGTATGGGCCGGGTGCCCTCCATGGAACAGGCCACTGCCGAGCCCGACGCGTCCGCCGGCCGGCCGTCCAGCAGGAAATCCGACGGGTTTTTCACTTCCGAAAGGCCCGTGTCCCGCATCTCGAACACGCCGATTTCGTTGGTGGAGCCGAAGCGGTTTTTCACGCTGCGCAAAATCCGATAGGAGGCGTGCCGGTCCCCCTCGAAATAGAGCACCGTGTCCACCATGTGCTCCAGCACCCGCGGGCCGGCCACGTTTCCCTCCTTGGTCACATGTCCCACGATGAAAATGCTGACGCCTTTTCCCTTGGCGATCTGCAAAAGGACGCTGGTGGATTCCCGCACCTGGGAGACGCTGCCCGGCGCCGAGGAGATTTCCTCGTTGTACATGGTCTGAATGGAATCGATGATCACCGCCTGGGGCTTCTGCCGCTCGATGACCTGCGCAATCACGCCCAAGCTGGTCTCGCACAGCAGCAGCAGATCGTCGGTAAATTCCCCGATCCGTCTGGCCCGCAGCTTAATCTGCCGCAGGGATTCCTCCCCGGATATGTACAGGACTTTCATGCCCTTTTGCGCCAGATTCCTGCACATCTGCAAGAGCAGCGTGGACTTCCCAATGCCCGGATCGCCGCCCACCAACACCAGCGACCCCTCCACAATCCCGCCGCCCAGCGCCCGGTCCAGCTCCGCCAGCCCGCTGCTGACCCGAGCGTCTTCCTTTATATCAATCTGCCGAAGCGAAACCGGCTCCGACCTGTGCGCCGCCGCGCCAATGCCCTTATTCCTGCCCGCGGGTTTGTCCACAGGCAGCTCTTCCACAAATGTGTTCCACTCTTTGCAGCCCGGGCACTGGCCCATCCACTTGGCCGACTCGTAACCGCAGCTCTGGCAGAAAAACGCCGTCTTCTTTGCTTTCGCCATCTTTTCATTCCCCTTTCCCAGTCACAAAAAGGGGGCGTCAAAAATGCAACGCCCCCTTTGCTTTATTCCGTCTGTATGGCAACTACAATTTTACAATCTTAACCTCTGCAATAGCCCCATTTTCCAGTTCCGCACTGAAGGAAAGCTTTCCGCCCAAGTTGGTCTTCATCTTGCCGATGCTTTCCTGATTGATAAAAATCTCGTACTCCATGCTCTCTTCCAATTCCACCGTAATCTGGGAATCCTCGTATCCCTCCACGCGGAAATTCATGCCGCCGTCCGTCTGTTCCAACTCAAATACAGCCGTCCCCGGAACAGATTCATAGACGAAAACGCCATTTCGCTCTAATTTTGTGATTTCCTTGAAGGTCTTAACTTTGTACATGTCTCCCTGGTGGTCAAAATCAGATAGCTTGGATTTCTTATCCAGCTCATAATCGCCAAAACTGATGCTTCCATTGCCCTCTGTGCGTATTAATTCCTTTACTACTGCCATTTCCTTCCTCCCACGGCTATATCTGTTGTATTTGTTGAATGATTTATAATTCTGACGAGCCTTTCGATGGCTTATACATATTATATAATACTTCACTCCAATATGCCAGTGGGATAGGAAAATTTAATATCTTTTTAAGATAAAAAACCCGGAAAAAGCCAAACGCTCCTCCGGGTTCTTTTTTTGTTCCCAATCAGGGAAAGGTATAAAAAGCATGATCACCATGTTCAAACAAAAGTTTCAGATCCGACTCAAACCAGTCCACATTGCTCTCCAGCGCCTGATCCTTGGCCACGAAGAACAACGCTCCCTTTGAATAATCCAAGCCTTCCAAAACCTGTCTGACTGCTTCCTTTGTCATTTCCGATATCTCAACAGTGCTTATTCTGCCATCCTCTGTAGGTGAAAACTGCGTAGCGCCGTTGTTTCTTTCCCAGACCACTTCTGACACAGTGTTGGGAAAATGATGATCTTTCACACGATTCAGGATTACATTCGCCACTAAAATCCGGGACTTCATATCCTCGCCGCCGGCTTCCGCCTCCACAATGCTCAAAAGCGTCTCGTAATCCAAATCGGACATAACTGTAGACGACGACGCCCGGCTCTGGGAGAAATAACTTAAGCCCTCCACCATCGCCTGCGCACTCTCGCCCACCGGCATGACGCTGACCGCCATCGCCCGTGACGCCCGCTGTCCGACGATCACCGCTTCATAGCTGGTCCCAATCTTGCGGATGGGATGTTCCGGCATGTCTGTCACGCAAATCCCGTTCACAACTCCCGATATTCCAGTAGATACAATGCCCCCTTCGCTGGTAAGGGTTTCGCTTGCCATAACTTCCTGCTCCGCAGACGCCACAACGGCCTGTGCGCCCTTGGAAGTATGGGCAGGGGTCCTGATCAAGAAAACTGCCACACAGAAAAGCGGCAACGCTATAAAAGCAGCCACTAAAAGCAGCATCCGTCTAATGGCACGCGCCCTTCTTCTGTTTCGTTTCCTTCTTATTCTTCTCTTCTTCATATTCTTCACACAAATTCCTTTGGCGGATCTCCTTACAATGTTCTTGTAATATTTTTCCCCTTATTGTCCCCTAGGTTTTGTGTATATGCAGTCTGTAAAACTGCAGGAAATGACTGTACCGAAAATATAATGATTCCCTTCTATCATTATAACGAAGTAATTATAACAAATTTTCCGCGAAAAGGCAAGTCCTTTGCATCCCGTGTTTGCGGCAGAGAAAATTCCGCTGTGGCTGTCGCTTTTCTACTCCGCCACATACCGATCCAAAACCATCCCCACGCAGACAATCGCTATCGCGAACAGCGCCTGTATTCCCATTCCTTTGCAAATCCCCCACTGCTGCTGCGCGGTAAATGACCCATTCATGGCCAGAATCTGATTCACGCTCTCATACCAATAGAAGGGCAGAAACTGGGCAAATGTGCGGATGCCTTTTCCCAGCACATCCATGGACACAAACACGCCGCAGGTGAAGCTCATGCCCAGAGAAAGCACGTTGACGATGCCGCTGATGATGACGTCTCGGCGGACGACTGCGCTTATGGCAAAAGAAATGGCCAGGGAAACCAGCGTCACGGCGAAGGCGTTGGCCATGTAAAGGGGCATATGGCGATCCTTTAGGAAGTTTTTTCCATATAACAGGACCGGCAGCAGCATGCAGACTGCCCAGACGCCCACACCCAAAACCAGATGACCCAGGACCAGTTGGACGTTTTGGCGGCGGGGCGGCATGGCGGCGCAGTTCATCCGGCGGCGCACGTCTTTTTTTCGGAAGCCGAGCATGATGTAGCCGATTACGTAGCAGATAATGGAAAAAATAATATACGGCATGTACTGGAACATATAGGCGTACGGCGCCGCGGCGCCTCCATGGCCGTTTTTGTCCAGCAGCTTCACTTCGGATTTCACAGCCTCGATCTCCGCCGCCTTTTCGTAAAGCTCTTCTCCCGCGTAGCCGGCGGCCTTTAACGCCTCGATCTGGCTGAGGAACTGATTGATCTGCCAATCCACATAGAACGCGCTGTTGGCGCCGGGAATCTTGACCGTCTGCAGCTCCCCCGCAAATCCCTTTGGAATGATGGCCACATACTGCACATTCCGGTAAAATAATTCCTCCTGGATCACGTCCGTGTCGTCGGCTATTTGCACCAGATGATGACGCCGCCCCAGATACGCGGTCAGCTCCCCGGCAAGCTCTCCCCCATCCCGGTCTATGACCGCGAGGTCCAGGCTTTCCTCCTGGAAATTCTCCATCCCGTTTCCCTCTGTGACAAACTGCACGCACAGACTGATGGTCAGAAATATGGCGAAATAAAGGAACATCATGCCGCTGTTTCTTTTTGCCATCCGCAGAAAATATTTAAATACTGTCATAACGCACCCTCCTCACC